>JAMCTE010000012.1 GCA_023381015.1 Patescibacteria group bacterium | reverse complement strand
AAATGAGGGTTTGACTTATGACGATGTTTTACTAGTTCCGCAAAGATCTTATGTCGATCACCGGGCCGACGTGTCGACGAAGACCAAGTTGACGCGCCACATTTCCATCAACATTCCTTTCATATCGGCCAATATGGATACGGTGACCGAGGCGGACATGGCGATCGCCTTGGCTAGGGAAGGCGGTATCGGCATCATCCATCGTTTCATGACTATCGAAGAGGAGGTCGAACAGGTCAAGAAAGTCAAGAGGAACGAAGGCTTTATTTTGGGCAACCCTTATACCATTACTCCCGAGACTCCTCTAAAAAAGGTTGTCAACAAAGCCAAGAAAAACGGCGTTGACGGATTTTTGGTAGTCGACGTCAAAAACAAGCTTTTGGGTATCTTAAGCAGAAGGGACTATTCGTTTGAGGAAAATATGGATTCCCAGGTGGGGGAGATGATGACGCCTTTGAAAAGTTTGATTACGGCGAAAATCGGCATAAAGATAAGCGACGCCAAAAAAATATTCAGCGATAAAAAGGTCGAAAAACTGCCTTTGATCGATCGGGAAGGGAATTTGAAAGGTTTAATCACTGCTAGGGCAATCCATAACTATGAAAAATTCCCATATTCAACCAAAGACAACCATGGCCGTTATCTGGTTGGAGCGGCTGTCGGCGTCGTCAAAGACTATATCGAACGAGCAGAAGCTTTAATTGCCGCTGGCTGCGATGTCATCGTCGTCGACGTTGCCCACGGTCACAACGACGTCGCTTTGAGAGCCATAAAAAGCCTCCGTCAAAAATTTAAGAACGTCGATTTGATCGGAGGTAACGTGGCGACAGCCGAGGGCGTCAAGGATTTGATTGCCATGGGAGTTGATGCCGTCAAAGTCGGTATCGGTCCCGGCGGTTTGTGTACGACGAGAATCGTCGCCGGAGTCGGCGTCCCGCAGTTTACCGCGGTATCGGAATGTGCTGTTGTCGCGAAGAAGAAAGGCGTCCCCGTCATCGCCGACGGAGGAACCAACTATCCGGGAGATATGACTAAAGCTTTGGCAGCCGGTGCTTCGACCTGCATGTTGGCCGGTTGGTTTGCCGGTACCGATGAGTCGCCGGGCGGGATCATCATGAGAAAGGGAATGAAATTCAAGGTACACCGCGGCAGCGCATCGTTTTTGGCGACAGCCGACCGGAAGATCGAGCTGGAAAATACCACCGAGCAACAGTTGAATACCATCGTTCCCGAAGGCGTCGAGGCAATGGTGCCTTACAAAGGCCACGTTTCCGACGTCGTTTATCAACTGACCGGGGCATTAAAAAGCGGGATGAGCTACTGTAATGCCAAAACGATTCCCCAGCTTTGGAAAAACGCCGTCTTCGTCAAAATCACCGAAGCGGGTTTCAGGGAAAGTAAAAGCCATAACGTCGCCGAGTTGTAAAAACCATTTGACAAGACCAAAAATTTTGGGACAATTTTTTTATTATGACCAATATTTCATATAAGCCGTTCAAAATAGATTTCAAAGTCACCAAGTTCAAGGACGAGACTTGGAGCTATATTGCTCCGACTTGGGAGGAGATGGGCGAGTTATATCTTAATTTGGGCGCCGAGATTCTGGAAAGCGATTTGAAGTTTGACTGCCTGATTACCTTGGCCAAAGGCGGTTGGACTTGGTCAAGAACGATGGCGGACATCTTGAATATCGATGAAATTCACAGTTTTAAGCTTTCTTTATACGACGACGTCGAGCCGGGAAAAATTTTGTCAAAGCCGCGACTCGAGCTGCCCTTGACGGTCGCTCTTGATAAAAAAAGAGTCCTGTTTTTCGACGACGTCGACGACACCGGACAAAGTTTGATCTGGTCGCTCAAATATCTTGATTTTTATAACGTAAAAAGCGTCAAAACGGCGACCCTTTTCCACAAACCCCACTCCAAATTCGTGCCGGATTTTTATGGTTTTGAGACGCCGTCATGGATCATCTTTCCCCACGAGAGAAGAGAAGGGATTGTCGGTTTGGCAAAAAAGTGGCTGAATAACGGCATGACCGCCAGTGACGCCAGACTCCGTTTAAAAAAAATCGGATTGCCAGAAAAAGAGGTAGATTTATTTTTTAAAGTAGAAAATTTGCGATGATAACCATTATAGATTTTGGTTCACAAACGACCCATTTGATCGGCCGTCGCATCAGGGATTTGGGTGTCGGCATAGAAATCGTCCTGCCGCAACATGCCCTAGCCGCGATAAAAAAAAGCCGGCCGAAAGGGATCATCTTGTCTGGCGGACCGGCCTCGGTCTACGGCAGGAAGGCGCTATTAGTCGACAAAAGAGTTTTTGGCTTGGGAATACCGGTTCTTGGCATCTGCTATGGTTTGGAGGTAATCGGTCAAGTGTTGGGTGGCCAAGTATCCTCGGGAAAAAGAAAAGAGTACGGCCGGACCAACTTTACTTTAAAAAAGGATTGTTTGCTGTTTTCCGGTTGGGAGAAAAATAAAAATCGTTTCACCGTCTGGATGAGTCATTTTGACCAGGTGGTAGTTCTGCCCAAAGGCATGATGAACGTCGGCTCAACAGATACGGTCAAACACGCCGCTTTCGCCGACGAAACCAAAAAAATTTATGCCGTCATGTTTCATCCCGAAGTCTATCACACTCAATATGGCTTAGATATTTTACGAAACTTCCTTTTTAAGATCTGCCGGGAAAACCAGAAGGTCGGTCAAGAGAAGATCGCTGAAATAAAAGACTATCTTCAAATCAACATCGGCACAAAAAAAGCCGTTTGTGCCTTATCTGGCGGAATTGATTCGACCCTGGCGGCTTATCTGACTCATGAAGTGATCGGCAAGAATCTGTCTTGTTTCTATGTTGACACCGGGTTGATGAGAAAAGGTGAGACCGAGGAGGTTAGGAATAATCTTAAAAATAAATTGAAGTTGCCACTCTCGGTTGTCGACGCCAAAAAAGATTTTTTAAAGGCGCTGAAAGGTGTAATTGATCCCGAAGAAAAAAGGAAAAGGATAGGAGAAACTTTCATCAGGGTTTTCGAAAGGGAAGCCCTTCGATTCGTTTATCCTGAGCGTAGTCGAAGAACTCAGGGTAAACAAAAAATTTTAATTCAAGGAACAATCTATCCGGATGTTATCGAAAGCCAGGGGACGAAACATTCACACAAAATCAAAACCCATCACAACGTCGGAGGCTTGCCGGAAAAACACGGTTTCAAAATAATCGAGCCCTTGAGGACGTTGTATAAGGACGAAGTGAGGGAAATAGCCAAGCAGTTGAAGTTCCCAGAAGAGATTATTTACCGCCATGTTTTTCCGGGTCCTGGTTTGGCTGTCCGCGTCATCGGCGAGGTAACGGAAAAAAAGTTGGATATTTTGAAAAGATCCGACACGATTGTCGTTGAAGAGATAAAAAAGGCCGGCCTATACGAGAAAACCTGGATGGCTTTTGCGATTTTTACCGGAATAAAGACTACGGGCGTCGTCGGAGACGAAAGGAAGTATGGAGAAACCATCGCCATCCGCGCCATCGAATCTAAAGACACGATGACAGCCGATTGGTCGAGGTTGCCTTATGAGGTCTTGCAGAGAATCTCCGAGAGGATCACTACCGAGGTATTTGAGGTTGTCAGGGTTGTTTATGACATCACCACCAAGCCTCCGGGGACGATGGAGTGGGAGTAATGGATCATTTAAGATCAACTAGGTAAGAAAATTCAAGCTCCGTTTGACAATTTTGGCAGAAGCGTTTTTTTGATTTGGCATTTTTTTCAGCTTCTTCGCCGTCCTTTCCTGAAGTATTTATGGATATTTCCTCATATCTCGCCATATTTTTACTCCTGATTTTTTCCGGAACGTCGGGTGCCAGGCAGCCGGTATTAGGATGCGAAAATACCGCCAGGAAAGATTTTTTGGAGATCTCAACCGTTTGGACGGGTGCGGATACTCCTAGATGATAAATCCGTTTTCCTCCAGGTTCAACCATAGTTCAAGTGGAAGGTACAATACTGCACCTTCCAACCAGGTACCGGATGGTACCTGGTGGGTGAGGAGGGAGTCGAACCCTCACGGCCTTGCGACCATTAGTTTTTGAGACTAACCTGTATGCCATTCCAGCACTCACCCAGAAAAACCCATATTCCTAATTTAAAGTCTATTCTACCACCTAAAAGACCTCTTTTGTAGTATATAGTCCCTCGACTAAAATAGTTTCAAGTTATAAAGTTTATAAAGTATATCTATATATGAAATTTGTTAAATTTGAGGAAATAATTGCTTGGAAAAAAGCCGGAGAATTAGCTTATTTGATTTATGAATACTTCAGAGACTGTAATGATTACGGCTTTAAAAATCAGGTGCAAAGAGCGGGTGTTTCGATAATGAATAACATTGCAGAGGGTTATGAAAGATTGGGTAATAAAGAGTTTAAGAATTTCTTATCCATAGCAAAAGGTTCTTCAGGAGAAGTTAGATCAATGTTTTATCTAGCGTTAAAACTTGGTTATATTAATAAACAAAAATTTAATACTTTAAATACAAAAGTTATAGAGCTATCTAAAACAATCTCAGGATTAATAAAAATTTTATAACTTGAGGACTTTATAACTTGACAAACTTTTTTTGCCCTTGACTTTTAGGAAAAAATTTTGTTTAATTTTACTCCAGAAATGACTATTCTCGACAATATTTTGAGTTATTAACAACCCCGCCAAAGAGCGGGGATTTTTTTTAAGTAGACATATTCATGTTAAAACCGATAAAAAGCATTACTTCCTACAGCCAACTTTATCGATTGATTAAGGATATTTTTAGAAATTTTTCAAATCCTTTTGAGGGCAAAGATGTGATTTCTTTAGACCAATTCGATAAAACCTCAATAATAAGATTGTTTAAGGAAACCGAAGAACTAAAAAAAAGTAACCCAAAAGAATTGTTGGAGATATTAAAAGGCAAGGTCGCGGCGCTAGTTTTTTTCGAACCGTCAACCAGGACTTTTTCTTCAAATACGGCAGCATTCAAGAGATTAGGCGGTCAGACAATCGAGCATCAGAATCCCTTAGTTACGTCTTCGGCCGTTAAAGGGGAATCGATTGAAGATATGGCCAAAATGCTCGAACAGTACTGTGACGTCATCGTGATGCGTCATCCAATCAAGGGAACCTTGGAAAAGGTTGCCGAAGCCGTCGAGATTCCTGTCATCAACGCCGGTGACGGCATCGGTGAGCATCCGACTCAGGCCCTCCTCGACATGTTTACGATCTGGGAAAAATTCAAAAAACTGAATGGGCTCAAAGGTCTGATGGCAGGCGACATGCTAAACGGAAGGACCGTCCACTCGGTCATCAGGGGATTGTCGATTTTTCCCGGAAATACCATATATTTACTGTCACCGAAAGAGTTGAGGCTATCCAGGGAAGAATTCAAGCTTTATTCGGAAAGAGGCATAAAATTGATAGAAATAGAATCGACAAAAGATATTCCGCCTGACTGCAATTTTTGGTACTGGACCAGGGTGCAAAAGGAAAGATTCAGCGACAAGAGAGTTTACGAAAGATTGAAGTTAAGTTTCATCCTTACGAAAAAATTGGTGAATGGAAAAGCCGGAAAAAATACGCTGCTGATGCATCCATTGCCTAGAGTCGGTGAGATAGAAACGGCCGTTGATGCTGACAAAAGGGCGGTTTATCTGACGACCGAGCCAAAAAACGGCATGTATGTGAGGATGACACTTTTTAAATTGATTTTAAATAATAAATAAGAAATAAAAATTCAATATCAAATAACAAATATTAAATATTTATTTATTTTTTATTGATTAAAAATTTGATATTTTTATTTGATATTTTTTTATGCTTGGAAATCTAATTCTCAAGGATGGAACAAAAATAAAGGGAAGAAGTTTTGGGCATGAGGAATCGGTCGCCGGGGAGCTTGTCTTTTCAACCGGCATGACCGGGTATCCTGAATCGTTGACCGATCCCTCATACGAAGGGCAGATACTGGTGACTACATATCCGATTATCGGTAACTACGGCGTCCCGGAAAAAAAATACTGGGAATCTTCCCGGATCCATATCTCAGGTTTGATTGTCTCCCAATACGTCGATACGCCGTCCCACTTCCAAAGCAAAAAAACCTTATCCTCTTGGTTGAAAGAGGAAAAAATCCCCGGACTGATTATTGATGACACAAGGTTTTTGACGCAAAAGATCAGGGATCAAGGCGCTCAATTGGCGAAAATAGTCTTCAAAAAAAACATTGAATTTTTCGATCCAAACCTTGTTAATTTGATGGAAAAAGTGTCGGTCAAGACCACCCGTAAGGTGGGATTAAGAGCGATAGAGCAATATAAAAAAATGTCTATAGTATTAATTGATTGTGGAGTTAAGGAAAACATTATTAGAAACTTGGTTAATAGAGGTGCCCAGGTAATTGTCGTTCCTTGGGATTTCGACATTTTCAGTTTAAAAGAGGGGTTTGACGGTATAATTATTTCCAATGGTCCAGGTGATCCTAAAATGTGCCGGGCAACCATCGAAACCGTGAAGCAAGCCGTAGCAAAAAAAATCCCAATTTTGGGAATCTGTCTTGGAAGTCAAATCCTGGCTTTAGCCACAGGAGGAGAGACTTATAAATTGAAGTTTGGACACCGCGGCCAGAACCAACCCTGTATCGATCAAACCAACAACCGCTGTTACGTGACGACGCAAAACCATGGTTTTGCCATCGGAAAAATTCCTCCCGGCTTCAAACCCTGGTTTGTCAATGCCAACGACAAGACCAACGAAGGAATCATCCATAATAATTTGCCATTTATGTCGGTCCAATTCCATCCCGAAGCCTGTCCCGGCCCGATGGATACCGAATGGATATTCGACAAATTTTTACAGACTTTATGATAAAAAAGATTTTGCTCCTAGGCTCTGGAGCGCTGAAAATCGGTCAAGCCGGCGAGTTTGACTATTCAGGATCCCAAGCGATTAAAGCCTTCAGGGAAGAGGGGATAAAGACGATCCTTGTCAATCCCAATATCGCCACGATTCAGACTTCAAAAGCGATGGCGGACAAAGTTTATTTCCTGCCGATCAATCCCGAATTCATAGAACAGGTGATTATCAAAGAGAATCCGGACGCCATTGCCTTGTCTTTCGGAGGGCAGACGGCATTAAACTGCGGCATGGACCTTTACAAAAAAGGCGTTTTCAAAAAGTATCACGTCCAAGTTCTAGGCACGCCGGTTTCCGCCATCGTGACCTCGGAGGATAGACAGTTATTTGCCGACCATCTCAAAAAAATCAACGTTTCCACTCCTGCCAGCCACGCCGTCAATTCGACCAAAGAAGGACTAAAAATCGCCAGGAAGCTTAAACTTCCGGTCATGATCCGGGCCGGGTTTGCCTTGGGTGGACAAAAGTCCGGCGTCGCTCATACCGAAAAGGAATTCATGACGATTGCCGAAGCCGCCCTGGCGTTTTCCCCGCAAATTCTGGTCGAGAAATACTTACACCATTATAAAGAGATAGAATATGAGGTTGTCAGGGATAATTTCGACAACTGCGTCACCGTCTGCAACATGGAAAACTTCGATCCCTTAGGGATCCATACCGGCGAATCGATCGTCGTTGCCCCGAGCCAGACCCTGACCAATTATGAGTACCACTTTTTGAGGCAGAAGTCGATCGAGATCGTCAGGAGCCTGGGAATAGTTGGTGAATGTAATGTCCAGTTCGCTCTGAACCCCCATCCGGAATCGACGGGGCCTATATCGGGTTCTTTTCCCTCGACACCCGCCATTGATTATTACGTTATTGAGGTTAACGCCCGACTGTCGCGTTCTTCGGCGCTGGCTTCCAAGGCGACCGGTTACCCGTTGGCTTACGTTGCTGCAAAACTAATCTTGGGCAAACCGTTGACGAGAATAATCAACCAAATCACCAGGGTCACCCAGGCGGCATTCGAACCGGCCCTTGACTATTTGGTCGTCAAAATTCCCCGTTGGGACATCGAGAAGTTCCGCGGAGCCGAAGAGGTCATCGGCAGTTCGATGAAGTCTGTCGGTGAGGTGATGGCGATCGGCAGGACGTTCGAGGAGGCGATCCAAAAGGCAACCAGGATGCTTGATATCGGCGTCCACGGCGTCATCGAAAACCGGTTCGCCAACGAAAAAGAAATCTGGCACTACATAAAGTCGGCGACGCCACGGAGGCTATTCGCCATCACCGCGGGCATAAAAAAAGGTTTTTCCATCGACAAGATTTACCAGGAGACGGGAGTCGATAAATGGTTTTTGTATCGGCTGAAAAACATTGTCGATGCGGAAAAGGAAATGGTTTCATCCGTGGGTAACGGCCGCGACCGTTCCCTGCAACGTGACCAATTGTTGAATTTAAAACGCCTAGGTTTTTCCGATAGGCGGATCGGAGAAGCCTTGGGAAAAACAGAATTGGAAGTCCGCAGTTTCAGAATCAAGAATAAAATCACTCCTTCGGTTTTTGCCATCGATACTTTGGCAGGCGAGTTTCCCGCCAAGACCAACTATTTATATACAACTTATTGGGGGAGCCACCATGACGTTAAACCAATCGGCCAGGGGGGGATAATGGTTTTGGGAAGCGGGCCTTACCGGATCGGCTCTTCGGTCGAATTTGACTGGAGCAGCGTCAACGTCGCCCAAAACTTGAAAAGGTACAAAAAGCAGTCGATCGTCGTCAACTGTAATCCGGAAACCGTTTCGACAGACTACGACATGAGCGACCGGCTATACTTTGAGGAATTGACTTTCGAGCGGGTGAGCGACATCTACGAGTTTGAAAAAGCGTCGTCGATAATCCTTTCCGTCGGCGGGCAGACGCCCAACAATTTGAGTACGAGGCTCAACAATTATGGAGTGAAAATACTGGGAACCAAGGCGGGAAATATCGATTTGGCGGAAAACCGGAATAAATTTTCCGACCTGCTCGACCGACTCGGCATCCTTCAACCGTTGTGGAAGAACTTTACCGATATGGGATCGGCACTCAAATTCGCCAAAGAGGTCGGTTACCCGGTTCTTATCAGGCCTTCGTATGTTTTGTCTGGCCTAGCGATGAATCTTTGTTATGATGAGGCGGAGTTAAAATCTTTCGTAAAAAGGGCGGTTGAAATCAACAAAAAGCATCCGGTGACAATTTCAAAATACATGACCAATGCCAGGGAAGTCGAACTGGACGGCGTTGCCCAAGGCGGTAAACTAAAAGTCTATGCTTTATCTAACCATGTCGAGCACGCCGGCGTCCATTCGGGAGACGCCACCATCGTCTATCCGGCCGAGCGGGTCAGATACTATAGCGGCGTCAAGATGGTGGAGATAGCACAAAATTTAACCAAAGCTTTGAGCATAAACGGTCCTTTTAATATTCAATATATGGTCAAAGACAATAAGGTATACGTGATCGAGTTAAATTTAAGAGCTTCCAGGACTTTCCCCTTCATTTCTAAAGTGACCGGAGTCAATTTCGCCGCCGTGACGGTCGACGCTTTTTTCGGGAAAGCGAAGGAGTACCAAATCGATTATCCGGCCTACGTCGCGGTCAAGGCGCCGCAGTTTTCCTTCGCCAGGCTGGAGGGGGCCGACCCGGTTTTGCGGGTGGAGATGTCTTCGACCGGGGAAGTCGCTTGTTTCGGCGACACTGCCGAGGAAGCCTATCTGAAATCGTTGATCTCAACCGGTTTGTCTCTGGACAAGAAATCAGCCTTGGTGACGATCGGAGGGGAGGAAAACAAGCTCCGTTTTGCCGAATCGATCTGGAAGCTGAAAAATCTAGGATTTGAACTTTATGCCACCAACCATACCCATAAGTTTTTAAACTCAAAAGGAGTAAGGACAAAATTAGTGAGTAAAGTTTATGAGAGGCGAAGACCTAACGTTATCGATATCATTGAACAAAAAAAAGTATCACTGGTCATTAATTTGAGCGAAAAAGGCGACGGCAATCCGGTGGCGTCCGAGTTCAAGACCGACGGTTATCTGATCCGCCGGGCGGCGATCGACCACAACATCAGCCTGTTTACCGACTTGAACTCATCCCGCCTTTTTGTCAACGCCTTGGAAAAATATAGAATAAAGGACTTGAAAATAAAGAGTTGGGAAGAGTATTTAGAATAACCTTTCAAATAGTGTCTTTTAATTGAAATTGTCCTATAGCCATGATATAATACCTGCTGTGATACTTACAGAAAGCAAAGCAAAAATATTTAAAGCTCAGAGCTTGATTTTTAACAGCCCGCTTTTTCAGAAAGAATGGTATAAAAAGCCTTCAGAACGTCTCTACCCATATGATTTGCTGCATTTTTTTATTTCCAAATATAAACTTAATGAGAGAGAAAATGATTTTGATTCAACAAAATACGAAATTCAAAAAAGAGGAAATTTTATTTACCTTACAGATCCTGAAAAACCACCACTTGCTGAAGGAGAGATGGAGGTTTATCCTTATTTTGACGAAGCATTAACTTTATCAAGGTTAGTTTCTGGTGAAGTAGAAAGGCGTGAAAATAAATTTAGTTTAGCCATCGACCCATTTTGTGGCGGCGGTCACTCAGGTATACCAATGATCGCTAATGAATTTGCGGAAAAAGCATCGTTATCCGATATCAATCCAAGGGCAGTTAATTTAGCAAAAGCAAATCTTGAAATAAACGATATACAAAAATTTAGTCCTCTAGAAAAAAATCCTAGAGTATCGGTTGAGCTTCGTGATATAACAAAAGATGGTATTCCAGACTCAGATTCGCCTGGAAATACTTTATATATTGCCAATCCTCCATTTGCCTTAAAAGCAAAGGGCGCTAGCATGGCTGTTATGAGGGATGGAGGAGAAAACGGTTTAGCGTTAACTTTGTCATTTGCCGGACAAGCTCTTGAGAAATCAGTGCATGGAGATGTAATAATTGGTATTGGATATTCAAGAATTACTCCTGAGGGAGAAATTGAAATGAAAAGAGAACTTGAAAAGCTAGTCAGTAAGTTTGGTGGTATTTTAGATGTTTCTTTATTAGAAGGTGAGGCTCTATGGAGGGGTTTTAACGGGAAAAAGGAGCAACCGAACCCAATGCAAATCACAGAGGAAACATTTTCATTAAAGGCCAATCCAGAAAAAGCAGAGGAAGTCACAGCTTACGAAACTGCTGCTAGATTTCATCGCGAACAAGGTTATGATAAATTGGGTTATTTTTCATACATAATTAGAAAATAATATTTTTTTTGAATAAAATATCTCTTGCTAAACAAAAACTTTTTCGATATTATTACCCATAATGAAATCTACGGTTTCTTCTTCTTATAAAACCATCAAGACAGACATTCTTGTTATCGGCGCCGGTGGAGCAGGGCTAAGAGCGGCGATCGAAGTCAAAAAAAGAGGCGCTGACGTCTATCTTCTCGGCAAGGAAGTCCTTGGTTGTGCCCACACCGGTATGGCGATGGGCGGGATGAACGCCGCCATGGTCGCTCCGGCGACGGGGGAGTTTCACGCCAGAATAACGATCGAAGGCGGCTACAATATCAGCAACTATAAACTGTGCCGGATTTTCGGCGAGGAGATGCCGGCGAGAATCTACGACTTGGAAGACTACGGGGTCATTTACGACCGGTTGGACAGCGGAGATTTTTATGTCTGGGCCGGGCCAAAACAAAAGTATCCCTTGAACGTCTGTGTCGGCGACTATACCGGACGGGAGATGATGCAGGGATTGGTCGATCAAGCCAGAAAACTGGGAATCAAATATACCGACGAGTTTTTCATCAGCAAACTGCTGAAAGACAAGGAAAAAGTCTGCGGGGCGATCGGAATAAACCTGAAGACCGATGAGTTCGTCGTTTTTCAGGCAAAAGCTGTCATTTTAGCTACCGGAGGCGCCGGGCGAATGTATGAAGTGACGACCAACGCGGCGTCCAATACCGGAGACGGCTACGCGATGGCGCTTGGTGCCGGGGCAAAGCTGATCGACATGGAGATGGTCCAGTTCCATCCGACCGGGATGGCGCAGACTCCGTCGAGCCGGGGAGTCTTGGTGACGGAAAAAACCAGAGCCCACGGCGGACTACTCAAAAACAAAAAAGGGGAAAGGTTCATGAGTAAGTACTATCCGAAAGAGATGGAGTTGGCGAAACGTGACGAGGTAAGCCGCGCCATCTATCTTGAAGTCGCAGCCGGCAACGGCGTTGACGGCAACTGTGTCTATCTCGAAGTCAACCATTGGCCCAAGGAAAAAATCCTCGAGGTGATACCTGACGTTTACGAGCAGTACAAAAACGTCGGCGTCGACATCTCGAAGGAGCCGATGAAGATCTATCCGTCGATGCACCACATGATGGGCGGCGTCAAAATCGACGAGTGGGGCCGTTCCAACCATGTCGATCAGCTTTGCCCCGGAGAGGTCGCGGGAGGCGTCCACGGCGCCAACCGCTTGGGCGGCAATTCGATCGCCGAAGGACAGGTTTTCGGCCGGAGGGCCGGGATCGGTGCGATCCGTTATTCGAAAACCGTCAAGTCTACTCACCTCGATGAAAAAGAAATCAGGAACGAGATAAAAAGAGTCAATTCCTTTTTGATAAGAAAAACCGGTATAGAGCCACAAAAGATCGAAAAAGCCTTGAAAAAAACCATGTGGGATAACGTTGGCATTTTTAAGGATGAAAAAAGCATGCTTCAGGCTAAAAATAAAGTGGAAAAGTTAATGAAAGACGCCGGAAAAATGAAAACGAGAACAGTGATTACCGAAAGGAATCGCGACCTCCAGGATTGCCTGGAAATCTGCAACATGCTTGAGACGGCCCAAGCCGTCATCGAAGCCGGGCTGATCCGCAAGGAAAGCCGGGGAGCCCACAGCCGGACAGATTATCCCAAGATGCTTCCGGAATGGGAGAAAAACATCGCCGTTTCCAAAGAAAAAGGCAGGATAGTTACCAGTTTATTGGAGGTAGAGAGATAATCATGAATATCAAATTTGCCGTCCTTAGATATAATTCCAAAAAGAAACTCAAACCCAAATACCAGGAGTATTCGGTTCCGTTCCTAAAAGGAATGACCGTATTGGACGTAGTCAACTATATTCACAATGAACTTGACGCAACGCTGGCTTTCCGTTACGAATGCCGTCAGGGGATCTGCGGCACTTGCGGAGTGATGCTGAACGGCAGGCCGGTGCTGTCATGTTCGATAGATCGACGGCAGTCTGAAAAAAACAGGTCATAGAGCCTCTAGCCAATTTTCCCATCGAAAAAGATTTGATCGTTAATCTCGAACCGGTCCTCGATCGATATCTGAAGATCAAGCCGTTCCTGAGTAAGATTCACAACGTCCGGGTGACAAGAGCGAAGGCCAACGAGTCCAAGCCTTTCAGGAAGTGCATCGAATGCGGTTGCTGCATCGCCGGTGCGCCGGAAATCATGGAAAAAGGCGATCATCTGGATCCGATGTCTCTGGTTAAAATCGCCAGATTCGTCACCGATCCGCGCGACGGCCTGAAAAGAAAAACCGTTTCCGTCAAAAGCAAAGTAAAAGGTTACACGGTCGAACTGGGGGAAAGACTGTCAAAAATCTGTCCGCGGGGAATTCCCATCGATAAAGCAATCTATATTGTTAAAGCCTAGTCCATATGAAGAAACGACTCGTCAAAAATGCAAGAATCGTGACGCCGGAAAAAGTATTTTTGGGAAACGTTGTCATAGATGAAAAAGGAAAGATTGAAAAAATAACTCAGGAGAAAGCCGCTGGCTTTAAAGGCGAAGTCATCGATGCTAAAGGCCGATATCTTATGCCGGGACTGGTCGAGGTTCACGGACATTTGAGGGAACCCGGTTTTGAAGACCGCGAAGACGTGCCGCACGGTACGTCGGCGGCCGCAGCGGGCGGATTTACGTCTATTCTTGACATGCCCAATACCAAGCCGCCGACGGTCACAGTCTCCTTATTAAAGGATAAAATAAACAAGATTTATCCGAAAAGAAGCTTCATCGACTATGCATTTTTCATGGGAGTTTCATCCGACAAATTAGACGAGTTAAAAAAAGTCAGCGCCAAAGATATTGTCGGAGTGAAAGTCTTTATGGCCGGTCATGAAACGGTGCCGACTACCATTCCTGATGATTTAACTTTAAATAAAGTAATGGACATTTGTTCAAAAAGGAAGATCCTTCTCGCCGTCCACGCCGAAGACCAGTGGTTAATCAATTATTATAACCGGGAGTTCAAAAAAACCGGCAGGAGCGATGCGGCTTTGTGGAGTGAAATCCGCCCGACAACGGTTGTCGCTTCGGCCGCCGCCCGGGCTATCGCTCTAGCGTCGGGATACAAGGGTTTCCGCCTTTATATCCTTCACATGTCAACTCCGGAGGAATTTGCGTTGGTCGCCGCCGCAAAAACCAGGGGGCAAACCGTTTATGGGGAATTAGTCGGTTATCAGCTGTCTTTTAATACCGACGACTATAAAAAATACGGCAACAAGATCAAAGTGGCGCCGGCTGTCCGATCGCCGGAAAATCAACAGGCGGTCTGGCAGCTTTTTCACGACGGAAGGATAGATGTTTTGTGTTCGGAGCACACTCCTCATCCGAGGGAAACAAAGAGCCAGCCAGATGTGTGGAAAGCCCAGTCCGGCACTCCTGATATCCAGGAAGCCATGCCGGCGGCGATCACCGGCTGGCTAAAAAAATTCGGAAAAAATACTTTAGAAGAAGGATTAAGAAGAATTGCCATTCATTCCTCAAAGAGACCAGCAGAAATCTTTAATTTAAAAGGAAAAGGTGAAATAAGGGTCGGGAATGATGCTGATTTTTCGATCATCGATACTAAAAATCACTGGACTGTAAAAAAGGAAGACTTGTTTTCCAAATGCGGTTGGTCGGCTTTCGAGGGAATGAAATTATTGGGCAGACCAATCATGACATTTGTCAGGGGAGAATTAGTCTATAATAATGGAAAAATAGTTAGTAGGGCAAATGGTAAATGGATTAACCATTAATAATTTTGTTGTCATTCCGGCGTAGGCCGGAATCCAGTCTAAAATGTCTTTTTTGAGTCTGGATCCCTGCCTCCGCAGGGATGACATAAATATTAAATAGAATGCAAAACAGGATTTTATACGGCCCGCAAACCAAAGCTGCGATTGAGAACTTCCCGTTTGATTATCCTTTGGCTCATCTGGAGTTTTATCAGGCTGTTGTCTTGATCAAGAAAGCCGCGGCTGTCGCCAACTTCAAAGCCGGAAAAATTTCCCCGGAACAATCCAGGAAAATAATCAAAGCCTGCGACGATATCTTGTCCGGAAAATACAACGGTCAGTTTGTCGTCAAAGGTCTTCACGGAGGAGCCGGGACATCAGTCAACATGAACGTCAACGAAGTGGTCGCCAATCTTGCCGGAGTTCATCCGAACGACCAGGTCAACGCCAGCCAGTCAACGAACGACGTCAATCCGTCGGCGCTAAAGATCGCCGGCATCAAATTGACGAAGAGGCTTTTGCAAAACCTACTTTATTTAATTAAAGTGATCGAGGCACGGGCGAAGGAGTGCAAAAGCGTCAAGAAGCTCGGCAGGACGCACATGCAGGATGCCGTTCCGACGACCCTGGGAGCGGAATTCCAATCTTATGCCGACATTCTAAAAAGGGATAAAAAAAGAATCGAGGATTCTTTGAAATATTTCTACGAATTGAATTTGGGAGGGACGGCGGTCGGGAATTCGATTAATGCTCCAAAAGTTTACTTGGAGACGGTTTATGCGGAATTGAAAAAAATCGCCGGGATAAAAGAATTGAAACCGTTAAAAAATCTCATGTCAGGTACGTCTTCAGACACGGATTTTTGCCAGCTTTCCTCTTCGGTCAACCTTTTGTGTCTCGATATCAGCAAGATGGCGGCCGACTTGAGATTCATGAGCAGCGGACCAAAGGGAGGAATAGGGGAGATTTCCTTTCAGGAAATGCAGCAAGGGTCCTCAATCATGCCGGGCAAAGTCAATCCGGTTATCTGCGAGACGATGAACCAGATCTATTTCCAGGTCGACGGCAGGAATACGACGATCCATCACGCCGCCGAAAATTCCCACCTAGAGCTCGGGGTGATGCTTCCGGCGATTGCCGACTCGTTGATTACCATGTTGAAAATCGTCGATTCAGGCCTTAGGTTATTTGCCGACCGCGGCATCAAAAAAATCGTCGTCAACGAAAAAAGATGTCTTGAGTTGTTGGAGAAGTCGACCGCCTATGCGACTTTGCTATCGCCTAAATTGGGTTACGATACGGTATCCAAGATCGTCAAAGAAGCCGTTGCGACAGGAAAAACACTAAGGCAGGTTGTTTTGGAAAAGAAGTTGCTGACAGAGAAAGAATTCAATAAGTTATTAATTTAATTTTTATGAAAAGCATATATAAAGATTTGCCATCAAAAGAACGCTTGGTCTTGGAACTTTTTCGGATCAAAGCCATTGAATTTGGCCGTTTCAAATTAAAATCCGGAATAATCTCCCCTTATTATTTGGATTTAAGGCTTTTGGTTTCTTATCCTTATCTTTTGGAAGTCGTTGCCGATGTTTTTTGGGAAGAGCTTCGGTTGATGCAGTTTGACGTCTTGGTTGGTGTTCCGTATGCAGCCATTCCTTTGGCGACAATTATTTCTTATAAATATAATCGACCGATGGTGTTTGTCCGCAAAGAACAAAAGTCTTACGGAAAAAAGAAAGAAATCGAAGGTGTTTTTCGGTCAGGTCAGACGGCAGTTTTACTTGATGATGTTATTTCCGACGGTAAAAGCAAAGAAGAAACTTTAGGGGTTTTAAACAATAACGGACTAAAGGTGACAGATGTTTTAGTGCTTCTTGACAGGCGGAAACAAACCGACATGAGAAATGAAGTATATGGTTGTCGCTTGACTTCAATATACAATATGTCAGAGGTGACGAAGATACTGTCAAGCCATGGATTGATTTCCAAAAAACAAGTCGAAGAAACTGTAAAGTTTATGAAAACAGGTCACGTATAAAAGACCTTGAAAAAACAAAAAAATACTGTTAAAATACGCTAATCCAAAATATATGAACATCTTTGACTCTAAGATGAAAGAAAAGATGATTCTTGATCTTCATGAAGTACGTATAATTGATTTTGGCCAATTCAAGCTTAAATCCGGAATAATGAGTCCTTACTATATTGATCTTCGTATGTTGGTTACTTTCCCTCACCTTTTGGAGTTAGTCAGCGACGTGCTGTGGGAAAAAATAAGGCTAAAACCGTTTGATCTTATTGCCGGCGTTCCTTATGCGGCATTGCCTATTTCAACGGCGATTTCTTTGCGATATAACAGGCCGCTCATTTTTATGAGAAAAGAAGCTAAAGACTATGGAAAAAAGAAACTAATAGAGGGGGTCTATCACAAAGGACAATATGTCGTGGTCATCGACGACGTTATTTCAGATGGGGCTTCAAAATTTGAGACGATTAAACCGATTGAGGATGTCGGGCTCGTGGTCAGTCAAGTCGTCGTGCTTTTGGATCGGGGACAGGGCGGAGTACAGGCAGTACAGAAAAAAGGTTATCACTGCATTGCGATTACCAATATGGAAGAAGTTTTGGAAGTTTTATATAGACACGGAAGAATAAGTTATGAACAGCTTACAGAGTGCCAAAAGTTCATAATCAAGACATCATCAAATGTTGAAAGTAAAAATTCACAAAAGCAGAAAATTGCCAGTAAATAAATATGATAGACATAAGATCAAAACAAAAGCTAATCGATTTACTTTATCAATCGGGAGCGATTGATCTTCCAAAAGGTAAAAATGAAAACAGGATGCCTTATGCCATCAAGTTGCAATATCTTACTTCCCAGCCAAAAATTCTCCAATATACAGCCAAGCTGCTTTGGTCTTCAATAAAAAAGGAAACTTTTGATCTGATCGCCGGTCCATATACGGATATTCCTTTAGCAACGACAATTTCTTTAAAATATAACTGGCCGATGATTTTTATAAGAGGAGAAAGAAAAAAATATGGAATGGAGAAATTGATCGAAGGAAGTTATTTACCCGGTCAAAAAGTAATCGTTGTCGACGAAGAAGTGAGAGATCCGATAGATAGTTTGCAACTTTTAGGAAGATTGGAAGGTAGCGGATTAACGGTCGTTGGACTATATGTTTTGGTCGATAGGGTAGCGGGGAGAATAGAGGAGATCCGTAAAAGAGGCTTCAATTGTGAAGCTTTGATCTCTTTAAATGATATATTCGTCAGACTGTTTGAAACCGGGAAAATCTCACCGATTCAGCTTAACGTCGCAAAAAAATATTTTGAAAGTAAAAGAATTGCTTCTTATATATAATTAATTAATGAAGAAGTTCCAAATCCTTATATTTGGCGCCAGCACCACCCATGGCAACTGGGACGTATTGGGCGGTTGGGCAAATAGACTTAGGCTTCACGTCATCAAAAAAATTCTAGCAAACCAGAGCGAACTTCATGGCCATGTTTTTAACTTGGGCATTCCCGGAGATATGACGAGCGATCTTCTAAAAAGAATCGAACCCGAGATCAAAGCCAGGCTATTTTATCCGGAAACTGTCATCTTGGTCAGTGCAGGGACTAATGATTCAAGACTAAGGTTTTCTGACAAAAAACCGTTTACTTCTGAGGCTCAGTTTAGGAAAAACGTGGAAAAGATCTGCGAAATTACCAAAAAATATTCTAACAAGGTTTCGTTTGTCGGCTATACTCCGGTTGACGAAAAAAGGACCAATCCATGGGGCAAAGAGGCGTTTTTGAACAAAAGGATCAAGAAATTTGATGACATTGTCAGATCAGTCTGTGATGAGAGGAAAGTTCCTTTTGTCAGGTTATTCGAAGTTTTTGAGACAAAGGACTTCTTGAGATATATCTACGACGGCCTTCATCCAAACTCATTGGGTCATGAAAAAATGTTTGATTTGATAAAGCCTTTTATTGACAAATTTATCATTTGACCCACTTTATTTAATTAAAGTGAAAATAAATATGAGATTCCAGGAAAAGCTTGAGAAGATTGTGAGAAAGAATAATTCGCTACTTTGTGTTGGATTGGATAGTGATTCAAACCGCCTTCGCCAAATGGGCTACGGCGAGTCGAAGCAGTTTTCGTTCAATAAATCCATCATTGAAGCTACCCACGACTTGGTTTGTTCATATAAGTTGAACGTTGCCTTCTACGAATCTATAGGATATGAAGGAGTAAAGGCTCTTAAAGACACCTGTGACTATCTGAAAAAGAAATATCCGGAAATTCCGATCATCATCGATGCCAAAAGGGCTGATATCGGCAATACGAACAAAGGATATGTTCAATTTGTTTTCACATACCTCGGTGCCGATGCCGTCACCCTACATCCTTACTTAGGGTCAGAGGCTATAGGCCCATTCCTAGAGATGAAGGACAAAGGAATCATTATCCTTTGCCGGACTTCCAATTCAGGAGCCGGAGAATTTCAGGATTTGAAGGTCAAGGGTAGAGAATTGTACAAAATTGTCGCCGAAAACGTTGCCAAAAAGTGGAACAGAAACGACAACTGTCTTTTGGTAGTTGGGGCTACATATCCCGACGAACTTAGGCAAGTAAGAAAAATAACCGGTCAAGGCATGTGGTTTCTTGTTCCCGGCATCGGTGCCCAGGGAGGAGACGTCGAGGCGACAATGAAGGCAGGATTGAATAGAAAGGGCCAAGGATTGATTGTCAACTCGTCGCGAAGCATAATTTTTTCCGACAATCCGAGAAGAGAAGCGAATAAATTAAAAGAGGAAATCAATAAATACAGAATAGGTTGACACGAAAAGACAAATCTTATAAAATGGCAAAAATAACTATGTCTTCAGAGGCAAAAGCAAGAGGAGAAAGGTTTTTGGCAACTCTTCAATCCGTTCCTCTTCGTATTCACGATAACAGTCTAAAATTCACAGAGCGAGGCGAACAGCCGTTAACTGTCCATTATTATTCCAAAGGCAAAGAAGAAACCGGAGAAGGCGACTATTTCGTCGAGTTGAACGACCAACTGGTTGAGAATATGAAAGGCAGCTATTTGAGCCCCGATCAATTTGTCGAAAGTTTGGAGGGAAAGCCTAAATTCAACGGTTGGAAAGAAAAACTGCTCGGCAGTTATTTGGGCAAATTCGGCAGCCTAGCTTTTTTCAGTAAAACGAAAAATCTTACTCTTAATGTTTTTCACGGCTCAACCAACAAAGAAGCCTTGAGCATATCAAAGCTGGCCGCACAAGACCCCAATAACGAAAATAACAGGCTCCAATACCAGAACCGGTTGTCGACGATCATCAATCCGGTCGTCAAGGCTCCCTCCAATTCGCCGCTGCGGATCGTCGAGGATTGTCTGGCCTCCGGCGACACGATCATCGGGGTCATCAAAACTTTGGCGGAGAAAACAAAGCTGAGCAACCTGGGGACGATCACGATCGACGTCGCCGTTGCCTCAACCCAAGGCATTTTGCTTCTGAAAAAATTCGCCGAGGATAATAACATCAAATTGGAATTGAACCTCGGTTATGTGGCTTTCGGGCTTTCGGACGGCGAAAAGGCGCCAGTCGGCTATGACGGAGCCAACTACATTACGTATCCTGAAGAGTTGGTCGACGAATTGACGACACTTTTTCCAGACAGGGTAGGAGAATTAAACGAATTGAGGAAATATAATTATGTCGTTGGCGACATGGGCGAATTCGCCAAAAGGATACCCACTTTCGCGAAAGTTGCCAAATGGGAGCAATATAGAGTTGACAGCCATGGTCAGGGAGGTCAAGATATCGATAGACTGCCAAAATTTAACGACAAAGTCGGGCAACATCTTTTGTATTTGACCAACGGCGGCTACCTGATGAGAGCTTATTACAATTACTTCAACAACCCGGACGGCGAAAAAGAATTGTCGGAAATCGTCTTTTCCGCCAAAAGACGTTGGACCAAAGAATTCAACTATGGAGTTCTGCTCAAAGATGTCCCTAAGGAAATCATCAATTAGGCCGCCATACCAATATTTTGTGCTAGAATAAATGACATGTTGGCAAGACCGGAACTACCCAGCCAATGGCCGGAACAGTTGACAAAAGGCAACGGAGCCAAAATAGCCAAAGCGATACGAATGTGCTCCAGTGCTGGGGAAGTCGTCGATTGGTCGGCAAGAAACTTCCGGAGTCTTGGTTTAGCCGGATTGGCTTTGGCATTTTCCTATGTAGCTAACAATCCCGGTGAGGTCAGGGAAAACAGCGGGTTAGACTTTGCTTTTGACTCTCGAATCGACGTCGATGAGGCGAACATACTCTCAAAAATCAATGTCGGCGACGACATACGAAGAAAATCCGGATCGATTGTTTTAAATCGGGGTATTAGTTTAAGAGAGGATTATGCGATGAAGATTCTGGGGAAAGATGGTGCCTTACTCGATCTGGACGAAGAAATAGCATCTACTATTCTTGCGGGCGCTAAAAGAAAAAGCTCAAAAGGCAAACAAACGGTCACTGTTGAGAATCTCAAAGAGACTGTTTTGGTCCGTTTGCATGTAGATAATATAAACGAGTCGATCTTGTTGATTCAAGATCAAATCGCATTCTCGACGCCTGTGGACCCGGCCCTGTATCATATTCCTCATCATCTAGAAATCAAGAGCGCCAGAGATATTAAACGATCAAGAAAAACGCTGGAAAAAATTTTGATCGAGATGGATGGTAACCTTGCCATTCCGGTAGCGACTGGGTAGAGATTGTTTTCTGATGAAGTTTCTGTTACCATTTTTGTCTATGTTCACTCCCGACAAAAAAATTCTTGAAAACTACGCCCGCGTCATGGTCGACTTCGCCTTGGGGAAAGGGAAGGGGATCAAAAAGGGAGACGTCGTCTACTTAGTCTATGACCTGGAAGCCAAACCTTTGGCCCTTGCCGTTTTCAAGAGGATTCTCCAAAAAGGCGGGCATCCGATCGTCAAGAGCAGTGACGAGTCGTTCGAGAAAACGATGTTCGAGACCGCCAGCGACGACCAGCTCAAATTTTTTCCGAAACAGTACACCAAATCGCTCATCGATACGATCGACCACCGGCTCTATTTGATTGCGCCGACCGACCCTTTCCTTCTCAAAACCGTTGACCCGAAAAAGATCATTTTGGCCAACAGCCAGCGTCAAGCTCTTCGCAAATGGCTTTTTGAAAAAGAAGATAAAGGAAAGTTGACTTGGTCGCTTTGCTTATACGGGACGGAGGGGATGGCCAGGGAAGCGGGTCTGACGATTGGTGATTTTTGGCAGGAGATCGTCAACGCCTGTTTTTTGGATCAAAAAAATCCGATTGCCGTTTGGGAAAAAACCTTCGGCCAAATCAATGACCTCCTCGGTAAGCTCAACTCCCTTCCGATCGACCGGTTTCACATGGTTTCCAAGGACACGGACCTTTATATTTCTTATGGAGAAAAAAGGCAGTTTTTGGGAGGACGCGGCGCCAACATCCCATCCTTTGAGATCTTCACTTCGCCGGACTGGCGGGGGATAAACGGCAAGATTTTCTATAATTTTCCGCTTTACCGGTATGGAAACATCATCAAGGATATCCATTTGGAATTCAAAGACGGCCGGGTGATCAAGGCTTCAGCCGCCAAGAACGAAAAGCTCCTGAGGGAAATGATCGCCCAGAAAAACGCCGACAAGATCGGAGAATTTTCCCTGACCGACAAAAGATTTTCAAAGATTTCCAGATTCATGGCCAATACTTTGTACGACGAAAACTTCGGCGGCAATTACGGCAACTCCCATCTGGCGGTAGGAACGTCGTACCATGAGGCTTATACCGGAGACGTTCGGACGGCTTCGGCAAAAGATTGGGACAGGCTCGGTTTCAACGAATCGATCGAACACTGCGATATCATCAACACCAATCCGAAAGCCGTCGAGGCGATCATGAAAGACGGCAGCAAAAAAATCATCTACAAAGACGGAATTTTTGTGATATAAATAAATCATGAGGTTGCTGAATATCCTCAAAGACACCAACATCATCAGGGTTTCTCCGGAAAGTTCCCTGTCTTCGGTTTTAAGCAAGCTTTCGACTTCCCACGACGCCGGATTTGTTTTCGACGAAGAAAATAAATTTTTGGGAGTGATCAATCCTTATTATTCGGCAGTCAAGTCATCGCATCCCGGCAATACCAAAGTCGTTCACTGCCTGACCCATCCGCCAAGGATTTATCTCAACTATCCGATCGATAAAGTTTGCGAATTGTTTATCCAGTCAAAGATTCATTATCTGCCGGTTTTCAGCCAGGACGAAAAATTTTTAGGAATCGTTTCCGTCAGGCGAGTCCTTTCCCATTTCAAGAGCCTGCCCATATTCAAGGAAAAAATCGAGTCCGTCCTCAAGACTCGTTGGAGGAAACTGGTCACGATCAAGCAGAATACCTCTATCAACGAGGCACTCCATCTTTTCAAAACGGAAAAAATTTCCAAGCTGGTGGTGGTCGATTTTGAAGGAAAGTTGAAGGGAGTTTTGAGTTATTACGATTTGATCAACTTCATCATCGGTCCGAAATCAAAAGAGGGGAGGGGCGAACGGGTCGGAAACAAGGGAAGCTTCTATAACTTGCACGTCAAGACTTTCGCCAAGAGTTATGTCCTGACGATGAATCCGGCAAAAACTCTTGCCGACGTCGCCGAGACGATCATCAACAAAAAAATCGGCAGCGTCGTCATCATCGACAGCGAAAGGCACCCGATTGGCATCGTCACCAGCCGAGACTTGCTCCAATTTTTCATCAAACAGGAGAGGGGCGGAATATTCAAACAAGTGTCTTCAGGTATCGGCAGATTTCTTGCAAAGAAGAGTAGCTAAATTGGTAGGGAATATTTCTGTCGACTATATTGTTAAGCCAAAGGATCCGGGCTTTGGTATGGTGGTTCAGTTTCTCGATGATGTCAAAATTGTCTTCGACATAAACGTCAAGGCCTAGTTTTTTTATCATGTTTTCCTTGAACTGGTTAGGTTGGAGGTTTTTTTCATTATAGTAGCAAGATTGGAAAACTTTTTTAGCGTCGATTCTCTTTAGCCAAGACAGATAGCCGTCTTTTAAGAAATTATAACGCCCCGTAATGAGATAAAGTTCAATATTCTTATTGTCGGAAAGTTTTTTTAGATCGTCATAGCCGTTATTGATTTTAAAGCTTGTCATATGGATAATCCTCCAAAGCAACTTTTCAAAGTTTGAAGAGGGAAGGTAAAAAGAAGCTTTTTCTTGATGAAGGAGGGTAGCTTTGATCGGTTTAAGAATTGTTTTGGCAGCGACTCTGAATACCCGGACCGGATTATAAAGAATGACGCCGTCCAGGTCAAAACCGACTTTTAAAGTTTTCATAAATTTGTATAATTATACATTATCTTTTATTGTCATTCCGGCGTAGGCCGGAATCCAGTCTTAAACGTTCGATCTAGAATCTGGATCACTGATTTCTCAGGGATGACAAATTTAAATATATGAAAGTTTTAGTTACCGGTGGAGCCGGTTTTTTAGGACTTCACCTGGCAAAGTACTTCTCGAAAAAAAAAGCGGAAGTCTATCTTTTGGATGTCGCGCCTTTCGCCAAGGAAGAATATCCAAAGTCGTGCCGGTTCATGACCGGGGATGTCCGTGATTCTTCACTCATCAACAAGATATTCAAAGCCAGCCGATTTGACTATGTAATTCATGCGGCGGCGGCTTTACCTTTGTGGAAAGCAAGCGATATTTTCTCAACCAATGTCGGAGGGACGAAAAACATCCTCGAGGCATCTCGCAAAAATAAAGTCAAGAGGGTTGTCTATATATCTTCGACTGCCGTCTACGGCGTTCCGGAAAAACACCCGATCGTCGAGGAAGACCAGCGGGTCGGGGTCGGACCTTACGGCCAATCGAAAATTGACGCGGAAGACCTCTGTTTCAGTTACATGAAAAACGGATTGGACGTTACCATCATCAGGCCGAAAACTTTTTTGGGGACCTATCGGTTAGGGGTGTTTGAAATTCTTTTCGACTGGATTCATGACGGCAAAAAGATACCGGTCGTCGGAGACGGCAACAACCGGTATCAGCTCCTTGACGTTGACGATTTGGTTTCGGCGACATTTTTGTTTACAAAAGGAAATTCCTCCGATTTTAATTCCGTCTTCAACATCGGAGCGGAAAAATTCGCCACCGTTAAGGGCGACTTCAAGGAATTTTTCGCGGCGACGAAATCGAAGTCGAAAATTTTTCCGACACCTGCTTTTCTAGTGAAAAACGCCCTCTGGTTATTCGAAAAACTTAAACTGTCCCCTTTATACCAGTGGGTTTACGATACCGCGGACAAAGATTCTTTCGTCTCTATTAAAAAGTTGACGAAAACACTGCGTTGGCACCCTCGCTATTCCAATTCCGATGCCTTGATCAAAGCTTACCGCTGGTACCAAAAAAACTATCTCGACATAAAAAGCCGGGGAAGCGGAGTCACCCATACCGTCGGATGGAAACAAGGAATCCTGGGTTTAATCAAAAAAATCATGTAAAGAGATGGACAAAAGTTTCAAAAACAAACTTGCTTATTTAATTTTATTTTTTATTCTTGGTTTCGCTTTTATCGTTAGGATATGGAATGTCAGCAATAACCCGGCCGGATTTTTTTGCGATGAGGCATCGATCGGCTATAACGCTTATTCTGTTTTGACGACAGGCAGGGACGAATGGGGGACAAAGTTACCCTTGTTGTTTAAAGCATTCGGGCAGTATACCGACCCGGTCTACATCTATTCGGACATTCCATTAATCAAATTATTCGGTTTGAGCGAATTTTCGGTCCGGTTGGCTTCGGTTTTTTATGGAACGTTGGCGGTTTTGGCGATATTTCTGCTGAGTGGCGAATTATTTAATCTGAAGATCGGTCTTTTGGCAGCATTGTTGTTGGCGATTTCTCCTTGGCACATCCACTTCAGCCGGATTGGTTTTGAACTGATTTCTGCGACTTTCTGGTTACCATTCAGCCTATTTTTGTTTTTAAAATCGTTGAAAAATTTTAAAAAATATTACTTTTTGACTATTCTTTCCTCGTCGGTGACTTTTTTTACCTATTATCCAATAAAAATAATTTGGCCTTTGTTGTTGTTGGCAACGTTTTTTATTTTTTTCAGCAAAACCAAACATTGGCTGAAGAGTAAAAGATTCTGGTTGACCAATGTCGCAATCGCGGTCGTTTTCGTCGTCTTGATGCTTCCATATTTAAAGAATAATAGCTTTTTGTCAAGATGGATGGAGGTGAAAAACAGTTCTTTGACGTTTGGTTCTTTTTTGGTCGGTTACTGGAACCATTTTTCCTGGGATTTTTTATTCAAGACCGGCGACATTGGTTTTCCGGGCCAGTTTGTCACCCGGCACTCGGTCAAAGGTTTGGGTGAACTTTACGTTTTTGAATTGCCGTTGATAGTATTAGGTCTGTCATTCCTGGTCATAAGAAAAAAATACCGGGAGTTTTTTTTGCTGTTGTTTTTTCTTCTTTTTTACCCCCTCGGGACGGTTTTTACCGACATCAAACCTCAGGCGACCAGGTCGATTATCGGCGTCATTCCTTTTCAGATCGTCAGCGCCTATGGTTTGGGTCAACTTGTCTTTTGGGTTAAGGGCAAAAAACTTAAGCTTTTGATTGTTTTGGTTTTTTTGACGGTAGCGGCAGCTTCGTTTTTTAACTTCCTGAAATTAGACAGGGTTTATCCTGATTATTCGGCTGATTTTTGGGGTTGGCAGTATGGACCCAAGGAAATCGTCGATTACTTCAGAACCAAAACGAAAAATTACGACGGTCTTTACATGACCGGTTATTTCAACGCCCCGGAAATTTTCTTAAAATTTTATGACCCAAACCACCTCTGCAAGAACTGTTTCATCGGCGGCATCGACAGGTACGACGCCAAAAAAAAGCAACTGTTCGCCTTGAGAGTAGAGGAGACAAAAAATATTAAATTTTCCTACAGGATCAAGAAAATAATCTACTATCCTGATGGAAAGGGCGCTTTTTACATCATCGAGCCGAATTTTTGAAGATCATTATTTTCGGGTGGTCGTAAACGGTGAATGACTCATCCGCCGATTGGTCGTTAATAAAAAGAGGCGTCACCAAAAATTCGGCCACTTTCTTGAAACCGAGCTGGCCGTCGAATAATCTGCGGTAATACTCGGCGGTTTTCGGATAGCAGACTTTGTATCGTTTGCAATCGGCCAATTTTTGCAAAGGCACGTATAACCGGTTTGACGCGATGATGATATAGTCGGTTTTTTTCAATTTGTCGTTGAGGACGGCCCACTTGCTGTCGTCGTCAGGTTGGTCGTATAAGGTCATTTCCTGGTATTGATAGTTTTCTCCTCCAAATATCGGCAGGCGGTCGTCCCAATGTTCTATTGCCAAGGTTGACCCGGCGGGAATATTTTTCAAAATCCAGTTCGTTGCGGAAACCCTGGTATTGGGTTGGGCATAGATATTCATGAAAATACCGGTCCAAAATACGACTCCGATTAAAACCGCGGCAGACAGGATTTTGTTAAATTTATGTAATCTAGCGATGGCAAAACCCGCCAAGATGGCGAGAAACGGATAGAGGGGCAACATATATCGCATGAACTTGACGCTGGAGTGGCCGACGATCAAAAAATAAAAAAAATAGAAAATTAAAAACAAAAATTTAGGAATGCAGTCTTGGCATTTGGTCCTTAACATCCGAAATAGACCGATTACGGACAGGAACGCAATAACTGGCCCGAGTCCCCACAAAAAGATATTTTTCAGATAGTAAAGGTATGGAGTCGTATAGACGTATTGGAGAGTATAAGGGAATATATAGGGATTCGAGTTCATCTGTAGTTGCTGTTGGACGTCGGAAAAAAATTTTTGGTAATCGATGTAAGCGTAAGGCATAAATAAGAAATGGCAAATTACAAATGAAACATGAAAAATGAATAAGGAGACAATCAACTGTCTAAAATTTTTGAATAGTTTCCAGACAATAACGACTAAGATTATTGGATAAAAAATAATAGCTGTGAATTTGATTGCCAACATCGCCGCAAACACCGAAGCTACAAGGACAGTTTTTTTAACGCTTGGAGATTTAAAATACAAAAGCAATAAATAGATCAAGATGGTCGTGAACGTCGTCAGAAAAACATCGACGACAAAAAAGTGAGAGTTTTGGATGGCAAAAAAGGTTAACGCATAGATCAGGGCGGAAAAAAAAGACACCTTTTCGTCTTTGAATAGTAAATGAGCAATCTTATAAATGAATATTATGGTCGACAGATCAAACCCGACCGACAGAGCTCTTCCCACAAGAAGCAGGCTGTCATAGTTTCCGGTAGGAGAGATGATCCTTAAAAGGTAAATCGGAAGGCTGCCGTAATTAAAAAAATCAGGGTTCAGGTTGGCAAAGAGATTGATTTTTTCCGTAACCATGATGAGCATCCGTTCGTCGGGGTGGAGATGAAATCCTTGGTCCCAGTTGATTCCATATAGCCGCAGTGCCGCCGCCGCGACAAGAACAAGAATCAAAAGAAAACGTTTGTTCTTGAACATAATGATATAATTATATTTGATATTTGACATTAAATATTTGATTATTAATCATGCTACCAGTCCTTTTGGATTTGAGGTTCGTCAAAATCTATACTTTTGGGGTTTTCCTGGTCTTGGGTTTTTTTTGGTCTTGTTTTCTGCTTTGGAAGAACGTCAGGTTGACGTCCCATAAGGAAGAGGATGTCTTTGACGGTTTATTCTTATCACTGCTGGGAGGAATCTTCTTTGGCAGGTTGGTTTACGTCTTATTGAACCTGAGCAAGTTCGGATTCAGCGTTCTTAAATTTATTCTGATAAATGGTTACCCGGGGTTTTCGATTTGGGGTGGTTTGCTGGGTTTTTTGCTCATTTTTTATTTTTTTACGTCGACGAAGAAAATTAATTTTTTTGAATTGACCGACTATTTTGTCACGCCCTTTTTCGTCAGCGCTACTTTCGTCGAGCTGGGCAATTTTTTTTCCGGGTCGGAAGTAGGTACGAAAACAAACTTTCCTTTGAGAACGAGATACTTTGGCTATGACGGATTAAGGCATCTGACGCCTTTTTATGAAGCGATATTTTTCGCATTGGCGGCTTTCCTGACTTACAGGATCCTTTTAGAGATAAGGAAAGAGAAGTTTTTCAAGGGTTTTCTTTTTTACGCGGCATTGTGGTATTTTTCTCTTATATATTTTCTATTTGACAAAATTAAAGCCGATCATTTATACTTTCTGGGATATAGTTTTAATTGGGTGCTGTCATCCATTATCCTATTGACAATTAGCGGGTACTTTATTTATTATTTTAAGAGCGTAATTTTAAATTTAACTAAAAGCTATGGACAAAAAATTAGCAAAAAAATTCATTTCCGAGCAAAAAGAAAGACTACTGAAAGAAAAGGAAAAGAGCCTTCTTCAGATTGAAGAGCTCAAAAAAGAAGATCCTTTTGCCGATCCGGACCACGCTTCCGATAACGCTGCCGTTGATACCGACGTCAGGGAGCAGGTCGGCCACGACACGATTGAAGCCGAAATAAAAGATCTGGAAAGAAGAGTCATGGATATCGATATGGCGCTCAAAAAAATCATGAAGAAACAATACGGAGTATGTGAACGCTGCAAGAAGGCGATACCTCAAGCGCGCCTGAAACTCATCCCCGAAGCTGCCTACGACATCGACTGCGAAAAAAAATTGAGGAAATAATCCTCATAATAACAAACTTTAAAACAGGCTGAACTTCTTGATATACTCATATCTATGGGCGAGATTCCACTATCTCTTGTTTTTAATTTTTTTATTTTTTTGTCTTTGCCTTTTCTTTTTGCCGCCTTACTGAAAAAAGTCAAATTGCCGCCATTGGTTGGTTATACGATTGGTGGCCTGGTTTTCGGTAATATCGTCAGCAGCATCCCGGCCCAGGAAGCCATCAAGAATTTCGCCTATTTCGGAATTTTGCTGCTGCTTTTCACCATCGGTCTGGAGACCAACTTCTCGCGCATCCTGTCGCTGAAAAAAATCATTCTGCTCGGCGGCAGTTTACAGATCCTTATTTCCATATTGCTGGTATTTTTCATCGCTCTTGTTTTTCATTTTTCACTGCTTACTTCCTTCCTGATCGGTATTGCGCTATCTTCCTCGAGTACGACTCTGGTCGCGAAAATAATCCAGGATAGGGGAGAGGAATCTTCTTTTATCGGCGAGGTGACGATCGGTATTCTTCTTTTCCAGGATATCGCTTTTATTCCTTTTTTAATAATTTTTTCATCTATTACCAACGGTGCTCAGACCAGCACTTTGCAACTGGTCGGGGATATCATCGTTAGCTTGGTCAAATCGACCCTGATCATCGTCACCTTGTTTTATATAGGACAAAAAATCATTCCCTACATGTTTAACCGGATTGCCCGAGCTTCAAGGGAACTGTTCGATCTTTTCATCATTCTTTTTATTTTTTTCGTGACGTCGATTTCGCTATTTTTGAAAATCCCGACTCTAATTGGAATATTCGTGGCCGGGATTCTTCTTGCCCAGACTTTGGAGCATCAGCACATTTTTACCGAAATCAGGCCGTTGAGGGACCTTTTGGCGGTAATATTCTTCGTCTACATCGGGACGAATATAAAATTGACGTTTGAACTCAATATTCTGCCTCAGATCATCTTATTCACGCTGATCGTCATTGTGATAAAAGCGATCATCATCCTGGCGATTTTTCTTTTCCTCAAGTTCCATACCCGAACCAGCTTCAACCTCGCTCTCTATCTCTTTCAGATCGACGAAGACGCTTTCATTCTGATGTCGACGGCTTTGGCTAAAAAACTGGTTACTCCCTCCGATTATTTATTCGTTATCACGAGCGTTTTGATAACGTTGATCATCACGCCGATCCTTATCAAAAACAAAGACAAACTTTATAAACGCCTTAGAAGTTTTACTAAAAAATACATACCTTTTTTAGAAAAGTTCATCACTTACAGGTTGGATACCAATCAGTCACCGATCGACCAACTGCAGATCAAAAACCACGTCGTCATCTGCGGTTACGGCCGGATCGGCAGTTATATCGGGAGATCGTTGATCATGGCCAATATTCCCTATATCGCGATTGATTACAATCTTTACACCGTGGAGAAAGCCAAAAAGCAAGGCGTCAACATCATTTACGGCGACCCGTCCGACATCGACATTCTCGATTACGCTCAAGTTGACGAGGCAGTGATCCTGGTTCTGGCGGTGCCGGAACGTAATATCCAGGAGGCGATCGTCCTCAACGCCAAAAAACTCAACAAAGACATTTATATTATCAGTCGGGTCCATCGAGAAGTCGACCAAACCAGGATGAAAGATCTCGGGGTCAATGTCGTGATTCAGCCGGAGTTCGAGGCGTCCCTCTCCATAATCAAAAAGATATATTTACTGCACCGGATAGACAAAGGAGAGATCGTCAATAAGATAAGGAGATTGAAGATTGAACACGGCGCCGGGTAAAAAAATCAACACTGCAAATGTCAAACTCTAAATCAAAAGCTAAAATTTCCAATTTGGTTTTGCCAACGGTTCTTTTAGTGTTTTTCTTTTACTTTCTTATCAAGAGCGTTTTTTCATCAGTTTTCATCAAGGATTTGGATAGAGTCAACGTACTTTTCTATTCAAAAAACACCAGCTATTTTTCTTTTTCAAAAAATGACGTCAACTACCTGGTCAGTTTTTCTCCGGAGACCGAGGTTTTGGTTCCGGGAGGTTATGGTTATTACAGAATCGGCAGTTTGGGTAAATTGGTTGAGCTGGAAAAAAAACCCGACTTGCTAAAAAAAGTCTTTTCGGCGACGACTTCGTCGTTTGTCGACCTTTATTTTTATCCGAGGTCGACGGAGATCTATTACGGCGGCTCGGCGACCGATTTTTTTCCGTCAATGACGGAAATACTTTTTGCCAAGTCAAACGCCAATATGATCGACCGGTTGTTCATATTGGTCAAGCTTTTTGACCAAAACCAATCCAACTACAAGATCATTTCTTTGAACGACTCATCGTTGAGCCAACAACAGTTTACGGCCGATTTCCAGGGTAGCTTTTACAAGAAATCTTATCGGAATAAACAAGTCAATGTGCAAATATTGTACAAACAAAGTTATTCGACGGCGTCTCTTTTGAGCAGTATGATTGACGGGGAGGGGATAAGAGTGGTTGACATGAGCCAGTCGGACGAGAATTTGCCTCACTGTCAAATTGTCACGGAAAGCCCTGATTTTATCAGTAAAGCGATGGCGGATTTTTTCGGGTGCTCTGTCAAAACAGGTAAAACAACAATTTCTGATATAATTTTAAAGTTGGGCAATCTAGAGAAAGATTGGGCGGCCCATTAATTATAGAATAGCTTTTTAAAGAGAATATATGTTGCTAATTTGGTTTATCGCCATTTTTGTTTTTTCGCTGGTCTTGGCTATCCATTCCATGCACGACTTCGGCATTCCTAAGGAGATAAAGTACCTTTTGGATAGCAAAAGGATAAAAGGGACGATCGTTTTCTTTAATAAGGGCAGATCTGAGCATTACCGTTCCAATAAACGCAGCTGAAGATTATTTGCTATTTTGGTTACTCTTCGCTTTCTTCACGGTCTTCCGACTCGTATGGCAGATATTCTTTTTCTTCGTTGGAAAGCGATTCGGCCAACTTTTCCAAATCATTGTCCGAAATTTCCTCGCTTTCTTCTTCCTTGCCTTCTTCGTCGCTCAAAGTGATATTGGTCAGGTTTGCCTGATTGCTGATGGGAAAAGATGCATAACGGGCGACCCGCCGTCCTTTCTTGTCCTCTTTCAAAAAGACGGTTACGATTTTCAGATTAGCTTCTTTTACAAAACAGTTGAATACGCTGCCTGCTTTCATGAAAATGGTCAGCCTTTTGGAAATGTCGTCCGGCAGGCAACCGATATAGTCTTTGTTCTCGGTGCGGATTTCTATCCGTCTTTTTTTTGGTACCAATATGACTTCTTGACCGATGGACAGGCTGGCCAAAATTGATTTCTGACCGTTGTTGACGAGGTTGATTGTTTTGGTTTTGCCCGGAACCTCGATGAACGTATAGGGGTTTAAATTGGTTGGCGCCAGTTTTGAGATCCTTTTCGATTCCAAGATCTTGATTCGCTCCAATTGATCGTCAATCAAATAGTTTCCCGGCTGGAGTTTTTTTGCTATGCGATAAATCTCTTTGGCTTTTTTAATTTTACCTTTTTGCAGATAGGCAAAGCCGAGCCTTTGATAAGCATCGACATTTTTCTTATCGTGACGGATGATTTTTTCGTTGGCCTCGACGGCTTCGTCCCATTTTGAATTGATCGCCGCGTTGATCGCTGTTTGTTCAAGGGTTTGCGCGTTTTCCATAATCTCTAGATTAAGGATTAGTATATTTTAAATTATTTATTTGTCAAGTATAATTGACTTTGTCAAGTTACAAGTTTGTCAAGAAGCTTTATTTTTCTTGAAAAACTTTATAACTTTATAACTTGATTAACTTAATCCCTATGTCAGGACATTCAAAATGGGCCAACATCAAGAGAAAAAAAGAGGCCAACGACAAGGTAAAAGGCAATGTTTTTTCCAAACTTTCCCGTTTGATTACGATTGCCGTTTTGGAGGGCGGCGGGATAGCTGATCCGGAAAATAATGTCAGGCTGAGGCTTGCTGTCGAGAAGGCTCACGCTTCCAACATGCCAAAAGAAAATATCAAAAGGGCGATCGAAAAGGGGAGCGGCCCGGATAAAAGCCTGATGAAGGAAATCGTCTATGAAGGGTTTGCTCCAGACGGAGTCTCTTTGATTATTTTGGCACACACCGACAATCAGAATCGGACGTTGGGAGAAATAAGAAATGTTCTGGAACGGCACCAAGGCAAACTAGGCAATATGGGGTCGGTGGCTTACTTGTTCCAGAAATGTGGCTTAATTGTTCTCGATAAAAACGTCGTCGGCGAGAATAAGATTTTAGAACTAAGCGATAACTTTGAGGCTTTGGATATTACCGATGACGAGTCCAAATATTTTTTATATATTCCTTATGAAAAACTTGGCCACATAAAAGAACTTTTAGGGAATATTGATTATGTTTCCGCCGAGATTGATTTTAAGCCTCAATCTCCAATAATGATTGAGGACGAAAAAAAACTTGAAAAAATTGCCCAGCTCGTTGAAGCCCTTGAAGAGCTGGAGGACGTCCAAAAAGTCTTTACTAACCTTAATTAACTATGTTCAATCTAGGCAAGTTACTCAAGTCGTTTGAGCGTAAAGCCATCAAGGTCGAAAAAAGACTGAGATTGGTCATCTCTGTTTTGATGATGAGTTTTTTGTTGTTATTGTCGACGTTCTTTTATTTTGATAAAGCCTTGATCATGATTCCCGTGCTAATTTTAACGAGCTTTGTTTTCAGTTATTTTTCTTTGCTTGAGGAAATTGAAAAAATGGATTGGTTTGGCCTATTTTTCATGCCGGTGACACTGACCGTATTCTTTTACATGTTCTATTTTTTGTTTCCCGGCCGCTGGCTGACCAGACTGCCGCTGATTTTTGTCTATGCAATTTCTTTTTATGCGGTGTTACTTTGCTCCAATATCTTTAATGTCGGAGTAGAGAAGAACCTTCAACTCTATCGGGCCGGTTTTTCCATCAATTTTTTTTATTTGACCTTCGTTTCTTTTCTCATCTTCAATATTTTGTTTTCGTTTAAAGAAATTTTTTTTGTCAATATGCTGGTTGTTGGAGGAGCGGGATTTCTTTTATCGCTGCATCTTTATTGGACCATAAGGCTTAAAAGACATTTGGAAAGCCAAGTTCTTCACTATGCCTTTCTTACGGCCGTTTTGTTAACTGAGGTGGCGGTTCTGGTCAGCTTTATACCTTTGCGGTCCACGATTGCCTCGCTGTTCCTGACGGCGACTTTTTATAGCCTGGGGGGGATTATCTACAACCAGATCGACGAGAAACTATTCAAGGAAACAATTCGCGAATATGTTTTTGTTTGGATCTTCGTTTTTATCATATGCATGTTATCTATAAGCTGGTAAAAATGGCTCGACTTCAAGGCAGAGGATAGAGGAGAGGTATAGTTCACGGACGTGAATAAATATCCTATAGTATAATTTATTTACGGTCGTACAAAAAACTATAGGACTAAAAATAAGTTGTTCCTGAAGCTAATTTAGCGAGTTTAGATTGTTGATATACTCCAGCCAGTATCAAAGAGGAATGTGGACAACCTATTAAATTTAGCTTCGGTTTTTAAAGTGCGGATTGACACTATGCTCTAAAGACTAATTCATATTAATTTGGTATTTAATACAATTTAGCCTCGAAATTTAATGATTAGACAGTTCTGGCAGTCTAAACTCAATAGCGTTTTTCTCCGGGCAGACGCTAGTGCTTTTTTGCAACTTTTAGCCTCAAAAATGATGATTTAGAGTGTTAAAATGCTCTAAAAATTAAAGGATCTCCTAGGCATCCAGAGAAGGGTTTGAATAAGGTCGGTCAAGTCAAAAATTAGGCAGTTTGATTCTTGGCAACTCGTTAAGCAATTAGAGCCGATTCGGAGGGGAAAGAATCCCGTTATCCTCCATGCATAGATTTATTAAAAAGGCAAAATCCAAAAGCTGGCAATTATTGGCATGAATGCTAAGGGAATGAAGTCCATATAACGTCGTAAATTATATCTTTTACGATGTCTAGCACGCCTGGCGGAGGAGGAGTGGTAGATTATAATGACAATCTAAATCGAAAATATTTCTTAATTTTTATTTTTTGAGCTTTTAATTTATCACTAATTATCCTCCTCCATTCTCTTTGAAGTCTCCCTGGTTTATTGGGCTATTTGGGGTGGGTCTCCCCGACCGGGTCTTTTAACTTTAGGCCGTTTAAATAATCTAAAGTATCACGCTTCCCTACTTTATTTACAGATAGGCGAGTAGTTTGAATGAGGAAATATTGATATAATAGCCTTTATGGATGTCTTGGCAGTCAAAGGCCTGACGAAAAAGTTCGGCCAGTTTAAAGCGGTAAATAATATCTCCTTTTCGGTTAAGGAGGGTGAAATACTGGGTTTATTGGGTCCAAACGGAGCGGGAAAAACGACGACGATCCAGATGCTTTTAGGAATAACCATACCGGACAAAGGCAAGATCAATTACTTCGGCAAGAATTTTTTCGAAAGCAAGCAAGAAACGCTTTCAAAAATCAATTTCGCTTCGGCCTTCAATAATTTACAGGGTAGGACGACGGTTTGGGAAAATCTGGTCGTCAGCGCCAATTTGTATCAGGTGGAAGACTACCGGGAAAAAATTTTCCGCTTGGTGGCTTACTTTGAAGTGGCGGACCTTTTGCATACCAGATATTTTGACCTGTCGTCCGGCGAAAAGACAAGAGTCAACATCATAAAGAGCCTGTTGAACGATCCAAGGATTCTTCTCATGGACGAACCGACGGCGTCGCTCGATCCGGACGTTGCCGACAAAACGTTGTCTTTCATCGAAAAGCTGAAAAAAGACAGGAAAGTGACGATCCTTTACACGAGCCACGATATGCGCGAGGTAGAAAGGATTTGTGACCGGATAATCTTCCTCAGCCATGGTAAAATAGTGGCCGAAGATACGCCATTGAATTTGACCAAACGGATAGAGATGACGATTCTAAGAATGGTCTTTGACGGCAGGAAAGAATCCGTCGCCAAATACTTATCAGAGCAGAAACAGTCGTTTGAGTTTGTCAAAGATGACACGATTGTCGTAAAGACCAAAGAAAAGATTATTCCCGATCTCATTTTCGGAATAAAGAATCTTGGAGTTTGGGTAACCGACATCGAAATTGAAAAGCCGACCCTAGAGGATGTTTTTTTACAAATATCGAGGTCCCAATAAGTTAAATATAAATATTATGTCAATAAAAAGAATCAAGGCGATATTATTGCACGAAGCGTTTGTCATGAGACACTCGTTTGAAGTAATAAACGACATCGTCATCTATCCACTGCTGCAGATCGTAATTTTCGGTTTTTTGACCATCTATCTTTTTGGTTTCAGCGGCAAGCTGGTCGGATCGTATGTCCTTATCGGGACACTGCTTTGGCAAATTATTAGCATCACTCAGTATTCGATTTCGGTTGGCTGCCTTTGGGATGTTTGGTCGAGGAATTTGACAAACATTTTCATTAGCCCGATTTCGACCGCAGAATACTTTGTCTCATACATGATCTCCGGAATTATAAAATCCATTTTCATGTTTTGTTTGGCGGGATACCTGTCTTTTAGGATTTTTCACTTTAATATCCTTAATATAGGAATCGTCAACCTTTTGTTGTTTTTCGCTAATTTGGCAATCTTCGCTTTTGCTTTCGGAATCATTATCTTAGGATTGATCTTCAGATTCGGCAGCCGGATAAGCGCTTTCGCTTGGGCGATGATCGGGATCGTCCAGCCGTTAATGGCCGTCATTTACCCGGTCAACATCTTGCCAAAACCGTTGCAGGCGGTCGCTCACATTTTTCCGCCTACTTATATTTTTGAGGCAGCGCGAAACAGCATTTCCGACCCTTCTGTCCAATGGTCCTATATCCTCAAGGCGCTCAGTCTGAATCTGGTTTTTTTCCTTTTGGCGATAATCTTTTTCAACTATATGTTCGACTTGTCGAAAAAGCTCGGTCAGTTTGCCAGGTTGGAGGGCTGATTTCAAAAGATCATGAAAAACAAAAAACAAAATAAAATAGACGTTAAAGCTTACATTTTGGCAGGCGCTTTGGTGGTTTTCGTCCTGACCGGATTTTTTTTGTTGGGCAGAAAAATCGCCATGGATAATTCACTTTTCCACACCCCGATCGAACCGGCCTATTATCATGAAGAAGACTTCAAAAAACCGCCGGAGATAACGATCTACGAAAAGAAGGTAAGCGAGATCAAGCTGCCCATCATCATGTATCACTATGTCGAGTACGTCAAAGATCCGAAAGACACGATCAGGAAAAGTCTCGACGTTACCCCTTATTCGTTTGAAAAACAGCTGGCGACCCTCAAAAATAACGGTTACCAAACTTACTTCGTCAAGGATATTCCGGATATATTGGCTGGGAAAACCGTCGTTTCCTCAAGGAGCGCGATTTTGACTTTTGATGACGGTTACGAGGATTTTTACACCGACGCATTCCCTCTCTTGAAGAAATACCAGCTGAAAGGAACGATATATATCGTTTATGACTTCATCGGCAGGCACGGCTTCATGAACGAAAAGGAACTCAAGGAAGTGATCGCTTCCGGATTGGTCGAGTTAGGTTCCCATACTTTGGACCACCTCAGTTTAAAATCTTTGCCGACAATGTTCGCCAAAAAACAGATTTTCGACAGCAAAGCTCTGCTCGAAAAAATGTTCGGCATCACCGTCGATTCGTTTGCCTATCCTTACGGTACCTTCAACAAGTCGGTTGAAGATCTAGTCAGGCAAGCCGGCTATCGGGATGCGGTTTCCGTGATCAGCGGGAAAACCCAGTCGCAAAACAATCTTTATTATCTCTCCCGGATCAGGGCCGGTTATTTCGAAGGAAGCAACATGGTCAACCTGCTTCAGAAATGAACTTTTTGTAGGCGATGACTTGATTAACAAAAGAATCTATGGCGGCTTCGATTATCTTTAAATCGCTGCCGATACAAAGTCTTAGCTCCCGTCTTCCTTCATCGGCGTCTACTGCCCTGAAGCTGGTTTTTCCAACCGTCAAAGGAACAAAACTGGTGGCGTTCTTGCCTTGATATTTCGTCATTGACCAGATGAGGAAGTCAAAGTTGTCAAAGCCGGTCTTTATCGTCAGGTACAGGCTGCCTTCCGGAGGCGGAGACGACGGGATGATTCTTTTGTCCATCAAATTTTTTTTGACGATTTGATAGGCAATAGCCATTTTTTTCCGGTAAAGAAGTTTTTGGTCATTTAACAGGGTTGGGTTTCGGCCGATTTTATCCAAAACAAAGGCGGATTTCATCTGTCCGTGATTTTGGACGTTGCCCCGGATGCTCAGGTCGCTGAACATCTGCTTTCTAGTCTTTGGGTTAGGGATCATCCCCATGCCGATTCTGACGCCCGGGTTGTGGGCCAGCTTAGACATGCTGTCCAAAAATATCAGCCGGTCATTGATTTTTTCCAGTTTCGTCTTCGGTATCGATTTCAGGTAGTCAACCAGGTTGGGATTATTGCTGTAGTTATATAAGGCATAGACGCTGTCCATGACGATGAACAATTGGTTTTTCAGGGCAAAGTCGACGAAAAGGTCGATTTCCTTTTTGGAATAGATGACTCCGGTCGGGTTACTCGGACTGTTGATATAGACTGCCTTGAGGCTGCCTTTTTTTGGCTTGCGGAGAAGAGTTTTTTCGAAATCTGTTTTAGTGAAATGGTAACCGTTTTCCGATTTTGTTTTGATCGACAGCCAGCCGGCGCCGGTCTCGGCTAAGGCGACGTCAAATGGGTTATAGTGAGGATCACAGGTCAAAACCAGGTCTCCCGGCCAAAGGCTGGAGTGGACAAAGGCGTTCCACATCTCAGAGGCGCCGTTTGATATCAAAAGGGTTTCCGGGTCGATTTCAAATCTCCAATACTTTTTGTAGAAATCCGCAAATGATTCTCTTAGCACAAGCAGTCCAACCGGCGACGTATAACCTCTCAATTCAGGGCTTTTTTTCAGCACGCTGACGGCGAACTCGCTGCCTTGAACGATCAGTTTGTGGATGGGCAGATTATGGTCGAGCGGTTGGCCGATGTCGGAATGATAAAAATTGGTTTTCCCGAGTCTTTTCTCGGCGGAGGCAATCGCCTGGATGATCTGAAGATTCCTCATGATGTTGGCGGGCAGGTCTTGGCCCTTTTTCATCAGGTGTTCGATTCCCCAGACTATGGTGGAAGTTTTCGAAACCGCCATTATTGACAATTATATCAATCTTAAGGAGTCTGTCAAAGTGTTGGTATAATTGATGAAGATGAAAAGAGCCGTTCTTTATTATCTGCGTTTTTTTGCCAGATTATCCTTGTCTATTCACAAACCGAAAGTGATCGGCATCACCGGGTCGGTCGGAAAATCTTCAACAAGGAACGCTATCTATACCATGATGAAGGATTACTTCAAGGTCAGGGCGATCAAAGAGGGAAATTCCGAGACGGGGATTCCGCTTGGCATTTTGGGAATAAATCCGGGTCACTATCGCCTACCCGATTGGTTGAGGATCATGGCGACGGCACCCTTTAAGTTGAATAATATAAAGAATGTCGATTATTTGATCGTCGAGATGGGGATCGACTCCCCTTTTCCTCCTAAAAACATGGATTATCTGTTGACGATCGTCAAACCCGACGTCGCCGTCGTCCTTAATGTCCACCCGGTCCACACCATGCAGTTTGACCAACTGTTTGACCCTGGTTTGGGAGGCGAAAAAAGGTTGGAGTTTATCATCAAAAGGATCACCAAAGAAAAGCTAAAAATCATTACCATGGCGAGACCAAAAATCGGGATCATCAACGAATCGCTTTTGTTTCGTCCGGCACAGGGGTCGGCAACGGAATTGGTCGAGTTCGGAAAGAACGATAAAACAGACATAAAATTTTTAAGCTATGAAGTCGATTTGAAAAAAACGTCTTTCAGGTATTTATTGACGAAGACAAACGACCCAATCGAAATCATCGTAAACGGTTTTGTTTTACCAAGGGGTTATCAGGAGGTTTTTGCGGCGGCCATTGCCGTCGGGAAAAGTTTGTCCATGGAAAACGACCGGATCAGATCCGGCATCTCAAAAAACTTTAGTCTGCCGGCTGGACGAGGCAGCATTTTAAAAGGGATCAATTCGTCGATCGTGATCGATTCGTCGTATAACGCTTCGAAGGCGTCGGTTTTTACCTATCTGGAATTGGCAAAAGGTCTCTCCGGGAAAGAAAAACGGCCGCTGGTTTTGGTTTTGGGCGACATGAGGGAGCTTGGAGAGGAAACCAAGGCCGAACACGAGCAGGTCGCCGAAAAAATTATCGCACTGGGCGCCGACCGGTTATATTGCTTGGGACCGAATACTAAAAAATACATTATTCCAAAATTGAAAGGAGAAATAAAAGAAGTCAGGGGATTTAATACCGCCTTGGAAGCCGGCGACTATTTGCTTAAGTCTCTACCCTACCGATCAATCGTCCTGGTCAAGGGTTCGCAAAACGAGATTTTTTTGGAAGAAGCCGTGAAAAAAATATTAAAGGATAAAACTGATCAAAAAAAACTCTGCCGGCAGAACGATTTTTGGATAAAAAGGAAAAAGCGGTTCTTTCAGGGAGAGTAACTGCGTTTCAATTTGTCTTTTTCCTGTTTTTTTTTCAAGGCCAGATTAATCAGGCGGTCGAGCAATTCTTGGTAGGAGATCCCCGAGGCGGCAAATAATTTTGGGAACATGCTGATTTTCGTAAATCCAGGAAGAGTGTTTATTTCGTTGACGAAAATTTCCCTGTCGTCCCTGACGAAGAAATCGACTCTGGCGAACCCGGCGCAGTCCAAAGAAACGAAAGTTTTTTTGGCGGCTTCCTGGATTTTTTCGATGGTATTTTTTGGTAGTTTGGCCGGTATGATCAGTCCGGCGCCATTTTCGTCAATGTATTTGGCTTCATATGAGTAGAATTCGTGGTGTGGTTGGACTTCGCCGGGGACAGAGGCGATCGGGTTGTCATTGCCGAGGACGGAACATTCGATTTCCCGACCTTTGATGTATTCTTCTACCATGATTTTAGTATCGTAGCGAAAAGCGTCTTTGATCGATCCGGCCAGTTCTTGCCGGTCATGGACTTTGTGGATCCCGACTGAGGAGCCGAGATTGGCCGGTTTGACGAAAACAGGATAGGAAAATTTTTTTTCGATTTTGCCGATGGTGTCCTTGCCGTAAGCGCTCTTTTTTATGGTCATCGAATCGGCGACGCTAAGGCCGGCTTCCCTGAGGAGTTTTTTCTGGAAATCCTTGTCCATGCCGAGGGCCGACCCGGTAACACCGGCGCCGACGTAGGCGGCGTTAATCATCTCAAACATTCCCTGTATCGTGCCGTCTTCGCCGAAGGTACCATGGATGATCGGGAAAAAGACGTCTATTTTGCCGAGTTCCCTACCCGACTCAATCGAGATGATCTCCGACGTTTCCGCTTTGTTGACGGGAACGATGCCGGTTGACGACGATTTGTTTAGGGCAATCAATTTCGGGTTGGTGCTATTGAGAAGATAGTTGGCCGGGTTGCCAAGTAACCAATGGCCCATTTTGTCGATGCCGATGAGAAAGACGTTGTATTTGTCTTTATCGAGAGCTTCGAAAATTGATTTCGCGGAGAGTAGGGATACTTCGTGCTCCCCGCTTCGTCCACCGAAGACTAAACCGATGTTGATTTTTTTCCGGGGCATTTTATAGAGATTTGAGCAAACTTTTGAACTGGTCGATTGAGACGACGTCGACTTTTTTGCCGTTTAGGAAAAAGGTCGGAGTCGCGTTAATTCCCAGTTTATTGCCTTCATCGAGGTCGGATTGGACTCGGTCTTTGACGGACTGGGAATTCATGTCTGTCTTGAACTTGTCGACGTTCAGTTTCAATTCTTTTGCAACGCCAAGGAAATAGTCGGATGGGTTCGCCAGTTCCGACCATTGGCTTTGCCTGTTGTAAAGGATGTTGGTGAATTCCCAAAACTTTCCTTGAATTGAAGCGGCTTCGGCGGCGTAAGCGGCATTAAAGGCGTTTTGATGGATCTGGTATAAGGGAAAATGCCTGAAGACCAGAGTGACTTTTTTGGTGATGGCAAAGTCAGGACTGGAAGAAGCTTCGAAGGTCTGGAAAAGATCATGAAAAGCTTTACAGGCCGGACATTGGATGTCGCTATACTCTATCAGAAGATTCTTGTCGGCTTTTGACCAGGTGGAGTGATCTTGTTTTCTCAAGACATTGATCGAAGAAAAGTCAGTCGGCTGGGAGGGAGAATTGGTGAGCAAATAAGCAGCAAAAATCAAAATCAGGGCAGCCAAGACTCCGCCAATCCAAACCAAGACATTTTTGTTATTCATATCAGATATTTTACAATATAATAATTAGGATATGAGGAGTTTTTTTCAATATTTATCCTCAAGAAAAATTATCCTGATTTTTTGTTTTTTTTACCTGGCGGTCAGGATGATTTTTTTGGACCAAACTTTTTTGTTGCCCGATGAACGCGACCTCGCTTTAACAGGATATTCGATTGCCAAAACCGGTCACGACCTCTTTGGCAACTACTACCCTCTTAAGTTTGAAAGAATCTCGCCCAATGCGCCTGCCGTCGCGATGTATTATGACGTCTTCTGGTGGAAGATCGGAATGATAAAAAATGTCACCAATGCCCGTTTGGCATTTGTTTTGCCGGCGTCTTTACTGCCGATCTTAGTTTTTGAACTTGTTTTATTTTTGACCAAAAAAAAGAAATTGTCTTATCTGGTTTGTTTGATTTTTTGCCTGAGCCCTTGGATTTATAATATAAGCCGATTAGGATTGGAAATAAATTTGGCCCTGCCGTTAATCCTTGCCGCTATGCTGTTGCAGTTAAACAGAAAATCAGCCTGGTCCGATTTTTTTTATTTTTTGACGTTTTTTTCTTATCAGGGTTTCCGTCCATTGGTATTGACGATACCGATTTATTTGGAGTTTTATTTTTATCTATCGAAGAAGATCACCTTCAAAAAATTTCTTTTATCGTCTTCCGGTTATATTTTTTCTTTTGTTGTCTTCGCTTTGATTGGTTTAAAAATAGAAGGAAATTTGCGGGAAAGAACCGGCGAGCTGATCTTCTTCAAACCATATGGGCGAAGACACCTGTTTAATATGGTCTTGTCGAGGATATTGAAAGGGTGGGACCTCTCTTTTCTTTTTAAGAGCGGCGATTATGTGCCCCAGTATAACAACGGAGTGGCTGGTCAGTTTTATGGCGTTTTATTGATATTTTTATTTTTGGGAATTTTTGCCTTGAAAAATATACCATTGGGTGAATATTTTCTGATAGGTTTTGCTTTGGTCGGTTTGCTGCCGTCCCTCATAAACGTCTACTCTTTGACTTTTTCCATCCGTTCGGCCTTGGCGGCTTTGGGACTGTCGGCTTTAATGGCCGAAGGAGTATCCTTTGTTTTTAATAACATGAAAAAACTGTTTACCTATCTGAGGTTGTTGATGACCGTTATCCTATCGACGGTTTTGTTTTTGCAGATGGCGATTTTCTTTCGGAATTATTATGTCGTCAAACCGGCTTTGCAAGCCGATGTTTTCGGGGAAAAAGATAAGGTACTCGCGACTTATGTGTTAAATAACAAAAGCAACTATTCGGTCGAATCCCCTCTTCCCTACTCGACTTTCATGAGTTATATTTTCATGTCAGATTTGACAAAAAAAGATCTGCAAAAGATTTCCGCCATGCTCAACAGGAATTGGTCAATCTTTTATTTCAATAATCTTACTTTCAAAAGATGTGAAGCCAATCAACCAGTCAATCCCGAAGACTTGCACAAAGTGATCGTCGACGAGTATTGCTTGACGTTTCTCACCAAGCAAAGAATACAGAAGAAACTAAACGTAAAAACCTTGCGTTATTTCAACAAACCGGCTTATTTTGTTTTCGATTAAACGAAACCGGGGAAAAAGTCTATCTTGATGTTTTCGTCTTTGACATTCATGGCCTTGAGAGTCTGCTCGAAACCGACCACCATCCGGCGCGGACCGGAAAGATAAAAAGTCCTTTCCATAAAATCGGGAATTTCCGTCCTGATCATTTCTTCATTGACTCTGCCCTTTTTTCCTATCCAGTCAGCCGGTATCTGATTAATATCGGTTAGGGTGTAGACTGTTTTGATGCCAAGTTTTGATTGGGCTTCGTTAAAAACATCCTGATAAACTATCTCCGAGCGATCCTTGTTTGAATAAAAAAGAATGATGTTGCGGCGTTCGCCTCTGTCGATCAGATACTTGATCATGCTCCGGTAAGGAGTGATGCCGATTCCTCCGGCGATGAAGGCGATTTTTTTGTTCTTGTCAACGGGTAAAGTAAAATCTCCGGCGATTTGCGAAGCGACGATCGGCGTCGTCTCGTTCATGGACAGCATTTGTTTTTTATAGCTGCTGGCCGGTTGATAGAATTTGACGCCGATCCTTAAATTATTTTCCGTCGGCGATGAAGCCAGGGTAAAATAACGCCGGTTGCCCCGGCCGTCGACGCCTTTATGTGCGAGCGTCCACTCCATATACTGGCCGGGAACGAAGTTTATTTTATTTTGTAGCGGGAAAATAAAATCATAGGTGTCGGGAGTGAGGGCGATCTTGGACTGAAGTTTAAGGACCAGTTTTGTCTTGGGATTGACGATATAGGCAAAAAAATTGCCGACAATCAGCGCCAGCTCTGGAGTCGAATAGACGCCGAAAAGATTGACGTTGGGCACGAAAAGATAGCCGACGATGACTGCAAATATCATCTGTCTCCAAAAAGTATTCGGCATCGTTAAAGGTTCGGTCAGCATGACGAAAGCGAAGAAAAACAACGAAGAGTTGAGAAACATCGTCGTCAACGCTCCTAAAGGAGACGATCCTTTTATGATTGCAAATCCAGCCAAGGTAACGGCCGCCGATAAAACGAACGTCAAAATCATTTCTTCTTTTTGGGTTTTTCTGGCGACCAGCAGTCCACCGATGACAACGTATGGCAGCAAGGACAGACTTCCCACCCACCAGCTAGCCGATTGTTTGAGGAAGAATGCCGTCAAGACCACTGCCATGGCCGCCGGATTGAACAGGTGTTTTTTGTTGACCGCCAGTATGTATTTTGAGGCCATCGCCAGCATGGCGGCAAAAGCCAAAAAGACAAAATCAGCAATGGTTTTTACAGGAGTGATAATCAAGGCCAGTATCAGCGCCGTGATGTATACGGATTCGCTATTGGTCGGAGCGTCAAAAATGACGGCCAACAGATCGTTGACGAAGCCGCTGAAAAACACCAAAAATAAAGATGAAAGGATGATGTTGACCGGATTGAAAGCCAATAGATGAAAAGACGAGTAAATGACAGACACCAATACTAGACCGATTAGATAATAAAGGATTAATCTATACATGGTAATTTGGTTTAGGAAATCGTCAATTATTTTTGCCATTGTTATATAGATAACTGTTAAATCCGCTCGTATAGGTGGCCATGCCTTTTTTGTCGACCATATACCCTTCGAAATCTTTCAGTCTTTCAATAAATTCTATCCCTTTTTTTCCCATTGCGAAAGCGGCCGTGGCAAACCGGTCGGCCTCATAGACGTCGGGACCGATCACCGTCAAGCTGACGATTTCTTTGATGGGAAGATCTTTATTAAACGGGTTATAGATGTGTTGGCCCCGGATGTATGTGCCTGAGGTGGCGACTCCCCTGTTACTGATGTTGAGGATCTTGATGTTTTCAAAACGGTTAAAAGGGTTGCGGATCCCGACCGACCAGTTCTTGTTTTTTGATTGGCCGTCGATTTGGATGTCGCCGCCGGCGTCGATAAAAAAATTCCGGTAGCCTTTTTTCCTCAGGATTTTTGCGGCGTTCAAAATCGCCCAACCTTTGACGATTCCCGACGGATCGTAACCGGTATCTTTTCTGATGTCAAAATAACCTAGGGTAAGTTTTTTTGTTTCTTCGGCTTTGGCGAAGATTTCCTTCATGTCTTGACTTGAATCGGAGATTTTCAACTTGCCTTGATTGATTTTGCTGATCTCGCTACCTTTTTTAAAGGTGCTGAAAGTTTCGTCGACGTAGCGGAAATAATCGTAGACGGTTTCGACGTCTTGTTTTTCGGCTTCATCGGCGATTTCAACGGTAACAGGCATATCCATGAGGAGTTCGGTTTTTTTCATATAATTATTTGGCTTGACTTAAGGCAGAGGTAAGCGACTGGATAAAGGCATTACTGGTGTCTGTTGCCCCCGAGATGATGTCGACGTTGCCGGTTTGGGATTGGATGGCTTCCTGTTGGAGCATGGGCATCGCCTGGGAATTTATCATGATCGAGGTATTCCTGTCGTTTGGATACTGGAGGAACTGGACGTCGCTGATCAGTCCATTGCTGATTTTGACTTGAATCTGGACGTTTCCGTAGAAAGCGTCGGCAACAGGTCCGGTGTATGTACCGTCTTTGTACTGTCCTTGATGACTTGGAGTTGGCGTTGGCGTACTAGGTACGGGAGTCGGTGAAGCGCTTTGTCCGGGGATATTGACGATTGAAACCGGAGCTGGCGTTGAAGTATCGGCCGGAGCCGGAGTGGACGAAGGGGTCGATTGGGAGAGGGATGATTTATTGTTTTTCGGCAAAATTGCGGTTTCTTGTTTTTCGCTGCCTTTTATGTCTGAGTAAAAAGCAAAGACGGCGACGATCGCCAAAGAAACCAAAAATTTCTTGATCATATAAAAATTATATCGCGGTAACTGAATTTTTGCTTAAAATTAGGTAAGGACAATTTTTGTTTAAAAAACCAGTTTAATAAAGGAAAATGGCTGCGGAAAAAGCAGGATTTTCTTAACGGTTTTTTTGTCGGAAGACAGAGTGATATCCTGTAAGTTTTGTGAATCGTTCGGGAAAGTAAAAGTATACAGGGAAGAGTCATTGGTAGTTTTGACTTCATCATTTTGAGGAAAAATTTCCATGGTCACGGGATCGGCGATATTTGCCGGGTAACCGAACGAATCCCTGGCAAAAAAATTTGATCGTTGTCATTTTTCCGGTTATGATTTCGACTTGGCTTTTGAACCGATCGATCTTTCTTGCGATCGCTTCAGGCATATAGTAAGGATAATTCTCCATACGATTGTTGTTGAAAGAGTAGGCTGATAATCTACTTATCGTTAATTTTGGCTGTGTGTCCAAGGACAGATCGTTCCTCGTTTCCGGAAAAACCGATGAAGCGATATTATAGACGTGGGAATAGTCTAGTGCGTAAGGTACGATCCAGTAGCCGGCTTTTTTGGCGACATAATCGTCATAAGGGTCGGTCAGTTTTTTGTCATAATAACGGTAGTCGGTCGTAAAAGTTTTTCCGCTCCGGGTTCTGATTCTCCGCCTGAAGTAGGCAGTAGTGACGAATTCGGCCCGATTATCTGTACCGTTGATCAGATCTTTTCCCGAATATGAAGTATCGGTTTGTTTTTGCCAATAGTTTTTTAGTTGGTCAAGATCAGGAAAACTGACCTGGTCTTTTATCTCGTTAATATAGTCAACCTGACCGATGAAGTCCTGTTGGTATTTGTCTTCCATGGAATTCTCCAAACCGAGCAGGGCGAAGCCGGTCGATTTTTGATCGAACAAAGCCTGATTGGTTAATTTTTTGAAGTATTCGAAGTCAAGTCCGCTGATGGCATAGTCGTTCGGTTGAGTCGTATAAGCTTTTTTTGTTTCCCCATAATTGTAAAGAGGATCGGTAACGGTCTGTCTCAGCATGATGACGGGATTTTTTTCGGTAAAATCCGGAATAAACGCCCAGTTTCTGGAGGCAGGATAAGGATAGTGAGGCGGTCCGCCATAAAGAGTATAACTGTCCTGCCCCCACTGTTCCCGGGTGATCTGGTCCGCATTCACGCCATATTTATCATGCATGTAATTAAGCGAATCGGTGTCGATCAACCAGGCGGAAACGAGTCTCGGATAAGAGCCGAATTGGCCGCGAAACGCCGAAAACAGCTTGTCGATGATTTTTTTCCTGTCTTGTTTTTGGTAACCGATCGTGAAACAGTTTTGCGCTTCATACCAATGGTTTTCCGTGTCGTGGTATTTGACTCCGGAATCTTCGGCTAATTTGGGCGTGATTTCGATCATCAAACCCAACCTTATAAGATCAGGGTTGGCGCTGATTTGTTGCTTGATGTAGTCGACATAACTCTGGTTGGTCAAAGCATCGTAGCGGAGTACGAAATAGGCAGGGATTTTATCAGTGACGAAAGCACCGACTTGCTTTTCCAGGTTGGCGAGGTTTCCTTTGGAGCAGCACTCCTCTCCCCTAACCTGGTTGATGAAAAGAACTTGAGGTTTGTCTTTGGCGAAGACGGAAACAGGAAACAAACAAAGAAAAAATAAAGATAGAAAAATCTTTTTAAAGGTCATTTAATTTATTTTTAATTTTCTCATAAATTTTTTCGTTGATCGGTACTTGGATGTTCTGCTGTTTCGCATATCGGACGACTTTACCGTTCAGGGTTTCAATTTCGTTTTTTCCTCCTTTTTCCACGTCGACGAGCAGGGAAGATTTTGAAGCGGGATTGGTTTTGATCGTCGTGGACATCGTCGTTTCGAATGTGTCTTCGGGAAGATTGACTTTTAACGACTTGGCGACGGCGATGGTTTCCTTGACGCAATTTTCGTATTCATCTTTCAATTGAGCGTCGTTGACGATTCCACCTATAGGCTTCCCGTAAAAAGCAGTCATTCCCGAAAAAGCAGAAATGAAAACGAATTTTTTCCAGACGTCTTGGGTAATATCTTCCGAAACTGAGGCATCGATTCCGGCGTTTTTCATGACCATGGTGATATTTCCCAACAAATCTCCAAAAGAACCGTTCCTGTCGCCGATGACAAACTTCCCGATTCCTCCCGGGCCGCCGATTTGCTCGATCGTTCCGGGCCCCACTTTGGTCGATATCAGGTATGCGACGCCGGGGAAAATTTTACCAACCTTTATGAATTGTTTGATTTTCAAATCGTTTTCGACGCCGTTTTGGAAAGTGATAATGGCCGTATTTTCGTTGACGACTTTGCTCAGCTCGATTGCCGTGCTTTCGGTATCGTATGTTTTGACGGTAAAGATGACCAGATCGGGATTAGTGATTTCTGAAGAGGAAGATATGACTTTGGCAGGCTTTACTAAAAAATCGCCTTTTACCGCATTTATTTGCAAGCCGTTTTCTTTGATCGCTTGATAATGTTGTCCGCGGGCGAGGAAGGTAACGTCGTTGCCTGCTATCGCCAAGAGTCCGCCGAGGTATCCTCCGACTCCCCCACTGCCGACGATATAGATTTTCATAAACTAAATTATATAGTAGAACTAAAATAAAATGTTATACCTGCGGAGGCATGGATCAGGAAAATATAAATGAGTATCATTGACTGGACCCCGTCCTACGACGGAGTGACGAGGCCGAAGTTACCCCGATAAAAATCGGGGCCGGAATGACAAAAAGTCAAATAAATATTGACAGTGAACAATTGTTCAATTATTATTTAATTCATGGATTTTAAGGAAGTCAAAGCTAAGACCATTCTTACCCGTTGCGGTATTCCCGGGATCGACTATGTCGTCAATCCTTACATCGGCTGCCGGTTCGCCTGCAAGTATTGTTATGCTTCGTTCATGGGCAGGTTTGTCGGGAAAACCATCCAGGATTGGGGCGATTATGTCTATGCCAAGATCAACGCTCCGGAATTGTTAGCCAAGGAAATAAAAAAGTTGAGAGATAAAGGCAAAGACAAGGAAATTTTTTTCAGTTCGGTCACCGATCCTTATCAGGGAGCGGAAGGCCAGTATAAACTGACTCGGCGTTGTCTGGAAGTATTAGCCGACTACGGTTTCGCAGGCGTCGTTTCCTTCCTTACCAAATCAGACCTGGTGTTACGCGATGTCGACGTTTTCAAAAAACTCAAGAACGCGGCCGTCGGCATGACGGTGACGTCGACTGACGACGGGATATCCAGATATTTCGAAAAGAACGCGCCGGGAGTCAGTCATCGGTTGGGCGCTTTGAAAAAACTCAACGAAAACAAAATAAAAACCTATGCTTTCATCGGCCCGCTCCTCCCCCACTTCGTCGCCCAGGGCGAAGAGTTGGAGAAACTATTTTTTGCCTTGTCAAAAACCGGGACAAAAGACATTTTCGTGGAACACCTGAATTTGGCGAAGTACATCCGCAACCGGTTGTTTGAAGAGATGAAAGGCGTCGATCAAACGGTCCTGCAGAAATTTTATTCTTCCCAGTCAAAAGATTACCGGCAGGAGTTGGAGGCCAAAGTCAAAAGATTGATCGGCAAATACAAAATGCATTTGCTTAAGGATATGGTAATTTTCCATAAGGATTTCCAAAAACTCAAAAAATGAACAGTACAATTTTGAATCACTTCAAAAAAAACGACCCTCTCCTCTACTCTTTTGTCCTGAGGACGAAAATCAGCAAAACGATCGAAAAAGAAAATCCGAAAAACTACTTCGTCAAACTTTGCCAGGAGATCATAGGCCAGCAGTTATCGGGAAGAGTCGCCGAAGTGATTTTCGGACGTTTCAAAAAATTATATAAAGGTGAAATCGTTCCGAAAAAAGTCATCGAAACGCCGCACGAGGTTTTGCGCGGAGTCGGGATGTCCAACGCCAAAGCAAAGTATGTCAAGAGTTTGGCTACGGAAATTATAGGCGGCGGACTTGATTTGGATAGACTTGACGAACTCACGGACGATGAAGTAAAAGATCACCTTTTGCGGGTAAAAGGTATCGGTCCTTGGACGGCCGAGATGTTCCTCATCTTCACCCTTGGCCGGCCGGATATTTTTTCCCACGGCGATCTTGGTTTGAAAAAAGGAATCAAGAAAGTCTACGGTTTAAAAAAAGATCCCAGTAGGAGGACCGTCGAGAAAATCATCAAGAAATGGAGTCCTTATAAATCTTTCGCTTCGCTAATTTTGTGGGAGAGTTTGGAGGTTGAATAAATCCCGGGCCTGTTATAAAATCAACTAAATGTTCAATGGCAGAATTATTCATAATTTAAACTCGGCTTTTAGATTCAGAGTATCAAAAGCTCAAGGACCTTATATCTGGGACGATCAAGGCAAAAAACTGATCGACTTCACGAGCGGTTGGAATGTAACCAATCTCGGTTGGAACAATCCCGAAGTCACCGACGCCATAATCGCTCAGGCTAAAAAGAATACCTACGTCCCGATGTGGACCCACGATCCGATTCAAGAAAAGTACGCCGACTATCTGGCCAGCAAACTCCCAAAGAAGTTGGATGTTTTTAGCCGGGAGACCGGAGGCGTCAATGCCAACGTCATGGCCATAAAAGCCGCCAGGGCTTTCACGGGGAAGAAAAAAATCGTCGGTTTTTCCGATACTTTCCACGGCTCGCTTTATAGCGTATTGGAGATTGGATACAAACCCGAATATTTATTGTCGAAATCGCTGTTTCTTTCTTACCAAGACTATGTTCAACTAAAGTTTCCCGGGGTAAAAAGCCACGACAAAAATAAAGAGTCGGTTTTGAAAAAATTTATAAACGAATTGGAAAAAGTGCTCCAAAAAAAAGACGTGGCTGCGGTTGTCTGCGAAGCCGGTATAGTCACCGGTTGGGGTACGACCGACGTCGCCCCGGTCGGATTCCTAAAGTCAGTCAGGGATTTGACTAGAAAATATGACGCTTTGTTGATCCTTGACGAAGTCGGTACGGGTTTTTCCAGATGCGGCAAGTTGTTTGGTTTAGAACTTGAGAATGTCGTTCCGGATTTTGTCACTTTTGCCAAAGGGATGTCAAACGGAGCTTTGCCGATAGGGACGATGGCGACAGCGAAAGAAATAGCCGAATCTGTCTATGCCAAAAGCCAGCCCCAATCGACTTTTGGCTGGAATCCGGTAGCGGTCGCCGCGGCTTTGAAAACTCTAGAAATCCATAATAGGGATAAAGTCTGGAGAAAGGCAGAAAAGGACGGTTATTATGTAATGGAAACGTTGCGCAATAATTTAAGCAATAATTCTTTAGTTGACGACATTAACGGCATAGGCATGGAAATCGGCATCCAGCTTAAACTCGACGGCAAGAAAATTTCCACGAAAAAAATTATTGATTCGGTTTACGAAAAAGGCTTACACGTATGCAAGTCGAGCGAAACCGGCATCCAACTGATGCCGCCCTTGACCATCGAGAGGAAAGCCTTGGATCATGGGTTGGAGATATTGGTCGATACCTTGAACTCTTTTGCTTAAAGTTTTTTACTTACTTTTTTCGTCAAGTTTTCCGGCAGCTTTTCACTATCTCCAGGATTTCTTCGTGGACGATTGCGTTTGAGGCGATCAATAGTTCGTGTTTTCCGAAAACAGTCAGTTCGCTCCCCTTCTCATCGGTCATTTTTCCTCCGGCGGCCTCGACGATCAGTTTGGCAGCGGCCCTGTCCCAAGGGTTGGCGGCCGAGCTGACAAAGGCCGGGATCGCGCCTGTCGCAACTAACATCGCCAGGTAGACGATCGATTCGACGTATGAGACGAGCATTTTCTTTTGTCTAAAAATCGAGAAGAATTTGGCGGAATCGAAATCCTTGAACCAGTATGGCAAGGCATAAACAGTATCCCCGACCTGGAGTCTGGATTTCCTTACCGAGGTTATCTGGTCGTTGGCGAAAGAAGGTTCACCTTTTACGCTATAAAGCAGTCTTTTCATGTAAGGGTCAAAGATGACGGCGACGACCGGGTCGCCATTTTTGCAAAGGGCCAGGGAAAACATCGAGGTCGGAATGTGGTTGGCAAAAGGAACGGTGCCGTCGATTGGGTCACAAACCCAGAGAAAGTCATTCGATTCTTGTTTGTCGTTTTGCAGCTCTTCATCCATCACCTGGTGCTGAGGAAAGGTTTTCTTGACTTCATCGATGACCATCCGGCTGACGGCCAGGTCGGTCTCGGTCACGGGAGAAATGTTGGCTTTGACGGTAGCTTTGGAATGGAGGAAATTTTTTATGATGATGTCGCCCGCTTTCAAGGCGGTGGTTTTTGCAAACTCAAGTTCTTTTTTATAGTTTGACATCGGTGCGGAGGACGATTCTTATTTTGAACCGCTCTCCGATAATTACCTAGTGCATTTTACCAGGTTAATGGAACTGTATCAATCGAAGTCGGAGGAGGATTTACATGATTAAAACCTCTTTACATGACGAGAAAACCTTCTTCTGCAAATTTCTGACTGACTTAGAAAATAGTCAGAATGAGGTAATTATAGAAAGTCCATTCATCACCATAGCTAGAATGAAGACTTTTTGGCCAGTATTTCGACGTTTGGTTGAGCGTGGAGTTAAAATCTACATAATCACTCGAGACCCACGAGAACACATAGATGGCTACGATGAGCAATCTGAGGTGGAAATCCAAGAATTTGAGGATATTGGCATCCAAGTACTGCTTTGCACAGGCAATCACCACCGAAAACTAGCCATTATCGACCGCAATATTCTATGGGAAGGTAGCCTAAATATCCTTTCTCAGGCAAAAAGCAGAGAATTTATGCGCCGTCTTGAGGACGGCGGCTTCGCCGTAGATTTATTTAACTTTATTGGGTACGAAAAATACATGTAGCGGAAATATCGGTAATTTCCTCCTGCAAGCTTCTTGGACTATAATACGCTCATGGATAAAAATAGCAGTATTGCTTCGCTACCGTGGGATGAGATTACTGCTATCGGCAAGGAAAAATTTGAGGCAGTACCAAAAGAGACATTGCAATTTGCTATAGATACTGCAAATCACGATCAGATGTTCAAATCTGCTCTGGAGAGCCTACAACAAACAAATCCTAAGAGAGCAACATTCGAAGAGGCTGAAAAACTGGTCGAAATGATGAGAGAATCTGCCAAACTAGCACTTAATGCTAGGAAATAGTGATCTTGAGTTTGAGGACTTTGGCAATACTCTTTATTTTCTCGTACGATGGGTTTACCTCACCACGCTCTATCATGGCGTAGTAGTTAACCGTCATGTCAGCTTTTTTTGCAATTTCTACTTGTGTGAGATCCAACTTTTCTCTGGCAATCTTAATTCTTTTACCAAAGTTCTCCATATCCTGGCTATTCATATATTTATATTATACTATTGCGTAGTAAATAAGCCAGTTTGTGTATAAATATGATTCAAAAAGACGAAATAGATGCAAAATCATTAGAGTTTCAAATTCACCGAGCAAATGTGGAAAGAGATTATGTCTTCGGCTGGTTGTTATATGGTCTTTTTACCATTAGTGATCTGAAGGAAACTTTGTTCCTGAAAGGTGGTAACGCTTTACGAAAAGGATACTTTGAAAATACCAGATATTCAAATGATCTAGATTTTGGTATCCCAGGAGATATCTCTCAGGAAGTTCTACTAAGCGAAATTAATAAAGTATGTGACTTTATCCAAGAAAAAGCCGAGATATCTTTTATTAGAGATGATAATAAAGTGGAAGAAAAATTTTCTGCTAGCGAAGTTCCAATTCCAGGACTGAAGGTTTATGAGGCGAGGGTATATTTTAGAGATTTTTACGGCAATACCGATCATTTCAGGATTAAAATATCCATGGACATAACCCGCTTTGATAAGGTTCTTTTGCCTATTCAAAGCGTAAAACTTATTCACCCCTATTCTGATTTCTCGGAGCTTGTAGTAGATATCAAGTGTGTAAAGTTGGAGGAAATTATCGCTACAAAGTTAAAATGTTTGCTTCAAAGACAACATGCACCCGATCTATTCGATTATGCATACTCAATAAAGTTACTGGGAGGGCAGCTAAACAAAAAAGAAGTTGTTGAAACACTAATCAAAAAAACAATATTTGAACGGAACCCTCAAGTCTTGAAAAATATCCTGTTAAAAACCTCATTCGACTATTTCCGTGAGTACTGGGACAAATCTCTCGTATGTGCCAAAAGTATTATTTTTGGAGTTGATGATGCCATAAATACTCTTCTTGCTGACCTCGAAAGTATATTTAGTATTTACACGGACAGTGGATATACAGACTTTGCTTATTTTGGGGAAGATTTGCGCATGCCGATCATGAAAGCGGCTCGATCACAAACCCTTTTGAGAGTGAGGTATAAAGGTGAAGATCGCGTTATTGAGCCTTATTCCTTGAAATATCTACAGAAAAGGGATGGCCAACAACGCGAGTATTTTTATGCGTATAACTGTTCTGGAGGTCAACACCTTCCCGGCATTAGATGTTTTGTTGCAGAAAATTTTCAGTCCATCGAAAATACCGACGATAGCTTCACTCCGAGAGAGGGATTCCTCATAGAGCTATCGAAAGCAGGAGAAACTCCAGAAAATCCTTACCTTTTTGATCCCAATAAACCACAATTTCGCCCACGAACTAGTTTTAGAAGAATTGGTACTCGACATTCATTGGGTCCTAAATATGTCTACCAATGTAGCTATTGTGGTAAGAAATTTACGAGATCCTCAAATAATGGAATCCTCAATGCCCACAAAGATAAATATGGTTATCCATGTGGCGGAAGGCATGGTTATTATGTGAACACTAGGTATTAGTGAATATTTTTATATTCCTTATCCAAAAAGACTCTCGGATTCACCGGTACTCCATATACATTCACCTGAAAGTGGAGATGTACGCCTGTTGCCCAGCCAGTTTGACCTTGGCCACCAATTACATCGCTGGTGGTCACCTTTTGGCCTTTAAAGACATAAATCTTGTTTAGGTGGGCATAGATGGTCACGACATTATTACCATGATCAATAATGACGTGTTTGCCATATCCCCAAAATATCTCTCCCGCGTAAATAACAGTGCCGTCCATAGCGGGGTTCACTGGCTCATCAAGCTTAGAGGCAATATCAATGCCAGTATGGAAGACCTGATACATGCTCGATTGTGCAAATTCCAGAGTAATTACGCCTTTGGTTGGCCACACAACGGTGGGGTTTATCTCCTTTACCACCTCTCCAGTTGTTGGATCTTTGATCTGAATAGCCTGAGTTGTAGTATTTTGATCAACCAGTTTGTCAGAGATGACATTGATACCCACCTGAGTTAGCAGAATGACCGCAATGACTGGAAGCATGAGGATAGTGAGGAATGCGAGGAGGACGAATTTAAGTTCTTTGCGAAACGACCAGAGAGTAAGTACTAGCTTTGGATTCATGGCTAGATATAGACTTCCCGGGGATCAGTAGTCAGGAGTGGATGCTCTTGCTCTGAGGCCACGATTTTAACCGCTACATGGTTTTGATCAGCAATAATTAAAGCCTCACCCCGATCACAGGTTAGTAGATAGTGTTGTTCGTAGGCAGACAAGTGAAACTCATCAGCCACTTTTTTAATGGTGGTCGTGTCTTGGCGCATGAGGATTCTCAAAGATGATTGACTTGCAATCGCCTTGCCATAATCTTGGTTGAGGAAGTCATTGGCTTGTTGGGAAATAATCGTGACACCTAGATAGTATTTTCTGGCGCGTCGAACAAGTCCTGAGATAAATCTCGCACTTTCCGGCTCTTGGAGGAGTATCCACCCCTCATCAATAACGAGCATTCGTTTCTGAGGATTTTGTTTGACTTCGTTATTAACGAAATTAGCTACCACCATCATCATGATTGATCTGATGGATTCATTTAAGTCTTTGATATCAAAGACAATCAGACGGTTATCTAATTTAATATTGGTTTGGGAATCAAAGACGGTTGATAATGATCCTTTTACAAAACGCTCAAGTCTATCGCATAAATCTTTATGCTTCATGGTTTTGAGATTTTTATAGAAATCCTTGAGGAGTGGGTATTCAAGTTCTTTCTGTTTTTTAGCGTTTTTGCGAGGAGTTAGTTTAGACTCTTTGTAGGTGAGAAGCAGTGCTCGATCAACCGATGCCCGCTCCTCTGAGGTGAGTGACCCAACCATGAGAGAGATAAGCTCGGTTAAATCTTGGATATGCTCCGACAGATTATTTTCCTGTGTGACTGAGTGTTGAGAGAACTGAAACGGATTAATTTTCTCTTTGGAAGTGGCTGAGAGTTTGATATATGTTCCGCCTACACTTGCAGCCAGTTGTTTATATTCACGCTCAGGGTCAATAATGATGACTTTGGTGCCTTGCATGAGGTGGCGGAGTATTTCTACTTTTGCAGTATAGCTTTTACCCGATCCAGACTGCGCAAAAATAATTGAGTTGGCATTGTTTAAAGAGTATCGGTCGATGATTACTAGTGAGTTGTTGGATTTGTTGATACCGTAGAGGATGCCTGATTCCTGTACCAGCTCGGACGAGACAAATGGAAAAGTTAAGGCAGCACTAGAGCTATCAAGATTACGCTTCTGTGCTAGTTTATTCTCGGCTCTTGGCAAGATTGACTGCAATCCTTCAATCTGCTGGAATGTTGCTGGCTTGATGTAGAAAAGTCTCGTCTGCATGACTGTTTCTAGTAGTTTGGTGACTTTGTTAAGCTCAATAAGCGATTCTGCGCTAATTGTCATGTAGATAGAGATTTGAAAGAGTTTCTCCATGCCTCGCTGGATTTTGTCTTTAAGCTCCATAGCGGATTCGAGGGGATCAGTAATTTCGCTCCCTATGACTTTGCCTTCTTTGAGCATGGTGCGCTTCGTAGACTCAAGCTCGGTTATCTTTCTGATTAATTTGGGCAAGGCGGTAAGCGGGTCAACTTGTTCGATGTGATAGCTAATATCGATATCGTGATTAAAGTTGATGAGGTTATTAAGCCAGCCAGTTGAAGCGACATATGGATAGCCAGAGACAAACAAAGTTCTAACGAATCTATCGTTAATCTGCAGGTAGCTTGATTCCTCTTTGAGGCCTGCGTAGGAAATTAAATCCACTTGATCCTGCGTACCAAAGGCTATTTTGACTGCCTGATTTGTCATGGCTTTGAGCTTTCGCTTCTTTTGCCAAGCTTTTATTGGTTTTAGGCTAGTGAATTTTTTCTTTAAGTTAAACATAATTATTTTTCAGTAAGGCTTCGACTGTTTCTCTCGTTAATGCCTGAGTTTTCAGACTTTCCGGGTTGTAGAAACCATAAAATAAATTGAGAATTTCAAGGCCTGTTATACTTCGCGCTTTCATCTGCATGCGTTCCAAGCCTTTGATGATGATGTCTTTCTCAAGATTTAAATGTTCTTTGATGAGCTTCATATCTTGATGACGCTCAGTGTGTTTGTAAGGAATGACAATATAAAAACGGCGAGAAAGGATTTTATTACCAGAGACTAGTTTTTTAACGAATGAGCAATAGCCCTCAATCTGTTTTTTGTAGGCAAGGATAGTTTCTTTATCTTTGGTTTTACCAATATCTTCGACGTAGCGATCAATATCGACTTCTCGCACACGAACGAGTATTTGAATTTCACACGGAAGAGAATTTAAGAAATTTTGAAAGCTATCGATAATCACATCCTGTTCTTCTTCACTCTTGAGCTCAAAATTTACTGACGAAGTTTCCAAGATTTGGCGATATTCGTTACCCGGCAGAACAAGGATATTATCCACGACTTCTCTAATCTGGATTTGCCCTCGACTGCTAGACTTTTTTGATTTGCTAAAGATACTCATAGTTTTAATTCTTCATTTGATAACGAACGGCAACTTTGCCAGAGTCGATCAATTGCTCGAATCTGACTAGATCAGAGATATTAATCTCGGTCTTATGCTTACTAGCTAATTTCTTTGATAATTTTCTTGAGACTAGTGCAATATCAGGAATGTCGGGAATATCGATAGTGCGATTGGTTATGTCGTTTTTGTTATAAAGCCAGTATTTTGGTCTCAGGCGATATTTCAGAAGCACTCCAAGCCACTCTGCCACTATTTTGTCTTTAATCCTCAAGGCTAAAATCCCCGAGATCGTCGTGGAGATAATAATGAGCACAAGCTTAAGCGAAGTGAGCTTCATACTGGGTGTGAGCAAAATATAGACAATAGCAGTCCAAAGAATCGGCGTCATCAGGATTAATACCTGAGTCATATTGAGTGAGCCAGCCACTTTATCTTCAACGGTCGTAATCTGAGCTGGAATTATCGTAGTTCTCATAGGTTGGCACTCCTTCTAGGCAACTTGGCCGATTTGGTGCCTTTGTATGACATGTTTGAGCTAGAGTCAGTACTTAACACGTTGGTAATTTGACTCCCCATATGACGAACTGCCCCCACACTTCTTGAAAATAGAATAAGTTGCATCATGAATGAGGGAATTTTAAGCAGAGTTAAGAGTAACCCAATCGCGACAGCGATTGAAATAAGTGAGTTGTTAGTTTGTTCGGGCAAAGATAAAAATGTGCCTGCCAGTTGGATCGTTACGACATGGATGAAGATGGTAAATACAGAGACAAAGTAGCCTTTTACTGCCATCTCAGCAAAGTCAGCGGTTTTAGGAAGAGTCCACAGAAGAAAAATAAAGGGTGAAAGAACAGCGCCAAGAACTATGACAATCAAACGACTGATATACATGAGAAGAAGCACGATAGAGACAATCAAGAAAATTAGTAGAAAAATCAAAATAATAAATGGAGCAGTGCCATTGGTCAGACTAGATATGGTTATGGCATTTGTAATCCAAGCATGATTAAGTCCTCCAGTTGCCGAGATAACACCAGATACCAGTGCGTTACTAGCTTGGATCGCATAGTCAGCAAGGAACAAGGACGCGTTCGCCCCAAGGAAAGCCAGACCAATTCTAGGCAAGAGATGTTTAAATTCAATTTCCTCAAAACCAAAGGTGGAAGCGCTCATAAACTGTAGGCCAAGCAATGCAACTACGAGGACGAACAAGCTGTCCACAATCCCGAGCATAATTAACCAGAATTTCACGATTGAAGCATTAGCTAGAAGTGATGGGGTTGATCCGAGGAATGTCATAATTCCATCAACGATTGGTTTGGTGGAGCTCTCAACAATGTTTTGAATGAATCCATTAACCGCATCGATGAGTACCTGCGTCAGTCCATCACTTGGTGCCACACTTTCTATCTGAGTAATAGGCAGGGTTGTGACATTGGTGCTTCCAGTTTCCCCTACGAGCGCACCGGACAAAAGTGAAATTAATCCGCTCGATGCTAGAACTATAACAAGCCCAAGTAATGAGTTACGAATGGTTTTCTTTGCCTCTTCTAGGGCGTCAGGTTTCCCACTTGAAGTAATGTAGATATAACCACCACGAATTAAAAAAAAGACCGCTGAGGCGGCCGATATCATTGTTATGAGAGTGAGAGCATCACCCGTAAAGGTTGTTACTTCTGTTGGGGCACTACTTACCGCATAAGCAACAGTTGGAAAGAAGAGTGTCGTAAGTATGGTGGTTAGTGCCAAACTCAATAATTTCATAGTTGTTCATAATCCAAAGATTGGAACTTATTGTGTAGCTCCAAATGCTCCAGTCGCTAAATCAGAGATGATATTAGTCAACACAAACGCACCAAGTACTACGGCTAAACCTATCGCGGAATACATGATAGTTTTTTTGGAACGGTCGAGAGTTTCTGGATTACCTGAGCTTGTGATATATCCAACGCCACCCCAAACAAAGAAGCCAGCTGAAATGAGTCCCGCAAGTGTAACTAATATTTGGATAATGCTTTTGATGAAGGTTTCTATTTTGGTTACGTCTGCTGATGCAGCAATGACTGGTGACGCAAACATTAGTGCCGTTATGGCGAGAGAAGAAGTAACAATTATTTTTTTATTCATAGTCCGACCTCCATATAAATCAATAATTTATAACTTTAGGCAGGACTAGCTACAAAAAAGCCCCTATCGGAGGGGCAGCTCTTGTAAACTTGAGGGAATTATTATCCTAACCAGGCGGAAAGTCAATAAGATAGCTACTACAGCTACCAAAATTTAAAACCCTTAAGAATTCGTTCGTATACTCGATAGGGTTTTGGACCAACCAAGCCTTTGTTATTGATAAACAGAAGTGGTGTGCCATATATGTTGGTTTTTTCTAATTCAATTCGTCGCTCCACCACAGCTGATTGAGCTTCAGGGGAACTAATGCAGGAATTAATTGCCTCAATGTCATAACCATTTTTCTGGAGTAATGTATCTACAAACTCTCTTTTTGCGATATCTTCTTTACTATTCTCAAACAACTGATCATTTAGCTGCCAGTAGGCGGTGGGGTTTTGCTTGTAGGCACAGTAACCAATAGGCAATAAATACAAAGTCTCTTCCTTAACTGGATAGTGAGCAAAAGTATAATTAACTTTATTTTCTGTAATTAATTTTTTAATGGTTGGATAGGCTTTTCTAGTGTAGTCACAGCTATAACAACCAATTAACACTACCGAGTCTTTTGCGCCTATGTTGATTGAAGGAAATATACTTGTATTGACTCCGTTTAAAGTCACTTTGCTTTCATCTCCAGTTCCAGATGTGCAACTTCCTCCAGCCTGAGAAACTTTATTATTTTCCCCCTTTGGATCAAGGGCGCAAAAACCTGATTTATTTAATCCATTGCAACTACCATACATGTAAAAATTGAATAATCCCTTGCCAGTCCAAAAAATACTCCCAATGGTGAGTATGAAGAATATCCAGGACAAAAGTTCAAAGTGATGATTAAAAAATCTTGCCGCTCGCACAGATCGATTTAACAGTTGACCGGAAAGTTTAGCCTTCATTTTTTCTTTAAATCCGGTATTACACGGCTTGAAGGTAATCCTACGGAAAACACAATCGTAGGCCTCTCTGGCAAGGTCACGATAAGCCGCATTAAAAATGGCGATAATCGATAAAATAATAAATGACGCAATACAAAACATAGGCTATAAAATACTCACAACTTTTTTGAGCGAATGCACAAAAGCTTCCGCTTCTTCCAGCGTATTATAAAAATAAAAGGATACTCTCACCGTGCCGGGTATTTGTTTTAGAGCAAACCAAGAATGAACACAGTGCTGACCAGATCTAACAAGAAAGCCTGCACTTTCATCAAGCATTAAAGCAATTTGGTGATGGTCTTTACCTGGAATATAAAAAGAGACAATCCCACTACGAGTTTTTGGGTCTTCTGGCCCTAGAATTTTTAAGCCGTCAATTGAAGAAATGGCTTCTGTCAAATAAGTATTTAACTCAAGCTCCTGAGCTTCAATTGCGGATAATCCCACTCTATTGAGGTAATTTACAGCTTCACCAAGCCCAATAATTCCAGCATAGTCTTGCAAACCTGCCTCGAACTTTTCTGGTGGTGGCAAAAATTCTTGGGTAGTATAGGTTGAAGATGAAACCGTATCCCCACCAACTAGGAATGGACTTAATTCTTCTAGTAAATGAAATTTTCCATAAAGCACGCCGATTCCAGACGGTCCCAGCATTTTATGACCAGAAAAAGCCAGAAAATCGACATCAAGCTTACCTACATTCACACTGTGATGAGGTACGGCTTGAGCGCCATCCAAAAGCATCAGGGCTTTGTGCTGGTGGGCCAATTTAACAACTTTGTCAGCAGGAATAGACACACCATCGAGATTGGAAGTCATTGCCATAGAAACGAGCTTAGCTGAGTGTTTTTCCAAAAGCTGAGTGTAGGCTTCAAGGTCAAAAGTGTTGTCCGGTTTTGAAGGAACAATCACATGGATGATTCCTAGTTTTTTTACAAACATTTGCCACGGGATAAGGTTGGAATTGTGTTCTTTGTCTGTGGTTAAAACAACATCTCCTGCCTTTAGATTCAAACTATTGGCCACCAAATTAATACCTTCCGTGGTGTTTCTGGTAAAAACAATTTCCTCTTTTCGCTTGGCCCCAATAAAACTGGCAATGATCTGACGAGCTTCTTCACATTGTTTAGTTACCTGTGCAGCTAGTCGATGCATGCTTCGACCGCCACAGGCTGGATAATCTTCGTAGTACTTCGTCATCGCTTCTATGACTTGTCGTGGTCTCAGGGTCTGACAGGCATTATCAAAATAATGCAAATTAGGATTACCAAGTAAAGAAAAGTCTTTTTTAATGTCAATATAGTTTATTTGTTTCATGTTGTTTTTACTTCAAAATTGAATAATCGCAGACTGTGCACAACAACCAATAGTGTTACTCCAACATCCGCAAAAACAGCCAAAGCTAAATTACTTTTACCCAGAAGTGCTAGAAACAAAAAGAAGAGTTTTACTACGACTGCAGCAGTAGTGTTTATCTGGATTGTTTGAGTAGTTCGTTTGCCCAGTGAAATTAAAAATGGAATTAGACGCAGATTGTTGTTCATTAACGCTATGTCTGCATTTTCAATAGCCACCTCAGATCCGGCTGCACCCATCGCAATTCCGACTGAAGCGGTTGTCAGTGAGGGTGCATCATTGACACCATCTCCCACCATTGCGACCGATTGAAACTTTTGTTTAAGTTCTAATAACCTGTCAACTTTTTGATCAGGAAGCAAGCGAGCGTAGACTTTATCGATGCCTACTTTTTGAGCTACAGCTTGAGCAGCTTTATCATTGTCACCGGTTAACATGGCTGTTTTAACGCCAAGGGCGTGGAGTTTATTGATGGTGGCTTGGCTTTCTGGTCGCAGGGCATCTACTACCCCCAATACACCTTCAATTTTTTTATCGTCACTGACTACAATTGCGGTTTTACCTTCAGCCTCAAATCCCTCTACAATATCAATAACTTTCTGATCCACAGAATGAGTTTCCATCACAAATTGCAACGTTCCGATGCAGTGGTGTTTATCAACGCACACCAAACAATCACCGCTTATTCCTTTTCCCATCAGAGCTTTAAAATTTTGATACTCATGGTGGGTTTTTGAATAAGATTGGGCACTTTCAACAATACTTTTGGCTATGGGATGCTCTGAAAAGGCTTCGGCACCGGCTACACAAGCCAATAGTTCAGCCTTGGTGTACCCGTTAAGTGGTATGACATCAGATACCTGCGGCTCACCCAAGGTTAGTGTCCGAGTCTTATCAAACGCAATGGCTCGAACCTTGCCAATTTCCTCTAGAAATTGACCACCTTTAATCACAACGCCTCGTTTGCTGGCATTTCCAATTGCCGAAAAAACACTAATTGGTGTTGAGACTACTAAAGCGCAGGGACAGGCGATGAGTAGTATGGTTAGGCTTTGAGTAAACCAATATAAAAATGGCTGACTAAACAGTACTACTGGGATAAATGTCAAAAAAATTGCTATCACAAAAACAGTTGGAGTATATATTTGTGCGAATTTTTCAATAAACTTAGTAATTTGAGACTTACGTTCTGCCGCTTGAAAAGTCAGATCAACAATTTTAGCTAAGGTAGTATCTTTGCTGATTTTGGTAACTTTAATTTCTAAATAACCCTGGCTATTGAGTGTTCCAGCAAACACCATCTCACCAATAAATTTGGATTTAGGTAGCGGTTCACCAGTAATTGAACTCTCATCTACTAATGATTCACCTTTAACAACCAAGCCATCTAAGGGAATATAATCACCTGGCTTGACCACTAAAATCTCATCAAGGCTAATCTCTTCTACCTGACGTCTCCCGTGCTCGCCCAACACTTGAGCAGTTTTGGGAGTTTTCTCAACTAATTCTTCCAAGGCGCTCTGACTTTTATTGATGCCAAATTCTTCTAATGCTTCACTCACTGCAAATAGCAGAATAATAATAACCGCTTCTTCCAGCTCACCTAAGTAAAAAGCGCCAATTGTTGCCACGGTCATTAACAGGTTGATATTTGAGAATCGAAGTCTTAGAAGGCTTTGGATACCTCCAAAAATAACGTCTTTGCCGAAGATGTAAATAATGCCTAAAAATAAAGGATACTCAATAACTGCCGGTAAATGGATTGCGAAAAATGACAATACTTCTAGAGGAATGACTATAGAGAGTGCTATGGCAAGTTGCCGAATTTTTGGCTGTTTAAATAATTCCATAATAAGCATAGTGTTTCTGCATTTAATTTCATGATTTATCCAACTAGTTATGGCGTTGGACTGGCAGTAGAACTTGGCGTTGCTTCTTGAGTACGATCTGATGGAGCACTCTTTTGCAACTCTGCCTTAATGAAAGTTTTGAAATCCTCCAAGCCCTTAGGGTTTGGAATTTTACTCCCATTAACAAAGAAAGTTGGTTCCAAAAATATTCCAAGTTGATTTCCAGCATTTTTATCCCGTTCCACTCGAGCTTTTGCCTCTTTTGAATTAACGTCTTTATCATATTGTGCCATATTTAAGCCCAGTTTTTTGGCGTACTCCTCAAATATTTTTGGATCAGCTGATTTTTTTTCACCCCATGATCTTTGCTCTGTAAACAATAGATCATGCATTTCCCAATACTTGCCCTGCTTTGCAGCCGCTTCAACAGCCAATGCAGCAGGCATACTATTTTTATGCCCTGGCAGCGGGAAATAACGAGTTACAAAACGAATATCTTGGCCAAATTCAGACATTAAAGATTTCACGAGCGGATAATAGGCACCACATGCCTCGCATTCAAAATCAAGATATTCAACAATGGTTACTTTGGCCTCTTTATTGCCTTTAAGGTAATCGTCATCAACAACTTCCAACAGTTTTTGCTGGTCTTGAGATAATGTCGATGTTTTATCTATGCTATTCGAGTTGGTATCGGATTTGCCCAAAAACCAAACGGCACCTACCAATATAACTATCGTCGACAGTATAATGCCAATTACAAACTTCTTTTCGCCGTTCATATATACCTCCATATTACTATGTTTTGTAGTAAATCAGCAATGACTTACAATTTTAAATAATTTTAACGTCATAATTAAGGTTTTTTAGCCTCGCAATGATTGATTTTTGATCAATCAGTTCTGGATCATATGTCACAGTAGTGCGTTGTCTAGCGTAGTTAGTACTGGCTTCTACGACGCCCTTTAAATCCTCCAAGTCAAAGTCGATACTCATGGCACAACTCGTACATTCCAAATTAGTTACTTTAAAAGTAATCGTCTTCATTATTAATTAAATAACCGTAATTATTCCCTGATACATGCCCATACTACACATAAAGGCGAGTGGTCCAGGCATTTTTGGCGCAGTAAACTCCAAAACATCTGATTGACCAACTGATACGACTCGCTGAACATTAAGCTTGGGTATTGTCAATGATTGAGCGCAACCTCCGCCACCTCGATTAATAATATTCAACTTAACTTTAGACCCCGCTTTGATTGTTAAATTGGTAGGCTCGGTTTCATAACCATTTTGGGTGATGAAGATGGTAGCTTCAGACACTGGTTTGCCGGCCGTTGTGGTACTTCCGGCTACTTTGCCAGGACTGCAAAAACTAATGGTGCACTCAATTTTTGTCAATAAATTTGTAACTGTGTACGGACTACCCGTGAGCGCAATCGTGCCATTTAGATTAAAGGTGGCTAACAATAATATAGCCATCGCTGCTGCGGTGTTAAATGCTCCATTTGCTAATCGATTCAAACTACGAGCAAATACTCCGAGAAGTAAAAAGAGTGGCGAGGTACCTAGAATAAAAGCAAACATAGTTAACCCACCTGCTACTGGAGATCCGGTGGTGAGAGCATAAGCCATGGTTGCCTGAGTTGCCCCGCAAGGAATTAGCACGGTCATAGCGCCAAGAATTGCCGGGCCAAATAGTTCTTGGCTTCGGGACTGATTTCTAATCAGTCGGGTGACTATTTTTGGTGGCTGGATAACAAAGTAGCGAAAAAGAGGATGAATTTGCAGTAAATTAAAGGCTGTACCTACCATAAAAACAACAGCACTTAACTGTAAAATGACTCGAGCAGTTAGTGAAAGCTGAAACAATGAACCCAAGCTACCCAGTAAAATACCCAAAATTGTATACGCCACTAACCTAGCGACTAAAAAGGAAACGACCGGAATCCATGATCCCGATCGTTTCTCAAATTCTGAAGCTAGGTTTTCCTCTTGTTGGGCAATCGAGCTTGCAAGTAAACCGCCCTGAACTGCTAAGCACGTTATGCCGCCTGCAAAGAGGCCGGTGATGAAGATAGAAAATATATCCATTGGTAAGGTAACTCCATGTATTATTGTTTTAAGGCAGAGTCGATCATCGACTTAATTTGCTCGAAAGGTAATGCGCCGGGAACAAGCTGGGTTTGACCCTTAGCGTCGATAATAATCGTGCCTGGAGTGCCTGATACACCTTCTTCAGAACCTTTGGCCATTTGGTCTTTTACTTTTTGAGCATATTTAGCTGAATCTAAACACTGCTGAAATTTACTTTGATTTACACCCAGTTCAGCAGCCAGAGGACCAAGCTTTTCCAGTGCAAAACCAGTTCCGTTACCTGTCGTTTTGGCAAATATGGCGTCTACATACTTCCAAAATGCATCAGTCCCGCCAAGCTCGTTGATACACCAACCGGCTTCAGCTTCCTTTTGGGCGTTGGCATGGAAAGCTAAAGGGTAGTCTCGATATACCCACTTTACTTTGTCACCATATTCTTTCATGACTTGCTGCATGGTTGGATGAAAACGAATACAAAATGGACACTCAAAGTCTGAGTATTCAACCAAGGTAACCTTAGCATTTTTATTACCACGAATTCTGTCATCGTTGGTAAGTTCTGGGGTCTTAAGAGCAACTTTTGGTTGAGCATCTCCAGCAGCTGCGGGAGCCTGTGCAGAGGGTTTAGCTGCTGCTAACGAACCTCCATTACTCTCGAGATACTTTACCTTTGTGTATAACGATCCCAGCGCAAATGACGCTACTATCAAGGCAATTACTAGAACAATATGTAGATTGCTTGTAAATATATTTTTTGGAGTAGAATTTTTTTCTTCTGTCATATGGTCGAACATGAATAATTAATAACTACTACAAAGTGTAGTAACTTATTAACTACCTGTCAATAGATAGACGAAGAAAAAGAAGAGGATGAGTAAGAATGAGAAACGCCCTGTGTAGAACTGGACTTAATTGAGTTAAGCTCACAAGTGTTGTTACAGGACCCGAATGGATCAATACAGGCCATCACCGCATCTTGTCCCTGAGAATGGTACTCAATTGCTTTGACAGGAGTAACAAACAAAATGCCCAAAATAATCAGTGAAAATAAGCTAAATAGAAGATTTATCGGAGAATAACCAGGGTGGGAAGTATGTCTTTCAAGAAGTAAGTTAATTCGCACCTCTAGGGTTTCATACTCTCCCAAATTTGAAGCAAATGCGTAAGCTGGGACAACCTCTTCACGAAGCATTTGCGTTAGGACGGAAATTAGGTCCCTCTTGCCTGAGAGTGTATTGGCATGGGCAAAGGTATCTGCCTGAACCTCTCGCTGCATGGAGTATTTTGCAGTAATATCAGAAAGAACTGGTAAGAATGGAAATAATAGCTCTCCGAACCTAGCAATAGTCATCACCAACATATCTTTATTAATCAAATGATACATTTCGTGGCGAAACACAATCTTCAGTTCGTTGGAACTTAACTGTTCGACCATTTTGCTAGAAACATAGATTTTAGGATCAAACACTCCAAAGCAAAAAGCCAAGAGTCGATTGTCTTGAATAGTTAAAACCTTATTCTGCAATCCAAGTTCTTTGGCTAAAAGGTCAATTTTCCCTGATTGGATTATTTTTTGAGTTAGATCTCGCTTCTGTTTGATTATCGAATAAATCGTAGCCATCAATCGATACCCGATATAACTTAGTAAAATCACCACTGCACTATAAGTTATGAGTCTAAAGTTTGTTTGGAGGGGTTCAATCGGGGTAGATGAGATGACGTGTTTGCATAAATAAATGGTTTTATGTAACAAAAAAGGCAAGTACTTTTCACCGGCACCGATAATTAGCGCCGATAAAGCTCCAAACAAACCCAGAAATACCCAGATATACTTACTTATTTTTATCATGATTAAGCAACAATTTAAGCAATGTTTCCTTTTTGTGTTTTGGCAACTCAGCGATTGATTGTGCAAACGAGGCAATGGCAGCGTCGCCGAAAGTCCCAAAAAACTTATCAAATAGAGAGCTAGCAATTTTTTTACTATACTCAACTTGAGTAATTTTTGGTGTAAAAGCCACTGTAAAGGCAGAGGTGTCTTTCTTCAATAATCCCTTTTCATGTAATCTTTCTAAAATTGTGGCAATTGTGGTGTAGGCATATCCTTTAGTTTTCGTAAAAATATTGACCACATCTCTAACGGTACAACTGTCTAATTCCCAGACTTCATTCATTACTTCTTGCTCAAGCTCGCTGAGTTGTTTAGTTACCATAATTACTACACATTGTAGATGATAGCTCAAGCTTATTCAAATGCTTAATTTGAGATGTTTTTAGGGGTCTTACCCCTCATTTCGCAAGGGTTTTCGGCTACGCCTTCAATAAACTGCGCTTCGCTTGCCCTTGCTAAATTCACCCCGCTAGAAAGATTCCCAGGTATGGGAAGTATGGCCATACTTCCCAACCATTAATTTTCGGGATAGCCAAAAAGGAGGTGAAAAGTTATGAAATTACTTACCAAGGAGCTACTAGCAAGATTCGCCAAGCTAGGCAGGCAAGAAGACAGCAGTGATCCGATTGTGGTCGCTAAGTTTTTTAATCCAACGGGTGCGGGTACATGGTATGCCACCGAGTACGACCCAGAGGCAAAAGAGTTTTTCGGGTTCGTTTCCATCTTTGGGGATTGGAATGACGAATGGGGTTCATTTTCACTGGTTGAGCTTGAAAATTATCACGGCAAATTTGGCTTAGGAATTGAGCGAGATTTGTACTTTGATGAAAAGCGAATCAGTGAAGTTGTACCAAGTGCCAAATTATAAAAGTTATCCATCCGCTGGCCTAGCAATCCAGCGGATGGGATTAGAAAGGAATAAAAATATGATCAGAATACTACCGGTTTTTAAAGGTTACACCGTCGATATGAGGTTGCAGGAATTTAGAAAAGTGCCACTTAACGACTTGCCTGAATTTGTGCCATTTTTAAGTGATAAGGGCGCTCGACTGTTTTATGAGTTTAGACAAACCGAGGAAGGTCAAAAAGAATTAGATCATTTTCTCGGACGTGATTAGTCGTCCGAGATGTCAATCAGGGCATCAACCCATTCGATCTTATCCTTGGTTGATAAGTACCACTCAATATCATTTTGGGCTTCTTCTTCCATAACTTGGGATATATGTTTGTGAAGAAAATCTTTTATCAAAGTGTTGGGACACAGGATCAACATTTTAGGGAAAGGATGGCCAGTTTTATTTTGCCAAGTATTGGCATCAAAATATTCGATATAACGCTCGATGAGTTTGCGAATCATGAAGCGTGGCGTGCCCTCGTCGATTATTTCTAATAAGTATCGCTTAATCTCTTTACCTTCTCTGGCAATGTAAGCATCGGGGCGATTGTAGGGTAAATAATAATGAGTTGATAGGTCAGTTTTAGTAAAGAAGTGCAGGGTTTCAGTTTTTATGATGTTGGTTAGATTTAAGTAGTAATCAGCTATCAAAATACAATGATCAATGAGTCGCTGGGAGCGGGTTTTCTCTCGATAAATTCGCTTTAATAATAATTTGTTATCAACCGCTTTTTGATTAAGTAAGAATGGTTTACTTTTGGCGAGTAGATAATAGATAGCTGGTTTATTGTTTTCTTTGATTTTGGTTGAGTAGTGACGACCAATAATTTTTTTGTCGGTGAGGTCTTTGAGCCAGGTGTTGATGCGTTTGGTGTCTTTGTGTTTGAGTAGAGTTTGGAGTTGTGAGCGATTGAGAAAGCGGAAGCGATAGAGAAGGTTAAGTATTTCGAGTTGTTTGGTGGTGATAGTTATATCCATAGTTGGTTAGTCTATGGGCAGTTTATAAACTGACGTTAGTATATCATTCCTCTCCTTATTTATAAGGGAATAGGGGTAAAAAGAGAAATAACAAATGCCGTACTATCAATCTAATATACTATTTACATTGTCCTAGCCAGCTAGGGCAGAAAATACTCATTTCAAAATATAAAAATAGAAACTCAAGAAGACGAAGATGTGACCAAAAGCAGTAATCAGACCTGGGACATATTTCTTTGTTACTCCCCACCAGATAACATGTTGAATACCATTGGCAAACATCAATACTAAAAAGAACTCTTGTAAAAATACCCTATTGGGAACCCTTGGAACCAATAAAACAATTAACCAAAATAGTGAAAAAATGATCTCGAAAAGCAGGAATGTTTGAAAAGGCATTTTAAACAAATACCACTTCTTATGAAAACCAGTTGTTAATTCCTCAGTAGAGTGTACTAGTTGGATCAGTAAAGCAAGTAAATAAAAACGCTCAATCATACTAAGAATAGTGTATCAGGAATGGCTTACGGAAGTATGCTAGAAAAGTTGCTAGCTCGATATGATTGTTTAAATTCAACAGGTTTATTTTGAGATATGATAACTCCTTCTTTCCATGCGATGGCATATAACCTGCGAGATGACTCAATAACCTCATTAATTCGATTTTGACTGTATTCAATATGAACTGGCACCGTCACACCCGAGAATGGTTCTTCTGGATTAATAGCGCCTAGACGCATATAAAAACGATATGATGGCAAACTGGCAATTTCTCCTTGATCAATATATGGTCTAAATTGGGGTAAGATCATCCGTTCATCTTCTGGGTTGGCTGTTCTAAAACAAATCACCGTTCCAGTATTGGCCAAAGTGACATTTACAAGGGATGAATCTTCAAGTTGCGAAGTAGTTTGATGAGCCAAGATAGCGCCGAGTCGGTATTTTCTGGCTTCAGATAGTATCTGAGCAAACGCAGGGGTGGCGAAATTTTGAAACTCATCAACATATAGAAAGAAGTCTTTTCGATCTTCTTGTTTCATTCTGGCTCGTTTGAGTGCCGCCAATTGAAGCTTAGCCATAATCAAGACACCAAAGACGCTCGAATTATCCTCACCAATTTTGCCCTTGGATAAATTACACAGCAGGATTTTGCCTTCATTTAAGATAGTGTCAAAGTTAACGGTTGATTTACCTTGTTCGAGAATTCTTTTAGCCGTTGGTGAAAACAGAAAACGACCAATCTTATTCGTAATTGGTGAGATCATTTTTACTTTTTGATAATCACCAGCTTTAGCAAATTCAAACTTCCAAAAGTCTTTAAGGTTTTCATCTGTCAGACCCCTAACCACCCCTTTTCTGTATGAGGTGTTAATCAAAAGCTTATAAACCGTAAACAATGTGGCATCTGGCACAGTAAAGGCTGTATGGATAGTGTTTCGCAAAATGTATTCCATTCTTGGCCCGGAATATTTATCAGTATAAATTTTATGGAAGACCGAAATAATACTTTCAGCGATAAATTCTTTTTCCCTGATAGTATCCTCAGGATTTAAACCTGGGGTCAACTCAAGGAGATTAATACCCATAGGAAAGCTAATGTCATCTGGATTGAAATACACCACATCTGAAATCCGCTCTTTAGGGATCACTGACAATATTTGCTCGATCAAATCACCATGTGGATCAATCACGCATAAGCCTTTATTGTGATCAACATCCTGTTTGATCATGGATAAAAGCATGGTAGATTTTCCAGTACCAGTTGCACCGAGAATGTAGACATGGCGACGACGTTCATCCAGAGCTAGGCCAATTTTGGTTTCACTGCCACCATAGGTATTTAGTCCAAAATATAAGTCACATTCAGTTTTTTGTTTAAGCGATAAAGGCGCTGGTAATTCTTTACTATGGAGCTTGGACAAATTTTCCGTCTTGGTAGTACTGGTAAAGGGAAAATGATACAAGTCAGATAACTCGGTGGATGAAAGAGTTAAATTACCAAAGAAATTGGTTAATCTATGGGAATAAAGCCAGAATAAGATGCTGTTGATGAAATCAAGCTTGAGATAGCGTCTTGGTCTAAGTGATTGATAACCGGCATTAGTAAAGGGTGATAAGGCGGCTATAAAACCTTTTTCAATTTTTAGCCTACTGGTATGTGATTTTGAAACGGTAAGAATTCGCAAAGAGGCAGTAAATAGTGGCTGATCAATTTTTTGTTTGATCTGGGTTTCAATGATATCTCGGTAGGTACTATCAGGCATTATTCGATCAAATCTCAAAATTGGCAGGATCGGCCCTTCTCGACCGCCAGTGAATATCCAAATCATTAGCCCAACTGGGAACAAGAGTATTTGTAGCGTTACAAATATCAGGGAAGTAAATATCGAACCAACCGGATTACCACTCTTAAGTTCGCTCAGTACATCCTTATTGGCTAGAAATAACGCTCGTAACCTACCAACAATTTGAGAAGCGTTGTCACTAGTTGGCAAAATTATTACTTGTACGGCCACCAGTTCATCTTCAGTTAATTTAGTCATGCTACCGGTGATATATGCGATCGGGTCATATTCTTTAAGGTTGTCCTGTTTCTTGAGTGGGAAAGCGAAATGGTTGGTAGACTTAATTTCGATGAGGTGACCAAATTGAGAATTTGGATTTAGATAATCATTTGTTTCTTTGACTTGAATACCAGGCAAATAGGCAATTAAATTTTTCTTTACTATTGAAGCATCATCGGCAGAAACCCGCAAAATGTAGCGAATGCCTTTGTCTTTGGATGAAACTATTTCAAATGAATACGATTTACTGACATCAAACAATCGGTACATCCAAGATCTTTGTCTAAGTAAGCCGTGTACGGATGAAAATAATTGAGTGGTGGTATACGAGCTTTGCTCAGTCAAAGTTGGCGGTGATACCTCAAACAAGGTAGCAGGCTTATTAGACTCAGTCCAAGTCAGGTATATCTTGATCAACCAGTAAATTGTCCAACAAATTGCAGAGAGGACTATAAAAGCAAATAGCCAAGGTTTCACTATCTCGAAAAATTGAACGATCAAACCATAATACGGAAGCAAAAAACGCAGTAACAAAGAGAATTCTTTTTGAAGGATTTTGAGAATTAAATTATTTTCCAACATAACTACCCATGAGTGGGCAGTTTTACATCAACTATTAATCATATTTGATGTTGCTTGAATGATACTCCCGAGAGGCTGATTTGGCAAAGCCTCCTTGAGGATAAACCACTTGACACTATCATTATATTTATATAAACTATAAATATATTTATAGTTAATACATGCCCATGAGCCTAGAATTAGTACACATCCAACAGCAATATACCAGACAGGAAATCGTTCAGCCATATCTTCAACCTGTTGGTCAATCGACTTTTAAATACAATCAAACACCAACAATTTCCCAATCACTTGAAGCGATCTTCCCAGAACAAAAACAAGCAGATAAGCGAATCAAGGTTGCTAAGGATGCCTTGGGGACGTTAGCAAATCAATTCACCGAAACAGAACTGAGCGACATAATTACAGAGGTCGAATATCTAACCGAGTCTTGGCTGGATGAATACGAGCGAAATATATTTGATGGATTAACACTTCAAGAATTACTACATGAGAAAGGAGCAAAATGAATACAACAAATGCGATATATGCAGACGGTAAAAAAGCAGTACTTTATCTTCGTGTTTCGACTGAAGAACAGGTAGATAACTTCTCGCTGGATACGCAAGAGGAAATTTGTCGGAAAGAAGCAGAAAAAAGAGGTTATCAAATTACTGAAGTGTTTCGAGAGGAAGGCCGCTCAGCCAAGACAATTATTGGAAGACCAATTCTTATTCAGCTTTTAGAGTTCTGTCGAAAACAAAAGCATAAGGTACAGGCCGTATTTGTTTATCGTCTTGATCGCGTCTCTCGTATTACTGCCGACTATTTAGCAATTAGAAAAAAGCTCACTGAAAACGGTGTCACCATTATTTCGGCTACTGAGCCTACCGGAGATAGCCCTACTGAAAAGCTCGTAGAAACTATTCTTGCCGGGTTTGCTCAACTGGATAACGATATTCGCAGTGAAAGATCGCGAAATGGCTTAAAGGCTCGATACTTATCTGGAATGATTGTGACAGGCCAAGTACCACTAGGTTACTCAGTTCAAGCTGGTTATGCCATTAAAGATGATAAAACATGGGATTTGATGAAAAAGGCCTGGAACTTGATGGCCACTGGTAGTAAAAGCCTTCAAGAAATGGCTGATTTAATGAATACTTGGGGACTTCGAGAACATCACGGAAAAAGAGAGTTTATGATTAGGGCGCAACGTGCAAATGTGTTGTTTAGGAATAAGTTCTATCTAGGATTACTAACTTCTAAAACGTATCGTGAGGAAGTCAAAGCTCAGCACGTGCCAATGATTACCGAGGAACAATTTTACCGCGTACAGGCGATTCTGGACGGGAGAAATCCTAATAAAGTTGCCCTAGCCAAGAGAGTTCACTCTAACCCAGATTTCCCATTGCGAAGAATTGTTCGATGTAAGGAGTGTGGCACAGGAATGACCGGGGGCTGGAGCAAAGGTCGCCATGCAAAGTATGCCTACTATCGTTGCGGTGGTATCTGCAAAGGAGTTGCAGCCAAAGCAGATGTCTTGGAAGGATCAGTAATTGAGACGCTCAAAGAGGTAACCCCGAAGAAAGAATGTCTAGATCTATTTATCGCTTTTCTATATCGCACTTATCACACGCGTCTAGCAAGATTACAGAAGATTAAAAGCCAGGCAGATCAGGAAATCACGACCCTGAAAGCACTCAGACAAACACTAGTAGAGAAGAACCTTGCAGGCGTGTATTCGGATGAAGTATTTAAGGAGCAAAATTCTGTAGTTGAAGACAGAATGGTAAAAGCTCAGGTGGTTAAAAACGATGCCACAATTGATAGATACAATATCGATGATGTGACCACATTTATACGAACATTACTTGCAGATTTGGGAGAAGCATACAGAAGATCGAGTATTAGCCAGATCAAAGTACTCTTGGGTTCAATCTTCCCCTTGGGACTGGCTTGGAGTCAAAATGGTACATTGAACCGCGAGATTAGCCCGTTATATCAATCAATTTGCACCTTTGATAACGGTGCTATCTCTTCTTGTGCCGCAGAGAGGACTTGAACCTCTACGCCGTATAAGGGCACAGGATCCTAAATCCTGCGTGTATGCCAATTTCACCACTGCGGCTAGCCTTGGGATGGAACCGAAGGTTCCTTCCCAACAATCTTCCTGTTTTGTATCGCAGCTATCCACTCGTAAAGTCATGCCGCGATAATTATATTTCTTATATTATAGCATCGCTGCCAGTTAAGGGAAAGGTAGGCTTATTTATGAAGTTATTTTTTTGGCCCATTCGGTGATAAGGCCGTTGTTTTTTTCCGTGTCAAAAAGGTAGCCGTCGATCGGCAGGGACGGGCTTTTTACCGTTCCTCCGGCGGCTTTGACGAAGTCCTCGATGATATTGACGGCGCTGCAGAAATGGGCATAGGAAGAATCCCCCAGCCCGAAGACGGCAAAGGTTTTGCCGGCGGCGGACTTGCCTTTTGATTTTTCCATGAAGGCGATGAAATCCTGGTGGGCCTGCCCCTCTTTTCCTTCGAAGTCCCAGGTCGGCGAAGAATAGATCGTCAGATCGAAATTGAGCGTTTCTTCGAAAGTGACTTCGTTGATCATCTTGACGGTTGCCTGGTGTCCCATGGCTTGGAGGGTCTGGGATAAAAATTCGCTGGCGGCCTGGGTTCCCCCGGAATAGGTGGCATAAAAAATACCGATGTTCATAATATTAATGATAACAAATTAAGAAAATATTACCACCATCATGAAAAGGAGAAACAGCAGACTGTAGCTGCCGGGAATCGAGACGGAAAACAGCTTGAAGATTTCGTTGATGATGACCGGCAGGGTGACGGCATACATGCCCATTTTGTAAAGTGACCAGTAACCGAAGCCTTTTCTGAAGATCAGGTTGACCAACCAAACCAAAAATATCAAGACAAAAAGTCCGGTCATAATCGAGCTGGACCAAAAAAGAGGCGCCAAAACCAAATACAAGAACAACAAGGCCAAAAATATCGAGTCGACAAAATTAATGGCCCGCAGGGCGTATGGTTTTACTTTTTCCAGCAAGGCCAGGTAGACGTTCTTATCAAGAGTGACGTTCTGGGTCATGTTTTGGAAGTAGAAAACGCTGGTTTGTTGGACGTTGTTTTTGACCTGCGACGGATAGACCAAAGCGTTTTTCGTGGCGAGGATATAAGTGTTGTAGTTGGGATAGTTCTCAATCGATCCTTTGGTGTCGATCACCAGAAGGTGGTGGTTGAGTTTCTGGTAGGCGTCGAAGATATAGGGTTCCTTTTGGTTGGTTGATAGCTGGCCGTTTTCGATCTTGATTTTCAGGTTGCCCGGATAAAAGTTTTGTGCCGAGGCCAGGAATTGGTTGACGGACGGTTGGATGTGGGGCCGGTTGACGAGGTAGATGCCGGAAATCTGGAAACATTTAATAATGACGAAAACCGACAGAAAAAGGAGTTGGTATTTGTAGGCAGACCAAAAACTTTTCTGTCCGATTTCCCGGTAAGAGGAAAAGTCGAAGATCGATTTCTTGATAGTGTCGAAAAATTTCGCCAATCCGCTCATAACCTTATTTTATAACATTTACTCCTTTATACCAGCGGTTTTTAACCAAAAACCGGCAGGGGAAAATTTTCCTTAAGATACCGTTTGTAGATTTCGATGTCGTACCCGTGGTCGAAGGCCATCTCGCCTTTACCCGGCAGCTCGTCGACGGGAAACCATTTCAACTCCATGACTTCCTCGTCCCCGGCCTTGATTTTTCCGACGGCGTCGGCGACGAAGATAACGTCGACGTTTTGTCTGTCCTCTTTCGGGCGGTTTGGATTGTCGTTTATTATCAACAGCTTCAGGTTGGTGATCTCCCAACCGCTCTCCTCCATAACTTCGCGTTTGACCGCCTGGGCCAGGTTTTCGTCGCGTGACAAAAATCCGCCCAACAGCCCCCACTTCCCCGACTCCAGGATCGGTTTGCCGTTCAAGCTGCCCCTTTTGCCGAGGAGCACACGGTCGTCTTTGACAACGATGGCGTTGACGGTGACGTGACGGAGCGAAGTTTTGTTGCCGTTTTCGAAACTGCAGGTGATCATCTGATATTTATTTGCCGACGAATTTAAATCTGGGAACAAGTTTGCCGTTTACTTTGACTTTTTCCAAGAACATCTTTTTCGGTCTGACCCAGAGGGAGCCCTTTTTATATCCCTTGAACGCTTGGAGTTTTTTGTAGACGACCAGTTCTTCCAGAGTTTCGCTGTGGAGGGCAGTGCCGATGACTTCGACTAGTATATTTTTGTAATGGAGGTATCTTCCGAGTTTCATAAATAGATTATAACAAGTTTAACAATCGATTCTACAAAATCTCCTTTAACTTGGTAATGACTGATATGTATTGAATAGCACCGTCTCGAACCAAGCTCAATACCTCGTTTGATTTTTGATAAGGGAAGATTTCCGCGTCGGCTAAAATTTTGTGTTTTGACGCATAACCGATCATGTCAATCATGTCTTTTCTGCTGCCGATAAAATTTCCTACAATCTGTCTTCTCGAATAATCATTCAACAGACCGGCATAAAACTGTACTCTATTTTGTGGAAAACCGACCAAGCATATTTTTCCGACCGGTCTGAGCAAGCTCAAATACTTATTCCAGTCCAAGTCGGCCGTCGACGTATAAAGCAAAAGATCAAACGATTCCTTGTATTCGGTAAAGTCGTTTTTGGGATCGATGACATTATATCCTTTTTTTGCCAAATCGGTTTTTTTATCGGTGTTTGAGGTAAACGCGTATGTTTGGCACCCCATGCTTTTTAGGAATTTTAAAGCCAGATGTCCGAGCCTTCCGATACCGACAACTCCCACTTTCATGTCTTTTGCGACACCATTATTAATGATCGCAGAATAGACGGTCAGTCCTCCGCAAAAAAGCGGAGTTGCCTCGGGCCTTTGGAGATTTTCAGGGATTTTGAAGGCGAATTTATGATTGACTATCATGAAGTCAGCAAGACCGCCGTGTTCATGGATGCGCAGGTTCTTCTGCTTCCGGCAAAATTGCTCCAGTCCACTTTTACACCATTCGCATAAACCGCAACAATATACCTGGTAGCCGACTCCGACTACGTCGCCGATTTCCAATCCTTTTGTTCGATCTCCCCTTTTAACGATTTCTCCGATGATATCCTCGCCAGGCACCAAAGGGTATTTGGTGTTTCCCCAAAAATCGCCGATGAACAAGACGTCGCTATTTGAGAGTGTCCTATATTTGACTTTTATCAAGACGTCTTCCGGCGTCAATTCTTTTTCATAAACGAAAGGAGTAAGAGGCGCGTTTTTTGCTAATGCCGCCCAGGCGTTTATCTGCATAGAATATTTTATCAAAACAACGAAGTAACGAGCGTCTAGAAATTAGCTAATTCGTTTCAATATGTTTTTGCGATGATACTCAACGTTTCTTGATCGTGTCGCCAGATCCAAAAAAATATTGACGCCGTCAACTACGCCGAGACGGTTTCTTACGACGTAAGTGATCCCGTCAATCACGACGATACGATATGGTTGAATCAAATTATGGCAAACTCTTTTTACCGTATCCTCGATTTCGTCGGCGTTTAATTTGGTATCAATGTCAAATTGAATATGCGGCAGGAAGTAATCGGACATGGGGTCGTTTTTTTCGACAGGAACGAATTCGATCAAAGGTTTTTCCCATTGAGATACGTTTCCCAAGAATAGCCACAAGGCGAAATCGTTGGACTCTTCTTCATAAAGATGCTGGTCGGTTTTTTTGACCAGTCTGATCAGCCTTTGTTTTTCTTCCTGTTGCGAATCTACCCTATAACCGAATCCTACGTGATTCAGCCTGACGATCAGACCATTTTTGTCCAAATAGACTAAAAGATTTTTGAGCAAATTCAGATCGATCAATTGATCATTCAACTTGCTTTTCCTGTTTGACAATAGCTCGGACGCATCCCCGACGGCAGTCATGAGGCGGGTTTTTTCCACTTTGGCAGGACAACCGTCCAAATCCAAATTTTTTGACATGGCGAGAATTTGGAATATTCGGTTAAGGGTTTCATTTAGTTTTTCCATTATCTTTCAAGTTCCTTGACACGGAAAAGGACTATTTTTTTAATCAACCCGAAGGGAATCGGTTTGTCCAACGGGAATTAAACCGATCCCCTGGCATTCTTGTATTGGGATATTTCCCTCTTGAAAGCTGCCGTGCCGCTCGAGGTCGGATATCGGTTTTTATCGAAGAGGTGTCCTCGACCGCATCGGATAGATTTTGCTTTAGTCACGAGTTAATTATAGTATCACCTTCTAAGTTTTGTAGACGAAGCAAATCGTTTTGACTTCTTTGAATAGCGGTTACAGGTGCAGGGATGCGAAAATCATCAGGCCGGCAGCGATGAACCTAATAAGATAAACTTTAAGAGGATGTTTTTCCAGTAGTTTTGGGGCGAAGATGGAAAACAAAAAAGCGATGATCATCGATGCCGGAAGAGATATGATGACGGCGGTGATGACCAAGTTAGATGAAAAAGCCTTGTTGGCCGATAGCTTGTAGAAAACTTCAAGAAGGGCGATGAAAAAAAGTATCGCGTACTGGTTGAATCTGACCTTGGGCAAATCCTTGACGAAAAGCGGAACGGTCAATATAAGGATCAGCTGTGAGAAGACCACTTCCCACACGGTGATCTGCCAAAAAGTATTATGTACGGCTGCCTTGTTGATAAAAAATCCATTGAGAGCCAAAGCCAGCATAGCGGTCAATACCAGGCCGATAGCCGGTTTGAGAAATGAAGTCAGTTTGAATTTTTCGTCAACGGCCACAAAAAAACCAGAAATTATGATCAGGCCGATCAATAAAACCTGCTGCATTTTCAGGACTTCCCCCAGGAAAGAGACGCCGAGAAAAACGCTGAATATCGATCGGAAATTAAAAAGAGGGCTGATGACGCTGATGTCGAGCTTATACAAGGAGATGATGAAAAGTATCCAGAAAAGTTCGTCGAAAAGAGCCGACAGGAAGATGTTGCCCCATTCGCGTGGCAGTCCGACGTGGTTGACGAGTCCCAACGGAACCAAAAACACCAGGATAAAAAGAGTAAAAAAGAAATTCAAGAGCCATGGATTGGAGATGGAATGTTTGCTCGTCAGTTTCTGGGAAACGGCCACCAAACCCGAAGACAAGGTGGCGATCCAGGCGTAAAGTTCGAAAGGCATATCCAGCTATTCTAACACGGCACGTTTTTCCTTACAATACGGTGGAAGATGATTTGTATTTAGGCCTGGAGCCTAGAGGTTTCCGATGATTCCGATCACTTTTTCCCACCGGTTTTCTCCAAAATCGGCAAAGACGTTTTCCGAATATTTTTCCAATTCGGATTTCGGGATTTTACCGGTTGAGACCAGTATCGAAGGGATGTTTTGGTCTTTGGCCATTTTGGCTCCGATGAGCGAATCGTCGACGATGACTATTTTATCGTCTCCTTTATTTTTCCGTTTGAATATTTTGATCAACTCTTCCCTTTCGTCGGCCATATCCCCGAAGACGCCTCTCAGTTGGTGATCCTGAGACGTGAAGTATTGGCATAAGTTGACGGCGTGGATCTTGGCATCCGCCCTCCATGGGGAATTGCCGGTCAGGAGAGATAATTGGACGTTTTCGTTTTTGGACAGGGCGTCGAGGATTTCTCGTATACCCGGCAAGACTTTCGGAGGATCGTCCGCCAACATTTTCAGGGTTTCTTCGGCCCACGTTTTATAGGCAGTCTCAGGGACCCGATCGATCTTGATGCCGACTTTGTCAAGGACGGCTTTTATTATCCACGATTCGGTTTTGGAAAAATTATCGACGGTCTCCTCGTCGGTATCGGCGCCGAAAACATTTTTGAACATCAGTCTCGAGGCTTTGGCGTTCAGTCCCCTTTTGATCGAGACCATCGTTTCGTCGATGTCAAACATCACGTGTATCATTTGTTTTTTTGTGATTTTTTTCTATAAATCCATCTCATTCTCGATTTCGTATTTTTCCGAATAGTTGGCCAATAAGGCCGAAGAAACGACGAGGATCCCACCGACCAAGCTGACCGGCGTTGGCGGCTCACGATAAAGGGAAACCCCGATAAGGAGTCCGAACAGCGACTCAAGAGTGAAAAGGTTGTTGGCGGTGATCGCCTCCAGGTATTGGAAGCCGTAGTTATTCAGGACGCCGATCAGGATGAAAGTGACGCCGGCGGCAAGGATCGTGAGGGCGATCGTCCAGTCGATAGTGAAAAAGTTATTGATGTTGTTTCCGGAAAAGACCGAGATGGCAAAAGCGATTATCCCCAACAACAAAGCACCAATGACGGCGATTTCTTCGTTGTTGACGGCCTTGGAGATGAACTTTCTGGTGATATAGTTATAAGAATAGAAGAATGTTGATGCCAAAGCCGCCAGTTCGCCAAAGCCGAATACCGTCACCGATCCGAGACTCTTGACCGAAATCAACATTATGCCGATAAAGCCGAAAACGATCGCCAAAGATTTCATCAGGGTCAACTTTTCCTTGAGGATGAATACTCCGAGGATCGCCGTCGTCGGGAGGGCGTAGATCATGTTGACGTTGGAAAAATTGCCCGCTCTGATCGCATAGGTATAAAGGCCGATGCCGACGACCAGAGAAAGGGTCCTTATCAAAATAAAAAAGGCGTCTTTCCCCGTCATCTTCAGGAAATCCTTGTACTTCAGCTTTCGGACGACGGTGTAGACGATGAGTCCCAGCAGGCCCCCCATCAGGGACCGGGCACAGATCTGCTGGAAGTTGGCGAAATGGCTGCCGAGGATCCTGACCCAGATTCCCATCGTTGTATTAAGGAAAGCGGAAATGACGACGAGGACGATGGCGATATTTTTTATCTTCGGTGCGGTTTTTTTATTCATACGGGGCCTAGGGGCCGGAAACTTTAGTTCCTTATAGTATATAATAAAACAAGATGAGTTATTACAAAAATTTTGGTTTGGTTCTGGGAAATCCCCTCTGGCGGGTATACATAAGATGGGTGCTTGATAAGTCGATCGATGATTTTGGAAAACTCCGGTTCAAACCTGATTTCAAAAAGAAAAATTTTACCTGTCTTTTGTGTGGTGTCGGCAACGAAGCAACTGCCGAAGAGTACATAAAATTTGTCGTCAAGCGAAATGAAAATCCAGCGGTCTGGATAATTGATTTAGGCAAGGAACAGATCGATGCCGTAAAAACAATGATTTCTAGAAAATTTCCAAAACTGAATGTAAAGATTAAACAGACAAACGCGCTTGAATTGGATCAAATCATTAAACCCGGTTCTATCGATTGGTTAGAGACGGACGGTTTGTTCGAGTTTTTTGACAATAAATCATTAAAAAAACTTTTGGCGGTTTGGAAAAACATCCTCAATAAGGATGGGTTCATCACTACAACGGCAACCTCTTCCAGATGGAAATTTCAGGAATATGTCGACAGGTTTAAAGTTTGGACCGGAAGAGTCTGGTTGGGCGTGACTGTTTACCGGCATACCCGCGAGGAAATGAGGAATAATATAATTTCTTCTGGATTTGAGTTCGTCGAGGGCCCGACCTTTATCCCCTACTTCAAAAGATATTCTATAGTTAAAACTTAATTTTCCAGGATCCGTTTATTTCCACCTATTTTCACCTCTGAGGTGTAAAAATTATACTAGTCTGCGGTTTTATTCTCCAGGACACGCAAGATACAAATTTATGTCTTTTTGTTAAATACCGTCCGATATCTGGTGGAGTGTCAGGGTTTGAAACTTTTTAAGCCATATAACTTTTCAGAACAATTTCGATATCCTGATAAAGTTTATCGAATTTTATCCAACCGCTTTCGGCGTTTATATGGCCTGCGCTTGGTATGAAAGTAAGCTCTATCCCCAATCGTCGTGCCAGCTCTTTTCCGTTTCCCAAAGAAACATACGGATCGTTGTCGGAATGATATGCGCGGAATTTTTTTGCCTTGTGGATTATTGACGGCCAGTCGAATTCAAAATGGGTGAAAGCATAATCACTGTCGTAATATTTTATCGGCCTGACACCTACCGGGGCAGAGACAAAAAAAGCAGCCGACACATGTCCTTTCAATTGCTCAAGTACTTTAAGTAAAAACATGCCTCCTAAGCTATGGCCAACAAAAATCGTTTCTTCATTTATATATTCTTTATATTTATTTAATATGTTGAGCCAAGTTGATAATGATTGTCCTTCTGGAGTAGGGAATTTTGGAACAATGACATGCAGCCCTTCCTCTTCCAATTTTTCTTTTAACCAAGGAAACCAATTCCCATCAGGACTTCCTCCGGTGCCATGAAAAATAAAAATATTTCTCATATAGATGTAATCATATGATCTAATTCTCCATAATGCAGGAGGCGCATGCCTGCGCCTCCCAACCAGATACATTGCTATACCTGGCACAGCCAGATGCCGTCTGGTATCTGGCGGAGAACGTGGTACGACGTTGGAGCTTATTTAACTGATAATTTCTTCTAATAGTTCTGGAAACTCGTTAGTTTTCATTTGAAAATAAAGAAAGTGGAATTTATTTTTAAGTTTGATAATTTTCGGTTTTAGTGAAAGTTTATACATTTCTAGTGATTTTAAATGGTGAGGAAAATCGTTTGACGAGAAAACTACTATTTCATCTGCAATATGAGTGGCGTCTTTAGGTAAGTCAAAATCATATAGATCTCTTCTTGTATCGTCAGGTGTCTCAGGTACTTTTGCCGGAGCTACAAGAATTAATTTTCTAACTTTTTTGTTTGTTTCCAACAGATATCGAACTAAGAATGCACCGCCGCAGCTGTGGCCAACTAATAATGAATTGTTTGTTATCTGGTATTTATTAAATACTTTTTTCCATTCAATATATTTTGGATTCCAAGAAACTGGGAAATCTGGGGCAACTGCATTAAAACCTTTTTCTATTAATTTCTTTTCTAACCAGTTCATCCACTTTTGTTCTTTTGGAGGAACCATTTTTTCATTGGGAGGACAGCCGTGAAGAATAATTACTTTATCGTATTTTTTATTCATAAAGTCATTATAATGCTTAAAAACCGTTTGCGGAGAGAGGGAGATTCGAACTCCCGATGACATTTCTGCCATATACGCTTTCCAAGCGTACGCATTCGGCCACTCTGCCATCTCTCCAAAAGAAACAGTTAATAAGTTAACGGGTTAGTTAGTTAACGAGTTAACAGGTTTTTGTCTCTAAAATTATATCACGGATGGGATTGGTTGGTTTGTGCTATCATTGACCTATGAAAATCGGAAAAGATTTGACGGTTAACAGGATCGGTTTGGGGACGAATAGGATCGTCGACGACGAAGTGTCGGCGCAGGCGCTTCGCAAAGCAGTCGAGCTCGGCGTCAACTTCATCGATACGGCCGCCGCCTATACCGGAGGTAGTAGCGAGGCGGCGATCGGCAAAACTTTATCAAACACCAAAAACGTCGTCATCGCGACCAAAGGCGGCATGCTTCCCCCACCCGACTGGGCAGTCGACTCTTCGCCCGAGATGTTGTCGAAGCAGCTCGAAGCCAGCCTGAAAAACTTGAGGACCAGTAGCATTGATCTCTATTTCCTACACCGGGTCGACCCGAAAGTGCCTCTCAAGGAATCAATCGGGTTCCTGAAACAGATGAAGGAAGACGGCAAGATCAAAAACGTCGGCTTATCCGAAGTGACAATCGACCAGATAGAAGAAGCCAGGAAGATGGTCGACATCGTCGCCGTTGAGAACGAATACAATCTCACAACTAAACATCATGACAGTGTCGTCGACTACTGCGGGAAAAACGGACTTGCCTTCGTTCCCTTTTTTCCTTTGCATTTTCAGATTAAAGACTCCGGCTTATTTGAGAGGCTGCGAAATAGATACCAGGCGACCGACCAACAGTTGGCTTTGGCTTGGCTCCTGAAGCGCTCCCCGGCAATGCTTCCCATTCCCGGTTCGCTGTCGATGGAGCACCTTAGGCAAAACGTCAACAGCCTGAAAATAGATCTATCTGAGGCAGACTTCGATTCCATGTCATCGATTTGATTGGTTGTTTATTGACTTTCGAAAAATACTATACTTAAAATATATTATCAATTCATTAATCAAGCATGAGTAACCACAAACATCTATTGAGGGAGTTGGCGAAGTTTTTTTCCGGGTTGGTAGTCGGTGATTTTTTGGTCGGCCTTTGGGTGGCGCTGATGAAGGTCAATTCGGTCGTTTTTTTGGGAATCGCTTTTGACCGTAACATGATAATGGCCTGGATGTTCTGCGACGTCGTTACGTTTGCCTTACTTGTCCATTACGGGTGGAGAGCCAACATCATCTCGCCGTCGGTCACGCAAAAATCTGTCTTCCAGCTTGTCGGTGTTGTTTTTGCCGGGGTATCATTTGCCCATTTTCTAAGGATCGCCTATAGTTTACCGATCGTTATTGGTAACTTAACGGTTCCAATATGGGTGAGTTGGATCGGACTGGTTGTGGGCGCTTATCTGTCTTATGCCAGTTTCCATTTTGCCACGGCGACGAAGGGGAAAAGATAAAACGCAAAAGCATTTTTTTAATTTTTATTTCTTATTTTTTAATCAATAAATTGTCTATGGACTATAATCAACAAAATAATGTAGTTGTAGTGTCAAAAGAATTAAATTAACCAAAACATCAAAGGTCGATCAAAAATCATTCCACAGCACCTGGTTGTAGACTTCGTGGTGGTAAAGGACTTCGCCGTTTTTCACCCGGGTGCCGAGTTCGAGCGGGCTTCTGGCGGCGGCGTTTTCCTTCAGGGCCAGGAATTTCCTCTTGAACTCTTCGCCCAGTATCTTCGTGATCGTGTCGCTGCTCTTGAATTTCTGGATGGCGATTTGGATGTTTCCAGGCAGATAGCTGATTCTTTGCCTGGCTCCGGGATTTTCCTTTTTGATTGGGCCCTCAAGGGCGACTTTGGCTAGGATATACATGACGAGATACGGATTGGCGTCCGGAGCGACGCTTCGCACTTCGATCCGGCTCGATTTCTCGTTGAAAAGCGGAATCCTGATCATGGAGCCGCGGTCGACTTCCGATACCTTGATTTCGTTCGGAGCCTCGAAGTGGGGGTCGAGTCGGCGGTAGGCATTGACGCTGCTGTTGAGGACGAGGCAGATGTCATTGGCGCTTGAAAGGATGCGGTTGACGATGTCCCAGCCAAACTTCGACAGCTGTCCCCTGCCCTTTTTGTCGTAAAAAAGGTTCTTGCCGTTTTTCGAAATGGAAAAATTGGTGTGCATTCCGCTGCCGTTGATGCCGACGATCGGCTTGGGGAGAAAACAGGCGGTCATGCCGAGGTTGGCGGCGATCTGCCTGGCCGTCAGCTTGTAGATCTGGATCTGGTCGGCGGCGTTGACGACTTCGGAATAGGAATAGTTTAGTTCGAACTGTGACGGTGCGACTTCGGGGTGGTCCTTTTCGTTTTCGAAACCCATTGCCCTTTGCGCTTCGGCAGTCCGGTCGATGAACTGTCTCAGGACGTCGGTTGGGAGAGAATGATAATAGCCGCCTTTGGCGGCCAGCTCGAAACCGATCCTTTCGTTGAAGTTTTTTTCGGCGTCTGGGTTTTTCACCAAGAATCCCTCGACTTCGTTTGAGGCATAAGCGACGTAGCCTTTTTCCGATTTGATTTTTTTGGCATAAGCTTTAAGCAATCCTCTGGAGTCCATCGCATACGGTTTTTCGTCCTGCCCGAAAATCTCTCCCATCATCAGTACTTTTCCCGAACCAAAAACATCCGAGGGCAGCCACCAGAAAGCCCGCCAGTCGATCTTGAGGCGCAAATCAGACTCGGCCTGTCTCGAAAATCCTCTGATTGAAGAGCCGTCGAATGTCAGATTCTCAAAGCTATCGAGGAAAAATTTCTTGTCGTAATCGATCATATGGAACCGGCCTTCGACGTCGGAGAATCCGATGGTGACGGCTTTGAGTCGTTTTTCTTTTTTCAGGTAGTCGAGGTAGTATTTTTTCAGTTCGGCGTCCGTAGCGCTGGAAAACCGTCTCTTTTTCGCGTCGAGGTTCAACTCCTCGAGTCTGTCATAGGAAATTTCCAAAAAGTTTCTGAGATTATCATTATTTTTATCCATTTTTAATATAAAATTGATAATTTTTATTCTAAAAAATAAAAAAATAACTTGCAAGTAGGATTAATTAATTCAAAGAGTATCAAAGTATCCCGGCCTTCTTCAGGCGGGTAAAGTTGATCCGGTTTCTCCGTTTGATTTTGTTGATTGCGGAATTGGCCGAAAAGAATAGCCCCAAGTTCTTTTGTTGGTTTTCGATGACGACTCGATCGAGGCGGGAAACTATTTTTTTGCCAAAAAGGGCCAGCATCTCGTCGCTCATATTTTCGATGTCCAAGGAATCGTTTTTCCGGGTACCGATCGGGAAATGGATGCCCCTAAACCATTTTAAATAACCGCTGATTTCGTCCAAGATGGTTGACCATTTTTTTTGCAAATCACCGGGCGGGATTTTTGCCAGGAGGTGATAGACGTCGAGCATGCCTTGGGCGTTGAGTCCGCGTTTCCAATACCATTCAATCAGCTTGATGGCGTTGTCGATCCCCTGTTTTCCGTAGGCGTGGTTTTCTACCCAAAAGATTTTCGGCGGGCGTTTGGTAAGAAAATTTTTTATCTGATTTTTTTCCAGGTAAGGCGTATGGGAGAGGAATTCGACTTCAGGAAAACTTTTAGCCAGCTTCCAGGCGTCAAATATCAAAGAGTTGACAATAGTCATGACCACTCCGTAATGGGCCGGCAGGCGGTTCTCGCCGGCGGTTTTTCCGTGGAACGAGACCGTGGCAATCCCGCTTTTTTCCAAAACGGCGACGAAATTTTTCAGGCGGCCGAGCGGTTTGAAAGCGATCATCTCGACGCCGTCAAAGGTAGCGTCTTGGAAATATTCCCGGTAAAGGTAAAGGAACTGCTCCGGGCTTCCCAAGAAACCAACACTGTCGGTTGAGATGAGTTTTTTCATTAAGGCTTTTAATTATAACAAAATGAATATTATTGACTGGACCCCGACCTTTGTCGGGGTGACAAGACCGGATTTACCCCGATAAAAATCGTGGCCGGGATAACGACGGTTGATTATTTGTTGCGCGTCGTTTAATATAAATTAATGGACGTCAACGAAGCCATTTTGCGTTTTTTGGAATACTGCGAACTCGACCGTAATTTGTCGCTTAAGACGGTGCGCATGTACGGTTATTACCTTAATTTTTTCAAGCAATGGTTGTTGCAAAGCCCCGCCTTCGCCAAGGCTACGGCGGGCAAGCAAAAATATATTAACGTACAGGATATAGATGACAATACCATTAGAGACTTTCGTTTGTTCATTTCCCACTCATATAAAAACCCTTATAAAGGCTCACTCAAGAGACAGACGCAAAATTATTTTTTGGTAGCACTCAGGAGCTTCTTCCGCTACCTGATAAGGCAGAAACTACCGGTATGTCACCCCGAAATGATTGAATTGGGCAAGAATCGCGACCGGAATATCAAATTCTTGCAACCTATAGAATTGGAAAAACTTTTCCGTAGCGTCGACCTGAAGGAAGAGTCCGGGCTTAGAGACAGAGCGATTTTGGAAGTCCTGTTTTCTACAGGCCTTCGTGTCTCCGAATTGGTGTCCTTGAACCGGGAACAGATCAGCCTCGAGGCGGGCGAATTCGGAGTCATCGGCAAAGGCGGCAAAGCCCGGGTGGTTTTTCTTTCCAAACAGGCCAAAGACTGGTTGAGCAAGTATCTTGGGACGAGGAGCGATCCTTACCAGCCTCTTTTTATCCGTTACTCGGGTCCAAGGGTGAAAACCGGTCTGAGCAACGAGGGTTTGAGGCTTTCCGTCAGGTCGGTAGAGCGGATGATCGACAAGTACAGGAAAAAATCGGGTTTGCTATTCCGGATCGGGCCGCACATCCTCCGCCATTCCTTCGCGACCGACCTTTTGGAGCACGGCGCCGATTTGAGGAGCGTCCAGGAGATGCTCGGCCACAAGAATATATCGACGACCCAGATATACACCCACGTCACCAACGTCAGGCTCAAGGAAATCCACGAAAAATACCATTCAGGTAACCGTTGATTTCAGCTCTTTATCAGTTTTTTTAAGGTAAAATATAGTCTCTTGATGAAAATAACAAAAATCATCCTTTGGTTGTTGATAATTTCATATACAGTATTCTTTTCTTACCTAAGCATCAAGAGATATCGCACTCTTAACTCTCACTATTATGATCTTGGCATCATGAATCAGACGGTTTACAACACTTCCCAGGGACATTTTCTTGAGATGACCGACCAGACGTTAAAAAAAAACATCAGTCGCCTGGCCGTCCATTTCGATCCGATCCTTGCCGCTTTTGCGCCTTTTTATAAAATCTATCCCGGTGCGGAAACGTTGTTGATCGGACAGACCGTCATCGTCGCTCTTGGGGCTTTGGCGGTCTATTTGTTGGCGGAAAAAATCCTCAAAAAAGAATGGTTGAGTTTGTTGTTTTCCGTTTTGTATCTCTTATATTTCCCGGTTTCCCGGGCAAACCTGTTTGACTTCCACGCCGTTGTCCTGGCGACGACTTTTTTCCTTTTCGCCATCTATTTTTATTTGTCGAAAAAAAAGTTTTTATTTTTCTTTTTCGTCCTGCTGTCTCTTTTGACCAAGGAGCATGTCGGCTTAGTGGTTGCCTTCTTGGGGGTCTATATCTTCATTTTCAAGAAAGACAAGAAGACAGGGTTGACGACGTTTTTGTTGGGAATGGTTTTTTTCATCGCGACCGTTTATTTCATCATTCCCTACTTCAGGCAGCAGACCCATTTTGCTCTGCGTTATTTCCAGGATTTTGGCGACAGTCCGACGCTGGTGGTTTTTAATCTGGTCAGGTACCCGCTGTATACGATAAGATATTTTTTTCATCCCGACGTCTATACTTATCTATTCAGGTTGTTTTCGCCGATGTTTTATTCTCTGTTCTCCCCTTTCACTTTGTTGATCGCTCTGCCCGAGTTGGCGATCAACGTCTTCAGCCTAAACAGCAACATGAGGGCGATTTTTTTCCATTACAATGCCATCATCGTGCCTTTTGTCTTTTATAGTTCCATCCTTGGATATAAATTCCTGGACGAAAGGATAAAAAGCAAATTGCTAAAAAATTCGATCCTGGTTTTGTTTATCTTTTCCAATCTATATTCGGTCTATCTCTATAGTCCTTTGCCTCTTAAGTTCTTGAAAGATCCTTTAGTATTGCGGAAACAAACGAGTCTCAAATTGAAGACGGTGGAAGATTGGGAAGAAAAACTGAAAGATCCCAGCATCAAAGTGGCGACGACTCCGATCCTCGCCCCTTATTTTACCGAGCGGGAATATTATTATAATTTCTTGTTTGATCCGGCCTATGCCTCGATGGGATATACCGATGAGGACGTCACCGCGACCAGCGAAAACGTTTACAAAATGGCAGAGTATGTTATCATAGATAGGGCGGAAATCGGCCGACTCAGTAAAGGAACGCTGGCGGTCAAGTTCTACCAAAATTTCCTGACCGACAGGAATTACCGGATGATCTTTTCCGACGATCAGGGTGCTGACAGCATCGAAGTCTATCAGAGGGTCAGTAACTTATAAAATTGGCATTTTTTTAGTCCATGATATCGATAATAATCCCGTTTCACAACGAGAAAGAAAGTTTGCCTATCCTCATCAAGGATATCGGCAAAGAGCTTAAGGGCAAGGATTACGAAATAATCTTGGTCGACGACGGTTCAACCGACGGCTACAAGAATAAAACTACCGACAAAGTAAAAATATTCACCCATAAGAAAAGATTCGGCAAAGGCCAGGCGTTAAGAACAGGGATCGATAATTCTTCCGGTGAGACCATTGTTTTTATGGACGGCGATCTGCAGGACGACCCGAGGGATCTAGCAAAGATGCTGAAAAAAATCGACGAGGGATATGGTTTTGTCAATGGCGTCCGGGTCGACAGAAAGGATAACGCTTTGATAAAATTCTACTCTTCCCTGGCGACCGGCTTTTTGAAAAAATTCCTCCACTCGCCGTACACGGACATCAACTGCGGCTTTAAAGCTTTCAAGAGAGATGTCATAAACGGATTTGTTTTTTACGGAAACAATTTCCGTTTTTTTCCTTTGCGGGTTTTTTACAACGGCAATAAGGTGACTGAAGTCGAAGTCAGGAATAACAGGCGGAGATTCGGTCAGACCAAGTTCGGCTCGGGCAAGTTGTGGGTCGGTATTTTCGATACCTTGACCGCCTACTTTCTTTATAAGTTTTCCGAGCGGCCGCTCCATTTCTTCGGATCGGTCGGCAGTTTGTCATTTTTAGCAGGATCGGTAATATTAATCGTACTTGCCATCGAGAGGATTTTTTTCCGGGTGATGCTGTACCGCAGACCGATCCTGTTTTTGGGCATGTTGTTGGTGATCGTCGGCATCCAAATCGTCATGACGGGTATCATCGGTGAGTTGATCGTCTTTCTTCATAAAAAAGGAAAAAGCTGATAAACTGAAATAATGAACCCGATTCTCGCGCTTATCGTCGCCAACGTCATCTGGGGTGCGGCGTCGCCGATTTTCAAATTCGCTTTCACAAACATTCCGCCTTTTACCCTGGCCTTTCTCAGATTTTTTCTCGCCGGTTTGATCTTCGTCCCCTTTTGTATCGGCCACTGGCAAAAGTTGACCTTGAGGCAGTGGCTGGAGTTGATGCTGGTGGCCTTTTTCGGAATTTCACTGAACATCAGTTTTTACTTCATCGGACTCGAGACGACGCAGAGCATCAACGCTCCGATCATCGCTTCCTCGGCGCCAATCATCATCTATGCCCTGTCGATCGTATTTTTGGGGGAAAAACCGAAGTCTAAAAAAACTTTCGGCATGTTGATTAGCTTGCTTGGCGTTTTGGTGATCATTTTCTCACCTTTCTTTTTTGGCGGGCAAAGGATGGTGCTTGGCGAGATAAAAGGCAACATCCTGATTTTTATCTCCAACATCGGCGCCGTCCTACAGACGCTTTTCGGCAAAGACAGCCTGAAAAAAATCAACGCCTATCAAGCTTCACTGATAACATTTTTGGCGGGAAGTTTGTTTTTCATTCCCTATATGAACACGGAACTGAAGACGTGGAGTTTTTCGCAGTTAAACTCGGCCGGTTTGATCGGGATTGTTTTTGGAGTCGTGCTTTGTTCGGCTTTGGCTTATTTCCTTTTCTATTACGGACTGTCCAAGATCGACGCCGGAGACGCCGGAATTTTTACCTATATCGATCCGGTGGCGGCCGTCGTCATCGCCATTCCCCTCCTCCACGAATATCCGGACCTGTTTTACTTCTTGGGGAGTTTTTTGGTATTCGGAGGCATTTATCTGGCCGAAGGCAGGATCCATTGGCATCCGTTCCACCTGCTTAAAAAAATGGAAAAAAATGTCGGCGCCATAGACAAAAAAATATTGGTAAGATTGGCAGAGCTCGCTAATAAAACTAATTAATTATTGTTAGAATATAGTATGGCAAAAATACTGGTTACCGGTTGTGCCGGTTACATCGGTTCCATCGCCACCGATTTGTTTTTGAAAAACGGATATCAGGTGGTCGGGGTCGACGATTTCCAAACCGGATACAAAGGACCGGTGGAACTTCTCAAAAACAAATACGGTGACAAATTCAGTTTCTACGAATTCGATTTGAAAAACGACCCCTCCCCTATTTTCGAAAAGGAAAAAGGAATAGAGGTAGTCATCCATTATGCGGCTTCTTGTTTAGTCGACGAGTCGATGAAAGATCCGGGAAAGTATTTTTTTAATAACGTCAGCGCCAGCGCCAATTTGTTGCGGACGATGGATAAGTTCGGAGTCAAGAAAATAATTTTTTCTTCGACTTGCGCCGTCTACGGCGAAGCCGAATACTTCCCGATTGACGAAAAACATCCCCTCAAGCCATCGACGCCTTACGGGGCATCGAAAAAAATGGCCGAAGAGGTGATCCAATGGTATGCCAAGCTCAAAGGATTTAGCTATATGATCCTTCGTTATTTCAACGTCTGCGGCGCCAGTGAAGAAGGGACGATCGGTGACTCTAAAAAACCGTCGACCTTGCTGGTCCAGAATGCGGTACGAGGCGCCCTGGGGATCGAGAAATTTTATCTTACTTGCCCTGAGGTCGATACCCCGGACAAAACCCCGATCCGCGACTATATCGACGTCGTCGACTTAAACGAAGCCCACCTCAAGGCGATGGAATACCTATTGAAAAACGGAACTAGCGAAATAATCAATCTAGGTACCGGAACCGGCAACTCGGTCCTGGAAGTCGTCAAGCAGGTGGAAAAATTTACCGGAAAGACTATCCCGGTCGACAAGGCCAATACCCGCCAGGGGGACGACGCCAAAAAAATCGCCGCCATAAAAAAAGCGGAGACCGTCCTCGGTTGGAAACCGCGTAAAACTATCGAAGATTCGATCAAATCACTTCTCGTCTGGTATAAAGCTCATCCCCAAGGTTGGGAAAAATAAGACGAAATGAGCGGGATACGGGAATCGAACCCGTCCTATCTGATTGGAAATCAGATGTTCTACCGATGAACTAATCCCGCAAAACGACCAAAGAATATTATAACAATTATTAACCATTGTTGGCGATGGTTTGGTCGATCCAGCTCTTGAAGTCGGTTAGTTTCATCGCTTTGAAAGGAAGAGGGGCGTCGCCTGAGGTGCCTTGGGAAACGATCCCGATTAGATAAGGAGAAAGGAAACGGTTCGTCTGGGCAACAAGAATCGGTCCGCCCGAATCCCCTTCTCCGACAGTATATAAATAATTGAGGACGTTATTCGGGTCGTAACCAACCAGGAAAACGTGGTCCATATCGGTATCAAGATTATCTACGGGGTTGTCTATCGGCAGGGCGATATCGTTCAGTTTGGAATTTATTCCAAAAAGATTGCTCACCCCCATTTTTTGATAAACCTTATCCTGCATGGTGATGCCGAATCCGGCGACTCTGACCAAACTGTTTATCGCATAAAGATCCTGGGCGCCGTTTTCCGAATATACATATTGGTAATCGGGAATTTCCGGAAGCAAGAAAACTGAATTTATTGGCGACGGCAGTTTTATCAAGGCGACGTCGAAATTGTCTTTATTGGAAGCGTATAAGAATTCCGGGTCGATGAAATAATTTTCCGCTTTCAAGGTATTGAGGTCGTTCATGCCGTTGACGTCGGTGATCCCGACGGCAACGCTGATGTCGTTAACATTGATAACGTCTTTTAGACAGTGAGCGGCCGTCAATATCCACTGAGGTTTGATCAATACTCCGGTACAACGGATATCGATGGTGGAATTTTTGACGACTATTGCCGCCACATACGGCAGGTCAGCCGGCCTGGTTTGGTTGCCGCCGATGATGAAGTTTTTGTATTTATTGTTATAAGCGGCTTCGGCGCTGTTTTTCAGTTTATGATTGGATAGATAGTTAACGACCAACAAGCTAAAAATTACTATCATTAATCCGGTAATAGAATAGACGAGTTTCTTGGAAACGCATATCGTGTTTTTGGACATATATGGATTATATATAATAATGGAAAGCAAATGAGTAAAAAAATCATCCTGATTATTTTCGCGGCATTTTTATTGAGGTTGATTGCCCTCAATCAGTCGCTCTGGCTGGACGAGGCGACGACGGCCCGGGTCGTCCAACAGTACGGCTATCTTGGTATCTTGACCAAATTTTCTCCCTTTGATTTTCATCCGCCGTTGTTTTACTGGTTGGAGAAATTCTGGACCGGCGTTTTCGGACATTCGGAAATCTCTTTGCGGATGCCGTCTGTTCTATCTAGTTTGGCAGCAGGTTATTTTGTCTATCTTATTGGAGGAGTTTGGGCGGCGGTGTTTTTTTTATTTAATCCCCTTATCGTTTACTATTCGCAGGAAGCCCGCATGTATATGATGGCGACGATGTTTTTGACGATGGCTCTATATTATTTTTTGCAGTTGTCATCCCGACAAAAATCAGAATCAAAGATCAGAAATGAACGTTTTAGGTTGGATTCCGGCCTGCGCCGGAATGACTTTTTATTTTTTCTTTTTTTTATCACCCTGGCTTTTTTTACGTTTTACGGATCGATTTTTTTGATAGCTGCCTTCGTGATTTATTTGTTTTTTAAGAAGCAATACAATCATTTGTTTATTTGTCTATTTGTAATATTTGTAGATTTCCTGGTAGTCTCTCCCCTGCTTTATCACCAGTTGATGAACGCCAGGATCGTCCTGCCGACGGTGGCTAACTGGGCCAGCGTCTTGGGTAAAGCCAACCTGAAGAATCTGCTCTTGATCCCCATTAAGTTCAGCGTCGGTCGGATAGATTTCTATCCTAAGTGGTTATATTACGCTACTGCCGGATTGTGGACGTTTTTCGTATTTTTTATTTTGCTTAAAAATTCATTAAAAACTAAAAACTTAAAACTAAAAACTTTACTCGCCTTTTTGTTCGTTTTTCCATTAGCGTTAGGTTTTGTTACTTCGTTTGTCACTCCCCTGCTCCAGTATTTTAGGTTTATATATCTAATACCAATTATGACTGTTATCTTGAGCTTTGGATTGTCAAACGGTGCCGAAGTACAACCTCGGAGGTTGTATTGGAAGGTTCCTTTGATCGCGGCGGGATTTATGTCGTTTTCATTGATTTATTTGCTATCTCCGCAGTTCCACCGTGAAGATTGGAAAAAGCCAAACCGGACAAAGCCAAAAGATATTCCTATTTATATGATTATTCCATCAAGCGATCCGGTCAAGTATTACAACAATAATATAAAAGTCAACGAGTTGAGGGAGTTAAAAAGTTTACCGGTTAAAAAGTTAAGTGGGGAAGTAATTGTAATACCTTATACAGCCGACATTTATGGATTCGATTATAAAACCGTTCTCGGTAGAGACGGATATAAATTGAAAGACAAGAAGACTTTCCGGGGAAATCTGGAAGTGATGACCTACTCTTTGTAATTTTTATACTCTTTCCAAGTCGCTCCGCTCAAGATGAGAAGACTGACGATAAAAGCGGCGGTCATGGCGTAAACATCCTCAAAGCGTCCGTATTTCGGGATCAGGTAATAGCACCCGGCGGCGATGATGACAAAGATCGCCATATAAGCATAGAGGACGTAGGCGGGTTTTTTGACCGTATAAAGGAGGAAAAGCACCGGCAGGTTGATTGCGACGAAGATAATGAAAGGCAGGCTCAAGGCGTGGGAGATGGCGGTAGTCTTGTCATAGTTTTTTGTAAATACCAAAGTGAAAACCCAGGAGGGAGTCAAATACAGGACAAGGAAAAGGACTGCCGGGATCGATAGATAAAGGAGCCCGTGCTTGAACTGTTGCCTGATCTCGGCCTTTTTTTTTATCTGGGCGAAGTTCGGGGAAAGGACCTGAGTGATTGACGAGATCGCCGTGATGATGGTCAGAATGATTTTTTGGGCCAGGACGTAGTAGCCGACGTCGTTTGACCTGGACATGAAATAGGAAAGAAGAAAAAGGTCGATCCTTTGGGATAGGTTCAAGAATTGGCTGCCGATAAAAAAAGTCAGCGTGTAGGCAAACCTGAATTCGCTTTTGACGACGGACGCTTTGAGGATGTGGACGAAGACGTGCTTTTTGTCGTAAAAGAGGATGGCAAAAAAAATCGCCGGGCCGAGAAGTCCGAAGATAAATATGATCGAACCGACCGTCACCAGGTGGAACGGTATCAAGGCGACGATGACGACGGTTTTTATGACGTTGGAGAGATTGGTCCAAAGGTTGATCTTAAAAAACTCTTTGGCGGCGTTCATGGCGTTCGTTATGTAATTTTGCCAGACGAAAAACAGGACGGAAAAAGTCGTCAGGTAGAGCTCGTATTTGGGGGCGCCGGTTTTGAAAAAAACCTTATCCAAGTATGGGAAGCTGATGAAAAGTCCGGCGATGATGATCAAAGAAAAAACCGTCTGGTAAACGAAGATTGTTTTCAGGAAAACATAAAGATTCTTGTGTTTTTTCTCGATCATTTCCGGCAAGTAAGAATAGATGCTGGCGGTGGTCCCGAAATCAAGAATATTGGCAAGGACATAGGCGATGCCAAGAAGGACGCCAAACTCTCCGTACTTTGACGGGTTGAGGACGCGGACCAGAAGGACGACGAAAAATACCGTGAAGACGACGTTGAGGTAGTTGCCGACGGTGTTGATGATGACGTCGCGGCTGGTAGGCTTCCTGATAAAACCAAGGATTCTTTCGAGCATTATATAATTGTAGCATAACGGCAGAAGCAATAAACCAATAACCAAATTCCAATAAACAAACGATTTCCAATTTTCAAATTTTCAAATTTTCAATTGAATATTGGTCATTGTAATTTGTTTGGAATACTTGCGTTATTGGTGATTGGTTATTTTGATTTGTATTTGTTTTAGTTATGTTATAATCTAACTTTATATGTCAAAAACAGCTCTAGTCACCGGAATCCTGGGACAGGACGGACCTTATTTGGCCAAACTGCTTCTTGAGAAAGGCTATAAGGTTTATGGTTTGATGAGGCGTTACTCTAACCCAAATTACTCTAATTTGGACTATGTCGGGGTAACGAACGAAGTCGATTTCGTCGAGGGCGACATGACCGACGAAGCCTCGATTCTCAATCTTGTCAGGATGCTCCAGCCGACCGAAGTTTATAATTTGGCGGCCCAGTCTTTCGTCAAGGCGTCTTTCGAGCAGGCCAAGGTGACGACCGAGGTCAACTCGCTGGGAGTGCTTCATTTTTTGAATGCCATCAAATTTTCTTCGCCGACGACCAAGTTTTACCAGGCTTCAACAAGCGAGATGTTCGGCCTCCAGCACACCAACGGCTATCAGGACGAAAATACGCCGTTTCACCCCCGCTCCCCTTATGGCGTTTCCAAAGTTTATGCCTACTGGTTATCGGTCAACTACAGGGAATCCTACGGCTTATTTACCTGCAACGGCATTCTTTTCAACCACGAGTCGCCGATCCGCGGCAAGCAGTTCGTGACGAGGAAGATCACCGACGGCGTCGCCAGAATCAAATTGGGCTTAGCTAAAGAACTTCGGTTAGGAAATCTCGATGCCAAAAGAGACTGGGGTTTCGCCGGCGATTATGTCGAAGCGATGTATCTGATGCTCCAACAGGACAGACCGGGCGACTACGTCATCGGGACGGGAGAAGACCATACAGTCAGGGATTTCGTCGAGGCGGCTTTCAAGTCGGTCGGCATCAGCGATTGGAAAAAATACGTCGTCATCGATCCCCAGTACAAAAGGCCGGCCGAAGTGCCAGCCCTCAAAGCCAAACCGGACAAAGCCAAAAGAGTCCTCAACTGGAAAACCAAGGTATCTTTCGAAGAGCTGGTGGAGATGATGGTCAAAGCAGATCTGAAGAGATACGGGGGCAAATAACCAATAACCAAATTACAAGAAACAAACGATCTCCAATCTTCAATTACCAATGTTCAAGTTTTCTTTAATTCTATTTTCTTAATAATATAAGAGAAAATATTTCTTAATTGAATACACTCATTAATAAGATTATCTATTTTAACTTCTGGATTAGATTCCTTGACGAGTTCTAACCAAAATATAGTTTCTTTAGCTTCTTTTCGAACGATTCTTAATCTATGGATAAAGTCGTTTTTCCCTAATGAATCATTAGCTTCTCTGTAATTAGCTCCGATTGATCCGGCAGATCTTATTAATTGATCTATCAATTTAAAGTTAATTGTATTGCTTGGTAGTTTTTTACACAAAATAATTACTTGTTTAGCGAACTTTAAAGTCCTTTCTTCCAAATCGTATTTTATTGGTGATTGATTATTGGACATTGTAATTTGTTTGGAATACTTGATTTATTGGTTATTGGTTTATTCTAGAAATAGATTATTAGTAAGTCTATAGCCTATATGCTACAAGACCACATTTTTAGAAGATATTAATGCTAAAATAATCTTTATATGCCTCGAAATCAAGATATAGACAATCTCCGCGGTTTGGCGATGCTGGCGATGATAGTGGACCACGCCACCGCCTATTTTTTAAAAGACAAGACGGCTTATTTGTTTTGGAACCTGAGCGAATGGTCCGTCGTGGCTTTTTTGTTTTGTTCGGCCTATCTTTTTTATACGAGGGAGTTCATTTTCGGTTGGAAAAACTTTTTCGCCTACGTCAAGAAGCGGTTCTTGCGACTATATCTTCCCTACTTTTATTTTTTGATTTTCTATTTTCCTTTGCGTTATTTTCTCTATTCGAAAAAAATCGGCTTGAACGATGTTGTCAAAAACATATTTCTTTACGGCGGACTTGACCTCAACTGGCTGGTATTGATTTTTTTTGAATTGACGCTGGTTTTTCCGGTCGTCTACTACTTCTGGAAGAAAAACAAAGTCCTTTACTATCTTTATTTTTTCGTCAGCCTTGGGTCGGCGGTCTACTACCTTTATCTTCGCGACTGGAACTACCGTTTCGTCATGTGGCTGCCCTGGTCCTTAGTCATCTATTTTGTGATTTTTTATATCGAAAACCAAAAGAGGTGGAAGAGACTATTGGGTCTTGGGATTGCCGCCGCCATAGTTTATTATGCCTCGATGCAGCTTGTGATCAATCTTGGCCACAACGTGACCCAGTACTACAACAAATATCCGCCAAACGTCTTCCACATCAGCTACGGCGTCTTCGTCACCTTGATATTCTATTTCATGTCGAAAATGAAGTTATTTAAGGTTCTTAGACTCGAGAAGATCCTTTTCTTTTTCAGCTTTTATTCCTATCCGATTTTCTTTATCCACAATCTGGTGATCTTTTCGCTCGACTGGATGAACGTTAACCTTATCAACTGGTACGTTTTCACGGGAGTGATCATTGCCATAACCTCAGTAATTGTTCTGCTGCTGAATGCCAGGAAAATTTCTCCCGGACTTTCAGGGAGTCGACCACGGCAGCGCTCTTAAGGAGAAACTTCATCTTTTTCAGGACTTCTTTTTTGTCGAAGACGTCGACCAGGAACTGCCGGTCAATGGTTTCTTTCATGCTGGAGTTGTCGCCGGCCAATACCGGCGTGCCGCAAGCCAGTGATTCGAGTGGCGGCAAGCCAAAGCCTTCGTAGGAGGAAAGATAAACAGTAAGCTTCGCTTTTGAATAAAGTCCGGGCAGGTCTTGGTCTTTGACGTAACCCAAGAATTTTACCCTGCCCTCCAGGCGGAGATTTTTGACCTCGTCTGTCACCTGGTTTTTCCTCCAGCCGGCCATACCGGCGATCAAGAATTCGAAGTCGGAAAAATACTTATCCTTAATCAATTCGCGAAAAACTTCGATCGCCGTCAAAAGATTTTTCCTCGGTTCGATGGCGCCGACATAAAGGATGTATGGTTTATCGGAAAGCGATCGTTTGGGCCTCTGGTCAGGCGGCTTGAACTCTTCTCCTATCCCCGGATAGATGACGTGGATTTTTTTCTGGTTGACTCTGGGGAAATATTTGAGCAGGTCGTTTTTGGTGGTTTGCGAGTCGACGACGACGGTGTCGCGGTATTGGATGGTTTTGGACAGTTTCTTATCGTGGGTTTTGACGATGAAATCTTCGTGGTAGCCGGGATGGATTTTCCAGATCAGGTCGTGGACGGTGGTGACGGTCCTGACCGTTGACGGCGGTCTCAGGAAGTCGGATGCGTAAAAGACGTCGATCGGCCCGATCAGCCATTCGACCGGGACGACGTCCAGTTTTTCCCAGCAGATTTGGAAAAAAACAAAAGGAAGCGGATAGCGGTAGATTTTCGCGCCCATCTTTTTGAATTCTTCAAGGAATGGGAAGCTCTTGTTGATCCGGGGTGAGGTAAAAAGCAGTTTGTATTGGTTTTTTTTGTCGATGAGAAGAAGGTTTTTGACGAGATTGTAGGTATAGTCAGCAACGCCGCTGCCTTGGAAAAGCAAAGGGGTGATGTCTATTCCAATTGTCATATAGGAATATTATATCGTTTTGAAAGCGAAACCGAAAAGCGAGAAGTACCACGGCAGCTTCGTGCTGACGACTTGCCCCGTTTGGGCATTTATCTGCATGACGACGTTCGCGCTTACCGGTACGAGGCCTAGGAATTGCCTGGTTTGCACTCCCTCGGTCTGGTAGGTCGGTTGACCAGCGTTAAATGTCAGATTAATCGAGTTGACCGACGACAGTCTGCTGTCAGCCGGCAAGTTTTGGAAAGCCTGGACCGGCAGATTATTTAAGATGATGATTCCGCTTGGCGTCCTGATGGCGATTGTATGGTTTTTCGGATCGATGACGACCGGGAATTGGCTGTTGACGGTATAAGGCCCGTTTTGGATGGCGACATTGTTTGTTCCTCCGACGCGGACGCTGACTTCGCCGGCGTCAGGTGTGTTGATCTGGGTAAGCGGTGTTGACGTCGCGACAGGTGCACTCAAAACTCTTAGCCGGTTAAAAGCGTCTTTCAAGACAATTTTTCCTGAACCGGAAACGTCTCCTGGCGCTTCGACGTCGATTTCGTTGAGGCTATCGTTTTTGACCTGCTGACCAATCTCATTGTTGATTTCTTGGGTTTTTTGTTTGATTTCCGGGACATCGGCCGGCTCGGTAACTTCTTTTGGTTTCGGCGTTTCGCTCGGCTCGGGGGTCTCAGTCTGCTGGCGGACTTCGGTCGGTTCGGCAGTTTTGGTTTCTGCCGGTTGGCTGACTGATTCTTGTTTGCCGCCGGTCGATTCGGAGGTGTTGGCAGTATTGTTGTTGTCGCTTCCTTCCGCTTGGTCACTCAAGAAAGTCTGGCTTCCGAGAACTTTTGGCCTTGAATTGTAGAAGTTGAATCCCCAGACGACGATCGTCAGGACCGCCAAAAAAACTATCAGGGAGAAAGCGCTGGTTGATTTTGCAGGTCTTGCCACTCTCATCTTTTTCCTGGATTTTTTTGATCTCATACTAAATTTATAGGGATTATTCTTGCCGATGTCAATGGCAAGTGTTACGCCGAATTTAAATTGTATAATTATAGTCTGGATTCCGGCCTACGCCGGAATGACAAAATGAGCTGATATTTTTTTATTTTGGTTTGACATATATAAACTGAAAAAATTATCTGCTATCATTTGGTTATGAAGAAACTCGCCCTTATCGGAGCCAACGGCCAACTGTCGACCGATATCAGGAAAGTCTTCGACAAAGATTTTTACTCGATCACTCCCCTCACCCATCAAGATATAGAAGTTACGGACATAACTAATGTAAAAAAAGTTTTAGAAGGCATTAATCCAGACATCGTTATTAATACTTCGGCGTATCACAAAGTCGACGAAGTTGAAGACAATCCGGATAAAGCTTTTTTAGTTAACGCCAGCGCCCAAAAAAATATAGCCGAACTTTGTCAGTCAAAGGGCTGGACGACGGTTTTTATTAGCACTGACTACGTCTTTGGTCTGGACGAAAAAAGAAATACACCCTTTTCCGAAGCCGATAATACTGGACCGGTAAATGTCTATGGAACTTCTAAATTAGCCGGAGAAAATTTTACCCGTTACATCGCCGACAGGCATTTTGTTATCAGGGTTTGTGGCCTACATGGTACGGCAGGATCGTCGGGGAAAGGCGGTAATTTTGTCGAATTGATGATTAGATTAGGAAAAGAAAAAGGCCAGGTCAGCGTCGTTGACGACCAGACCTGTACCCCGACTTACACGAAAAACATCGCCGAGAATTTAAATGAATTGTTGAAAACCGACAATTATGGTCTTTATCATATGACTTCGCAAGGACAGTGCAGCTGGTACGAATTTGCCAGCGAAATTTTTAAGCAAATGAAAATGAAAGTAGAATGTAACCCGGTTGACTCATCCCACTTCCCGACCCGGGCAAAAAGGCCGAAGTATTCGGTTTTAGAGAATAAAAACTTGAAAAAGATGAGAG
>JAMCTE010000011.1 GCA_023381015.1 Patescibacteria group bacterium | reverse complement strand
ATTGTTGAAGAGCAACGACTGATTTTTTGACGGTAGATTTTTTTCTTCTGGTTGTTTTTGCCATAGTTAATGGTACAAAATAATTTTTAAAAAGCAATCCGATTATTATTTATCCGGACGATTACGGTATAGGAAATCTTAAAGTGAACTTCCTTATCTCCTCTTTAATCCGTTTAATCTTCTGATTGCCGGACATTTCCTTTTCAAATTTGACGATATAGGCTTTGCGATCTTCTCTTTTCTCAGGTAAACGATACGATGACAAAAGCTTGACCACTTCAATAATTCTAGCTCCTATAAATTTCATTTCCTTTTCCTTCATTCCCCTCGTCGTTGAAGCCGGAGTACCCAGCCTGATACCAGAGGGATAAAACGGCGAAGAGGTCTCGTCGGGAACCGTATTCTTGTTTAGAGTCAAGCCGACCATGTCTAGGGCTTTTTGGGCAAAAATACCGGCGCCAGGACCCAAGACATTGGTCAAGTTAACAAGCAGCAAGTGATTTTCGCTTCCGCCCCCTATCAATTTTAGTCCGCCCTTAATCAGAGCATCGGACAGTGCCCGCGAATTTTTGACGATTTGGGCGGCATATTTCTTGAAAGCCGGTTGACTAGCTTCGTACAAAGCGATCGCGATCGCGGCTGTAGTATTGTCGTGAGGACCTCCTTGTAATCCTGGAAAAACGGCTTTGTTTATTTTGTCTCCCAGGTCAGGATCTTTCTTCAAGCCTTTTTCCGTCACCAAGATCATCGCACCTCTTGGACCACGCAATGTCTTGTGGGTCGTTGTCGTCACGATGTGAACGTAAGGAACCGGTGACGGATGGGAACCTCCGGCAATCAAGCCGGCGACGTGAGCGATATCGGCTGCCAGATAGGCTCCAACTTCGTCGGCGATCTCCGCAAATTTTTTGTAATCGAATTTCAATGGATAAGCCGTTGCTCCGACCCAAATCAGTTTTGGTTTATTTTCTATGACCAGACGCCTAATCTCCTCATAATCGAAAAGGTCCTGGTTCTCGTAAACTCCTTCTTTTTTCAACCCGTACTGGATACTCTTATAGAAAATCCCTGTTGCCGATACGTTGTGGCCGTGAGTCAAATGTCCTCCGGCAACAAGAGCTTGACCCATTATAACGTCACCAGGCTTACAAGTAGCCAAATAGACTGCCAGATTGGCCGGGCTCCCTGAATAAGGCTGAACATTGGCAAACGGCACGCGAAAAAGCTTCTTTGCTCTTTCTATGGCAATCAGTTCGACCGAATCGACGTTTTCGTTGCCTCCATAGTAACGCTTCTTTGGATAACCTTCCGAGTATTTGTTGACGAAATATGACGACAAAACCTTCCTGACATGGTCAGAGGCATAGTTTTCCGAAGGAATCAACTCCACTCCTTCCCGCTGCCTTTTTTCTTCTTTTTTAACTAAGTTGTAAATTTGGGTGTCTTTCATGAAAGTAAAATAATTTAATTTATAACGGAAAAATGAGGTCGGTTGAGAAGATTATGTCATTTCAAGGAAAATGATAAAGGAAAATCCAAGCAAATGCAAGAGAATAAAAACCGATTGAAGTATAATATATAGAGCTTATGATCAATTTCTTAATCGCAGGAGACATCGTCATGATCACTACCTTTATCATGAGGTTGAAAACGCTCCCTCCGCAAATTCCCTTGTTTTATAGTTTGACTGGTGGCGAATCCCAACTGGCTGATACCTGGATGATAGTCCTCCTCCCACTTTTGCTGAATCTGATTTTTATATTAAACAATTATGTCTACAACAAATTTTTTTTCGGTAACTTCCTTGCAAAAAAATTATTTGAATACGCCGATCTGTTTTTCATTATTGGCTTCACATTCGTTTTTGTTAAGATAATTTTCCTGATTTCCTAATCATATGATTCCAACACTTGTTGCCGCTTTTCTGATTTCGTTTTTGGCCACGGTCCCGACCATTTTTTTGGCAAAAAAACTCAATCTGGTTACCGACGTCAAAAAGCGATATCACCCCGCCCGCACTCACCTCGGCATCATTCCACGGGGCGGTGGAATTCCTATCTACCTGTCGATCTTCCTGACGACACTGATCTTTATTCCTTTGAATAAAATCGTCATCGGAATACTATTGGGAAGTTTTCTTCTGCTCGTTCTGGGACTTTTCGACGATCACGGGGATATATCGCCATATGTACGATTTTTCGCTAACTTACTTGTATCGGCTATCGTGATTGGTTTCGGACTCGGCATTCCTTACGTATCAAATCCTTTCGGCGGCGTCATCCATCTTGACACCTGGAAGATACCGATCGATTTTTTGGGCAAACACTCGATTTGGATACTGGCTGATTTTCTGGCTATCATTTGGCTTACCTGGACGACTAATATGGTCAATTGGAGCAAAGGAGTCGACGGACAACTGCCTGGATTTGTTGCCATCACGGCTATCTTTCTCGGACTGCTTTCACAAAGATTCACTACCCACGACATCAGTATTCAGTCGGTAACGCTTCTTTCTTTTATAGTCGCCGGTTCCTATCTTGGTTTTTTGCCTTTCAATTTCTACCCGCAAAAAATCATGCCAGGATACGGGGCAGGCGCTTTGGCCGGATTTTTGTTGGGAATTCTTTCGATTTTATCATTCGGAAAAATCGGCACCGCCGTACTGATCTTGGCGATACCGATGATCGATGCTGTTTATACGATCATAAGGAGATTGAGGCAAAAAAAATCGATTTTCAAAGCCGACTGGGGCCACTTTCACCATCGGCTTCTTGAAATCGGCTGGGGAAAAAGGCGGATCGCTATTTTCTACTGGCTAATTTCCCTGATCTTGGGAATTTCCAGCTTGTTTCTTAAAGGAATCGAAAAGCTGATCGCTTTTGCGACAATCGCCTTAGTCTTATTATTCTTTATTTTAATAATCAACCGGATGAAAAAAACCGTTAAAATTGAGTCCGAGGAATAATGAAATATTTCATCAAAACTTTCGGCTGTCAGCAAAACCACTCCGACTCGGAACGAATCGAATCGACTTTAAAATCCAGAGGAATGACTAAAGCCAGATCGATCAAAACCGCCGATTATGTTGTCATTAATACCTGCATGATACGTGAATCTGCCGAAAACCGCGTCTACGGCCTGGTTAATAATTTGGGCAAATTAAAAACTAAAAATTTAAAACTAAAAGTTATAGTTACCGGCTGTATGGTCGGATTGGCATTTCGGGATAAAACCGGTAAATTCCTGAAAAAAATCCGCGAAGCGATGCCGTCCGCCGACGAATTCCTTCCGATTGAGGAGATCGGATTCGATAATGCTCCGGTTAGGCAAACCAAGGAAAACGCCTGGGTGCCGATCTCCAATGGATGTAATAACTTTTGTACTTTCTGCGTTGTCCCTTTTACCCGCGGAAGGGAAATCAGCCGCCCTTACCAAGACATAATAAAAGAATGCTCGGATTTGAAAAAGAAAGGCTATAAAAATATCACTCTGCTTGGTCAAAACGTCAATTCTTATGGAGCCGATTTAATCTTGGGAGAAAAAAACGTCCAGGTTATGAGAGATCTGTCAAAAACTTATTTTAAAAAACAAACGGGTGTTGAGAGTGGAGGGATCCCGACGGCGCGGAGACTCGGCGGACTGGTAGCCGGTCGAGCACCGGCGGGAGGAAACTCGAAACAGGACCCGTTGGCTAAAATTAAACCGGTTTACGTTAAACATCTCGGCCGATATAGAATTCCTACGCTCTTTCCCCATCTTCTAGAAGAAGTTGCTAAACTCGGTTTTGAAAAAGTCGATTTCATTTCTTCTAATCCTTGGGATTTTTCCGACGAACTCATTGACGTCATTGCCAAAAACAAAAACATCACCAGGCTTATCCATCTGCCGGTCCAAGCTGGAGACGATCGGGTCTTGAAAAGAATGAACAGGTGGTACACCGCTAATGATTACACCAATTTAGTGTTGAAACTCCGGTCCAAAATTCCCGGGATAAAATTCTCAACCGATATCATCGTCGGGTTTTGCGGCGAAACCGATGAAGAATTCGCAAACACCGTCAAATTATGCAAAGCTGTCGGTTTTGAAAAAGCATATCTGGCGATGTATTCGAAACGTCCGATGACGGCCGCCACCCGCAATCTGAAAGACGACGTTCCCCACACCACCAAAGAAAAACGTTGGTTGATTCTCGAAAAATTGATTAACCACCCTTACTTACGTAAAAAATAATCGTACAGAACAGACATGTCCGCTACCCAATATATGATAAAATAATTGAATGAAATTACTGGTTACAGGCGGAGCTGGCTTTATCGGCTCGAACTTCATCATCTACTGGTTAAGAAAATATCCAAACGACACAATAATTAACCTCGACAAGCTCACTTACGCCGGAAACCTAGAAAATCTCAAATCCGTCGAAAAAAATCCCCATTATGAATTTATCCAAGGCGATATATGCGACTCTCAACTCGTCAACTCATTAACCAAAAGAGCTGATACTATTGTCCATTTTGCCGCCGAGAGCCACGTTGACCGTTCGATCATGGATCCGGCGCCATTCGTCAAAACCAACATCGAAGGCACCTACGTATTACTCGAAGCCGCCTTTAAGAATAAGGTAAAAAGATTCCACCATATATCAACCGACGAAGTATTCGGCGCGCTGGCACTTGGCAGCAGCGACAAATTCAACGAAAAAAGCCAGTATGACCCGCACAGCCCTTATTCGGCGTCGAAAGCCGCCTCAGACCACCTGGTCAGAGCCTATCACACGACATACAACCTCCCAATTACCATATCAAACTGTTCCAATAACTTCGGCCCTTATCAATTTCCGGAAAAACTGATTCCTCTGACTATAACCAATATCATCGAAAACAAAAAAGTGCCCGTTTATGGAGACGGTTTGTACGTCCGCGACTGGTTATACGTTGAAGATCACTGTCAAGCCATCGACCTCATCCTCCAAAAAGGCCGAGTCGGCGAAACTTATTTTGTTGGCGGCTTGAACAAAGACGTCAACAATATCGAAATCGTCAAAATGATACTGAAAATCATGGGTAAGGACGAGACCGTCGTCGAATATGTCAAGGACCGGCCGGGACACGACCGCCGTTACGCGATCGACTGGTCGAAAATAAACCGCGAGCTCGGCTGGAAACCACAATATGATTTCGCCGACTACCTGAAAACTACCGTCGACTGGTATCTGAAAAACCAGCAATGGTGGAAAGATATCAAAAGCGGAGAATATCAAAATTACTATAAAAAACAGTATGCTTAAAATCGCGATGACCGGCGCCGACGGGCTGGTTGGTTCAAGAATAGTCGAACTTCTAAATACTGACTTTGAGTTCATCCCGGTTCCCCAATCAAAAATGGACATTACCAACCGAGAACTGGTCAATCAAACCTTAAATGGGATGGATTTCGACATTTTTCTCCATCTGGCGGCTTTCACTAACGTCGCCGGTGCCGAAACAAATAAAGACCTTGCTTATAAAATCAACCGCGACGGGACGAAAAACGTCTTTGAAGCCGTGTCTCTGAAAAACAAGAAATTTATTTATATTTCTACCGACTTCGTCTTCGACGGGAAAAACCCGCCATATTTTGAAGACTCTGTCGTCAACCCTCCGGGAGTCTATGCCGATTCAAAATACCAAGGCGAAAGGATCGTCGCCGGAAAAGCAATGATAGTCAGGATATCTTATCCTTATCGGGCCCGATTCGATATCAAAAGAGACTTCTTCCGTACTTTTAAAATGCTCCTCGAGCAAAAAAAGCCGTTATCGATGATCACCGACTCATTGATGACTCCGACGCTGATTGACGACATTGCTTACGGATTGAGGCACCTTTTCAACAATTATTCCCCGGAAACTTATCATCTCGTTGGAGGAAAATCGATCTCTCCTTATCAGGCCGCTATTTTGGTGGCGGAAAAATTCAACCTGGACAAATCCCTCATTGGAAAAACTACCTATGAAAAATATATAAAATCAAAGCCCGGGTTACCCCAATACGCCGATATCAGGAGCAAAAAAAATGATTTCTGGAAGATGAAAGATTTTACGGAAGGACTCGACGAGCTTAAATCACAACTTTCCCTATGACAAATAACAATTGCCAAAAAAATCAATTATCATTTGTCATTTGTGATTTATAATTTATTGATATGACAATAACTATTGTTGGTCATGGCTATGTCGGACTGGTCACGGCCTGCGTTTTTGCCGACTTCGGCAACGACGTCTGGGTGATCGGCCACACCAAGGAAAAAGTCGACCGGTTAAAAAAAGGCGACCCGATCATCTATGAGCCCGGCTTGACCGAACTTCTCCAGAAAAACATCAAAGCGAAACGGATCCATTTCGGACTTGATTATTCGCCGGTTTCCGATTCGGAAATAGTTTTCATCACCGTTGGCACACCTCCGAAAGAAAGCGGCGAAGCCGACCTGTCGGCCGTCTTCGAAGTTGCCCGCAACATCGCCAAAAATTTGTCGGGTTCCAAAAACCATTTCACCGTCGTCTCCTGTAAAAGCACCGTGCCGGTCGGGACCAACAAAAAAGTCGCCGTCATACTGGAAAAACATGCTGCCAAAAACGTCAAGTTCAGCGTCGCTTCCTGCCCGGAATTTTTGAGGGAAGGAACCGCCATCTATGATACCTTGAACGCCGACCGGGTCGTCGCCGGTTCAGATTCGAAAAAAGCCATCGACCTGCTTTTGAAACTGCACGAACCAATCAATGGAAAGCGGGTTGTCACTGACTTGGCTTCGGCCGAGTTGATCAAATACGTTTCCAATGCCATGCTCGCGACAAAAATTTCCTTTGCCAATCTGATATCGTTTTACGCCGAGTCGGTCGACGCCAATGTCGAAGCCGTCCTGGATGCCGTCGGCCTTGATAAAAGAATCGGCAGGATCTTCATGTATCCCGGGGTCGGCTACGGAGGGTCTTGTCTCCCAAAAGACGTCTTGGCGTTGATAGATTCGGGCAAAAAACTGGGCATCGACTCCAACTTTTTAACCGAAGTGGAAAAAGTCAACTATCTGGCTAAAGAAAAATTTCTGAAAAAAATCCTGAAATATTCGCCCGGAAAAAACATCGCTGTCTGGGGTTTGGCTTTCAAACCTAATACCGACGATATCCGCTTCGCCCCTTCAATTTTCATTATCGAAAATCTCATCAGAGAGGGGTTTTCACTTTCCGTCTACGACCAAGAAGCTGAAGAAAATATCAGAAGAATTTTTGGTGAAAAGGTCAGATACGCCACCAACGTCTATCAGTGTCTCAAAAATGCCGACGCCCTGGTTATTTTGACCGAGTGGAACGAATTCCGTCAAATAGATTTGGAAAAAGTCAAAAAACTCCTGAAAAATCCCGTCATTTTTGACGGTAGAAACATCTACTTGCCGGAAATGATGAAAAAAATCGGTTTCCGATATTTTTCCATAGGAAGGAAGTCGGTATGAAAATCCTTGTCGCCGGAGGAGCCGGTTTCATCGGTTCCCACTTGGTCAAATATTATCTAAAAAACAATCATACCGTATATGCGATTGATAACTTCGTTACCGGCAAAAAAGACAATCTAAGGAAAATCGCCGATGACAAAAACTTCCGATTGGTTGAAGCCGATTTAGTCGACTATGACTTCGGCGCTTTACCCAGTTTCGACTTGATTTATGACCTGGCCTCCCCTGCTTCTCCTGCTACTTTCGCCAGACTGTCTTTGGAAATCATTAGAGTCAATAGTTTGGGCTTAATGAACTTGCTTGATTTTTTTGTAAAAAGTCAGAGCAAAACATTGGTATTCTCTTCAACGAGCGAAGTCTATGGAGACCCGGCTGTTTCTCCGCAACCGGAAACTTACTTCGGCAACGTCCATACGACCGGAGTCAGGTCGGCCTACGACGAGGGTAAGCGTTTCGCCGAAGCCATCATCTCTGCCTACACAAGAAAGTTCAACATCGACGCCAGAATTGCTCGGATATTCAACACTTTTGGCCCATTCATGGATAAGGACGACGGCCGATTTATTTCTAATTTTATCAACCAGGCTTTGACGAAAAAACCGCTCACCGTTTACGGTAACGGCGAACAAACGCGTTCCTGCTGTTACGTAACAGACATGGTAGCTGGTTTGGTTTCTCTTGGGGAAACAAAAAATCTTAAAGGAGAAATTATCAACTTGGGCACCGAGGACGAAAGAAAGATCATCGATGTCGCCCGACTCGTTAAGGAAATGACCGGGTCGGAATCGAAAGTAGTCTTTGAACCAATCGGAGAGGATGATCCGAAAAGAAGGAAGCCGGACCTCAATAAAGCGAAACGGCTCCTCTCCTGGGAACCGAAAACCAGCCTCGAAGACGGGCTTAAATTGACAATTGACTATTTCAAAACCTTATGAGGAAAGTAGTGATCATCGCGCCGACTTACAACGAAAAAGGCAGCATCGAGCACTTGATCGAAGAAATCTTCGACCAACAAAAAAAGGTCACCAACTGGGAAATCAACATTCTCGTGGTAGACAGCCATTCGACGGACGGAACGGCGGAGGCGGTTAAGAAACTGCAAAAAAAACATTCAGGCCTATTTTTGATGGAAACGGAAAAGGAAGGATTGGGAAAAGCATATCTTAGGGGGTTCAATTACTGCGAAGAAAAACTCAGTCCTTATCTCATAATCCAGATTGATGCCGACGGCCAGCATGATCCAAAAAAAATTCCCGATTTTATCAAAAAAATAGAAGACGGTGCCGACTTCGTCATCGGTACGCGTTATTCAAAAGGGGGCTCTATCCCGAAAAACTGGGGTTTCCATAGAAAAATTTTGTCGATCGGTGCCAATATATTCGTCAGAATTGGATTCATGAAACCTGGCGTCACCGAATGGACCAATGGTTTTAGGGCCATGAAAAGCTGGGTAGTCAAAGGTTCGCTCGAGCACATCAAAAACTTTTCCGGATATGTCTTCCAAATAGCCATGATCGACTATGCTTTAAAACACAACGCTAAGATAGCGGAGATCCCTGTCGATTTCAAGGAAAGAAAATTCGGAATTTCTAAAATCAACGCTTTCCAATATAGTTCGCAAACGGTTTTCTATGTCCTTAACCATTCGTCATTCATCAAATATATTTTTGTCGGCCTGTCGGGTTTCGTCATAGACTTCGGCATCTCCTACGTCGGCATCGAAAAAGCCCACATGATCGTTTGGGTCGCGACAGTAATAAGTTCGGAAACGGCCATCGTTTCCAATTTCCTACTCAATAACTTTTGGAGTTTTTCCCACAAGAAACTAGAAGGCAAATTCAATTTTCTTGTCAGTTTTCTTAAATTCAATTTGGTCTCATCCGGGTCGGTCGTCATCCAAGCGGCTGGAATTCAGCTTTTCGTCTTTTTGTTTGGGAGGAAATTATGGTATCTGTATAAGGTCCTGATCATCCTCCTTGTTATCATCCCTTACTCCTATATTCTCTACAACAAGTTCATTTGGAAGAATAAGTAAAAAATTTCTTGTCAAAATTGACGATCTTTCCTTTGCTTATAGTCATCAACTGTCTAGGCTTTTTAGGATTAGATGATATGGGAACCAATCTGTCCCCTTTTTTCTGCCAAACCCATATTTGGTCGGATCGGAAATCATATTTTTTTCCTTCCCGTCTGGCCTTGAGTTTTTCCTCCTCACCAACACTAATCCAGTAACCGCCTTCGTTAAGGGTCCTCAATACCGCATCCATAATTAATTTTTGATCATCGATTTGATACCTCATCCACTTTGTAATCACGACGTCGCCTTGCTGCCCTGGTTTAAAATCTAGCACCGACTCTTTGACGCGTTCGACGTTTCCCGCTGAATCTCTCATTTTCGTTAATTCGTCAATTGCCGCAATTTTATTCATAACCATATTCAGATCTTTATAATGCTGGCAGGTGCATATCTTTGTCCAATCGATGTCGTCAGCCGCGTTTGAATCAACGCCTATACCTTTTCCTAGACTGATTCTTCTATCATATTTTCGTAATTCATAAGGAGCGGAAAAATCATTATCAATGGCTGTTTTTTCCGCCGCCATTGCTGGAAGATCAAAGTTTTGACCGCAGCCGAAATCGTAAACGATCAGGTTTTTGTCACGAGGAAAAAGTTTATTGATAATTATGCGAATTGATGGAACGGATTCAGGATAGATAGCCTGCTGATTAATCAGCGTAGTTTGACTAAAAACCTCCGAGAATTTATCGCTGGATAATAAAGTATTAATAATCGAATTCCATGAAGAAAAATCGGGATTAAACAAACTGGGATTCCGCCCTCCTAAAAACCGCTTCCCTTCGTCTGATTTAAGCATCGAGTATAAAAAAGAACTATATAATCGATATCTATTGCCGCTGGAACCAATCATTTTTGCGATACCCATGTTTTCCGGCAAGAGTTTAAAATTGGCTGGTGCAGCAAGTGATCTGAAGAAAACGCGTTGACGGTTTGGAATATCGCTCGTCAAAGAATCTTTTGTTAACAGGAATCGTAAACGAAGCAACCCTAATTGCCTTTTTAAAGCCTCATTACCATTCCTATAATACTCTTGCATAAAAGTTATTGTTTTGTCGCGTATTCGGAGGAAATCCAGCCGGTGTCGAAAGTGCCCGAAACCAAACCGTCATTGTTGCCGTTGAATTTTATTTGGTACCAACCGGTCTTTTCGTCAAGCAATGGGAATTTCTCACCCACTTTGACCTTGGCTTCTTCGGTAGCGTCGATTGTCGCGTCGGCCCTTACCCTGAGCCAACCTTGAGGATTGCTGTTAACCGTCACCGTTGCTGTCGCTGGAGTCGCGCTGGAACTGGCCTGGTTGGCGACGTCGCTCAACTGCTTCTGACTCTGATCCATCGCTAACTTAAAAGAAGCATTGACGCGGTAACCGGCGTCGACGTTGATCTTCTGCGTCCTCCGGAAAAATCCCGGCATGAAAACCGACAGTTCGTGGTCGCCGCTCAAAACATCCTGCATCACCAGAGGGGCGACTCCTTTTTCGTCGTTGTCCAAAGTAACGATCGCTCCCTGAGGTTCGGTCTCGACATAAATTTCCCCGGTGTTGCTGTTTTTTGGCGGCGTGTCCATCTTTTGGGTCGTGAAAATTTCTCCGGCGGAAAAAATGTCCGACGAGCCCAACTCACGATTGACATAAGTCAAGGCATTTTTGTAGACGTTGATCTTGCCATTCCAGGAAGCCGTATCCGTGGCACTACTTTCTGGTATCAACTTCACTAAATATTCCCCTACTTTATATTTATCCTCGAAAGGAGTCTTGCCGATGATCATATTGTTGATGAAAATGCTGGTCGTTGGCGAAGAGATGATTTTCAACTTTCCATAAGCATTTTGTTGATCCAATATAAAAAAACGTACAACGACAAATCCGATAAAAAGAAGCACTAATACCAGGAGTATGATTAATTTGCCTTTCATAACGTATAGACTATTTTATTCCACTTGGAATGAGAATTCAACCATCAAGAAAGTTTTATGAATATAAATCTTGTTAGACGAGTTTCGTCATTATTACCCCGATCAACATGATAAAACTACCCAACCAAACCGATCTTTTCGGTTTGTCCTTAAAGAGCAACCATCCCAGAAATAAGATAAAGATCACCTCAAACTTTTTTACACCGGAAACAAGAGCTAAGGCGCCTGTCGTTATCCCAAACAAATATGCCAAAGACACCCCGGTGTAGGCGATTCCTCCTGCGGTCAGTATCGGCAAATGTTTCCCCAAATCGGCAAGCCAATTTTTGTCCTTCTTCATCATATATATCCATATCATCACCGCGATCATGACGTTACCAACCAGAAGGTAAAGGGGTTGGTTGACGGGATACATATTATTGAGGGCTGCTTTGTCACAAACCGTGCTTAAAACCATGATCAGATTTGCTAGCAGATATAAAAATGCATCCTTGTTTGTAAAAAGCAGCTGAAAAGGACGCCAAAAATTTTCTTTTGCCTCCTCGACCTTGAGCAGATATCCTCCGACAATAATCAATCCCAGTCCGATCATAGGAATCGTTTTTAACATTTGGTTAAACAAGATCATTCCGAATATATATTGAAAAATCACGCTAAAAAAAGTCAACGGGACAATCTCGGACATCAAACTGGTTTTCAAGGATCTCAAAGCAAGAGTTTTAGCATAACCAAAAAGGACGGCAGAACCCAAAGCCGCCAGCCAAAAAAGCAAATTTAGCTTAGGCATGCCGTTTTTGAAAGATGGATAAAGCAAAAAAGGGATCGGGATCACAAATAGCGCCCAAGAAACCAAAGCGGCGTTGATCTTGTATAAGGCTTTTTTGTTGATTGTCACCGAAACTGCCGAAGATAGAGCGGAAACCATCGCGTACCAAAACCACATATTGGATATAATTCTACCAGATGATTTCTTACAAGATTGGCTATCATTTTAATGTTTTAAAACATTAAAATGCTCACTTTAATTAATTAAAGTGAATTAAGTACATATTTGTCGATAACCCAAGCAACACCATCATCTTTGAGTGAAGGTGCAATGATATCTGCAGCATTTTTTAAACTTTCTTCAGCATTCCCCATCGCCACTTTTAATCCGGAAACCTTAAATAAGGGTAAGTCATTTGGAAAATCCCCAACACCAATAGTTTCTTCTTTTTTTATTCCTAATTTTTCCTGAATATATTTCAAACCAAATTCCTTAGAAGCTTCCTTGTTAGTTATTGCGATATAGGCTCCATCTGGCTTATCCCACTTTGATCCAACATGGATATTAAATTTTTCTTTTAACCGATCTATCTGCTTTAAAACGGATTTCGTTTGTTCTCTGTCTTCTGAGTGAAGAGTTAAAACCGTCACTAATCCGTTTCTTATATCTTCTAATTTACTTTTCCAAATCCCGTCGACGCAAAAACCATATCCTGAAGGTAGATTATCAGAGAACTCGATAATTTCCTCCAAATCATCTTCTGATAGTGATTTCGCATATTCTAATTTACCCTCGGAATTCATTACTTTTGTTCCGCTTTCTATAACGTGATAAGAACTTTGAATATTCAAAACTTTAATTAGATTCTTAACGTCGTTGTAGGTTCTACCAGTGCAAAGGCAGACTTTAACAAATTTATTTGCTTGGCGGATCGCTTCGGCAACTTTTTCGGAAACCGAAGCGTCTTTACGGCTCTCAATTATTGTTCCGTCAACGTCCAAAATCAATAGTTTATATTTCATTTCTTTATTCTACTATTTACTTCTAAAAAACTGTGTTATAATAGAGTCGTATGAAAATATTACTTTCATCCAATTCGAGGCGAATCTTTGGGGAAGGTAGTATTTTCTTGGCCTAAAACCAAAGATTAGAACTAATTCCCCCGGACAAAGAATCCGGGGATTTTTTTTGGCCAGAAATACGATTCCCCCGCCAATTTAGGCGGGGTTTTTATTAATTAAAAGAAAAATATGAAAAAACTTTGGATGGATAAAAAAATAAAGCTCGATCAACTAGTTGAGGACTATTGCTTTGCCGAAGGTGTTCAGTTGGATGGATATTTAACAAAATACGATGTTTACGGCTCAATCGCCCAGGCGATAATGTTATGCAAAATTGGAATTATTAATAAAGGAGAGCTGAAAAAATTAAAAAAACTTTTATTGACGATTTTAGCTCTAGATAAAAAGGGCCAGTTCGATATTAAAGCTGAAGATGAAGATGTTCATACTAAAATTGAAGCTTTTTTGAGTAATAAATTAGGAGATCTTGGCAAAAAAATCCACACCGGGAGAAGCCGCAACGATCAGGTCTTAGTTGATTTACGACTTTATACGAAAGAGGAACTGTTTATCATAGCCGGGGCAGTGATTAAAGTAACTGGGCAGTTCCTTTTGTATGCAAAAAAATATGAGCATATTCCCATGCCCGGATACACTCATATGCAAAAAGCCATGCCGTCATCGGTTGGCATGTGGCTTGGTAGTTTTGCCGAACAGTTGATTGATCTTTTAGACTATCTTAAAACCTGTTTTGAGATTAATGACCAATCCCCTCTCGGCAGCGGAGCTGCTTATGGAGTATCGTTACCCATTGATCGCGAATTAACAGCTAAACTTTTAGATTTTAAAAAGGTACAAAATAATTCTCTATACAGTCAGATATCGCGTCCAATTTTTCATTTAATGGTAATGCATTGTCTAGGACAGATAATGCTGGCGTCTTCGAGATTTGCCAGCGATCTTTTACTGTTTACAACTTCGGAGTTTAACTTTTTCATTGTTGATGAAAAAATTTGCACCGGTTCAAGTATTATGCCCCAAAAGAAAAACCTTGACCTGCTCGAATATATCAGAGCAAAAGCAAATAAAGTTTTATCTTCGTCAATGGCAGTTGGTTTCATGACCATATCACTCCCCTCCGGATATAACGGAGACTTTGGCGAGACCAAAGGTCTTTTTATGGAATCAATCCACACTGTTAACGAAACTTTACAAGTGTTGCCGATTATTCTTGACTCGATCAAACCAAACCTGCCGGTCTTGGGAAAAGCCTGCAGTAAAGAAATTTATGCCACCCACTTTGCTTATGAAAAAGTTAAAAACGGCATACCGTTTAGAACTGCCTATCTGGAGACAAAAAAACAGTTAGATAAAATCCCTTTGCCGAATGCTAAAGACTTTTTGAAAAAGTCGGTTCATACCGGCGGAACAGGAAATCTAAAACTTGATCTGGCCAAAAAAAATTTGTCTTCCAAGAAAAAATTTTGGAAAAAATCAAAAAAACAATATGACGAAGTTATAAGTTCCTTAATTTCTTAAACTTATGAAAAACTTTAAATTCAGGCGGGCCAGCGAAGTTATTAACTTTAATTATTAATTATTTTTTTTAAATATGAAAAATGCAACTAGTTACATAAAGGTCGCTTCCCACGAAGCTGTTAAGGGAAAAGTTAAAAAAGTTTTACTGCTTTATTCCGGTGGTTTAGATACCTCGGTGATGTTGAAGT
>JAMCTE010000010.1 GCA_023381015.1 Patescibacteria group bacterium | reverse complement strand
CCGGCAAGTTAGGCTTATTATGTTTCCTATCCTTGGCTCCGTACACGAAAGTAATAATTTCGTGTTTTTTTTCAAGTCTTACCAGTTGGGATATTAGTTCTTTCTTTCTCCGTATTTCTTTCAGGTATCTTTCCTTAAACTCCTGCCATCTATTCGGATCATGGGAAAACCACCTCCTTAACTCAGTACTTGGAGCAACATCTTTGAGCCATAGATCCAAATGGGTTTTTTCTTTAGAGATCCCTCTTGGCCATAGCCTGTCAACTAACACTCTGAATCCATCGTCTTTGTCCCAGGCTTCATAGGCCCTTTTTAGTTTTATCATCCCGTACGTTGAATCGAACGAATAACATTTTGTACGTGAGCCATATTCATATTTTACTACGAGCCGCCGAAGTTTATCCGGTACAGAGATTTTTATTATTACATGGAAAATTAATCGGTCATAATAAGAAAAATTGACTCCCTGTCGCTGAGACAATTAGAACTTATTCAACATAACAATTATTTAGTTCCTGCTTGTAATTTTGGAGCGGGGACTGATCGATTAACACTTCTTCCTCCATATGCCAAAAATCTCAATCCTTCTCCTTTTGAATAATCAACATGATGTTCTTGAAATAATCTCTCAATTGGTGTATTTGGTTCTGGAGAATATAAATCGATATATCTCCAGTTTGTTTTGTTAGCTTCCCATTCTTTTATTTGTTTTTCTTCAGCTTCTATCATTCCCTGAGCGAATTGAGAACCCATTTCAACGGAGGTTCTCATTACTGCAGGAATAGCTTCTCTCTCTATTCCAGGTTTTGCGTTAGGTGGCAGAGGTAAAAGAATAAAGGCAAAAAAATCAGGCACGAATATGTTTTCACCAGGTTGAAGTATGCCAGCACTCATAATCGCTCTTTGCATTTCTAAACCAACAGAAGTTACAGTCGTTCTATCATCATTTCTTACGTCATAAGGTTGGAAAGGGCTTTTAAAAGATAAATCAGTTGTAGATTCCGGCTTAATAATTTCGAAACTGTTTTTATCATCAAGCATATATAAAATTATATCAGGTAAGAAATAGTAAATTAAGAAGGCTTAAATACTGAAGGTTATTTTATTATTTAGATTGTTCTTACGACCTAAACTATCACTTGCTCCCCTTAGTAGACTTATTCAGGAATAGGAAAACTGAGTTTGTAGTTACTTATCAATCACTCCAGCTTCTTAAAGGATCCTTTATTCAAATTACAACTCCTCAATTTTAACTACTTTAACTTTAAATTTGTAGTTTTTTATATTAGGATAATCTAGAAAATTTAAAACGATAATTTCTTTAAGATTTTCCTCTATCTTATTATTAACGTCATCTAGTTTATCAACCTTAATGACTATCTCAATTCCATCAATTTTCTCGTTTAAAATCTTATGTTCTAATTCGTTATATTGAACATCTCTAGATGCTTGGAATATTGAAGAAGTTACTTGAAATACATATTTCTTCATATTTTTTTACTTGATACTTTAGCGATTTCATCTCTACTTTTTTCCGAGCTTTTTTCGAGCTCATCTTCTAATTTAGATTTTTCTTCTTTAAATTCTTTAATTGAAATTTTGTCGCTAGTTTTCCTAAAGAAGAACTCTTGTATTTTTACAACTAATGGCATATCTCTTCTTATTTGTATTCTAATAATGGTTAATAGACCTATTAATTTGTCTAATAACTCATCATAGAATTTTCCAACTAATTCAAGATGAACTGCTATGAGTTTCGAATTAACCGCATAATGTTCTACTGTAATGTTTTTCTCTATAAAGGCATTTTTGAGTTCATCATATCCTTTATTTAAATTTTCTACATCATCGTTTATTTTTCTTGTATCGTAAAAAAATTCAAAGACATCATTTATCAATTCTATATCAGCTAAATTTGTTAAATGAGTCTTATCTAGCGGTATTGTCCTTAATAGACTCCAATAAATATTTCCATTTATTATGGCTTTTTTAAAAGCTGGAATTAGATAGATATTATCTTTAATAATTCCTATCATTTCGTTTAATTGAGTTTCCAAAAGAACTAACGAGTTGTAGTGTTGAACTCGTCTTTTCACAATCCTGCTTATGATATTAGTTATGGGTAAGAATAATAATGCCGCAAACGCACCTAAGAAAGTCCCCCAAAAGGTATCGACGATTTTAGAAAATGGTTCTATCTGAATAATTTGGCTCATGGTAGATTACAATAGGATAATCCCTTAATTTATTTTTGTCAATTTAAACAATTAATACTTACTTACAAAATTAAGAAATCCTTCTTCATTAATAATTCCCTCTTTTAGGTTAGGATTTTTGCTAAATATTTTTTCAGCAATTTGCTTTGCTGATTGTCGACCTATTACATGAAGTTTGGTTCCATAAGTTGCTTTACTAAGTAAATCATATATAAGTTCATCATTGGCACTATAACCGATTAGATAAACATCTTTTGAGATTTTAAATAGCTCCTCTGCTTGCTGTATCATTACCTCTTTAAAATCAGATATTGTGCTATAAGCTTTCCCTGTTAAGGGCATAAATAATAATGGATAAAAATATCCATCAAAATAACCCATTATATGATTTATAGTAGTAAGGCTTGAATGCGTTGGGTCTAGAATCTCTAGTTTATCCAACCTCATAGGAGGTCCATTATATATTTGTTCAGCTATAGCTCTTATACGTACTCCCATGTCATTTCTGTGTCTATTATATGAAAGGTCAGTATCTTGATCTCTACCTTTTAAAAACCAATTAACTGATCCATGAAGTTTAATCAATCTTGCAGATAGATAAGCTGCCCGTGATGATAATGATCTCCGAAATATGTCTTGATAGGATTGGTCTAGTAAAGTGTCGTAATTAAATGAAATCAACGCAAATTCTTCATCATTACTATATAGTTTTTTCAGAAGATATGAATAACCTTGTGCGTTTGGATAGGTTTTCGACACTTTATTTAATAAATTCCAAATATAAAGGTTTATATTCCCAAACCAGCTTAACTCTGCTCTTCTTTTTTCATCCGTTTTAATCGCAGATATCGCATCCCATCTGTTAGTAAGCCACTTTTCTAACGATTTAGTCTTTTCTACTTCTAATCTACATTCATTTATATCCAAATTTAATCCGTTTACAATATTGTCATTATATTGCTTATTAAAAAGTTCATTCATTAAAGGGGCTCTTTGTGGATGTTCTCTACCATATGTTAGCTCATGTTGTGCCGCTTGACTAGCCCCTGCACCGAATACAAATATTTTCATATGGTCTAATTCTACAACCTTGGTTTCTTTTTTCCCAATCTCTCTCTTCTTATCTTTTTACCAAGTGCTTTACGTTCCTTAGGAGTCATTTTGAAAATAGCATCAATAATAATATTGGCAAGGACTTTCATATCGTCCTCTATTTTCATTGCCTGTGCATCAGTCAACTTTTCGGCCTCTTTACCTAATAGTTCTCTTGTCTTTTGGATTGATGTGGCGAATTACTGTTGATCAACATGACAAAATGTACAATGAGTTTAGATCAAAAATTGATGAGATTGATAATCAATTGAACAGTTTGCAAGACGCAGAAGACAATTACTATATTACAGCTAGTTACTTGCTACAGCTTGCTAATCAAGCTTATGAACTTTTCAAAGGTTCTGAAATAGAAGAAAAACGACAGATTTTGAAGTTGATACTTCAGAACCCTGTCCTAGAAGGTAGAACGATCCGTTATGACTTGCTAAAACCCTTCGATACAATCTTAGATTGTGCTGATAATAAACTTTGGCTCCCCCGACTGGACTCGAACCAGTAACCTTGTCGTTAACAGCGACCTGCTCTACCGATTGAGCTACAGGGGAATAAATTCTTTCGCTTTTTCCTGCCTGACGGCAGGTACCGATTGCCCCGCCAAGGCGGGGTAAAAGCTACAGGGGAAATAAAATAAACAAATCTACAAATAAACAAATAGATAAATAGATGTGTCAAAGAGCAAATTATATTTTACCAAAAAATTGAGGTTATTTTAGGCGATTGATCCTTTGCGCTTCGATGAAATCGTTGCTCGACAGCCCGCCGGTCGCGAAAGTCGTCAGAGTGAGTTTTACCTTGTTCCAACCGTGGATGTAGATATTCGGATGATGGTTCATTTTCTCGGCGATCTCCCCGACTTGGTTGACAAAAGCCAATGCTCCGGCGAAATCCTTGAACTTGAATTCTTTTTCGATTTTTCTGTCCTCGACTATCGTCCAATCGGGTAGCTCTTCCCGATACCTTTTCTTTTGGTCATCCGTCAATTGACTCATAAAAATATTTTATCAAAATCCAAGCCGGACTTGCTTTGCTTTTTTTAAACTAATATAATTTTTGTATTATTTAAAGTTGTAAAACACCATGAAAAAACAAAATAATCTCTTTGAAAGGAATGCCGCGGCGATGATCATCGTCTTGATAATCCAGTATCTTTTGGGCATGTACGTCAACATGTTCGCCGCCGCACCGGAAGATCCAGCCTTCAAAACCGAGGGCATCTTCCCGAAAATTGTTTTCGGTTTGCACGCCTTTGTCGGCTTGGGTCTGTTGACCGGCAGCATCGCCACTTTAGTTCTCGGTCTTAAAAGCGAAAAGGCAGCGGTCAAAAAAACCAGCTTCTTTGCTTTTGGCGCCATTGTCTTGTCTTTTCTGGCGGGGGTATCGACCGTCGCTCTCAAGAATACTCCGTCCCAAATCGCCTCTTACGTCATGTCGATCGGATTTTTGGCGAGTTTGATCGCCTACGGAAAGCTTTTTTTCCTCCTAAAAAGGTAGCGTCAATGGAACGTCTTTGCCCTCCTGGCCCTCGAGATATTTTTTCCAGTCGACCTTGATCGAAACTTTACCGGTCGCTGTCATATAAAAGATCTCGTTGTTTTTCACCCCGTATTCAAAAAGCTCCTTGGTGAACATGGTGTCATGGAGACAGTAGTCCTTGAGCTCGTCAATCCGCCCCTCCTTATATAGTTCGATCGCCTGGAAGCCGTGACCGGTCTTTTTCTTTCCCAGAGTCGCGCCGATCACTTCGTTCAAAGAAATCCTTTTGCCGATCTTGTTTTTTATGTCGTCCAGGATGTCGAAAGCGCCAAAGACCTCCACCTTGCCCGGATAGTAAGCTTGAAGAACGGCGATGTCAAAATTGATCACGTTATAGCCGATGACATAAGAGGAAGATTCAAGTATAGGAAACAGCTGGTTTAATTCCTTCTCTTCAAATACCCTGCCCTGGCCATCCCGATAGTCATATATGGCAACCACGGTGATCCCCAGTTTTTTCGGGTCATCAAAGTCGCGAAAACTATGTTTTGTTTCCAGATCAAGAACCACAGGAAATTTTTTCATGAGAGTCAATTAACTTTTTTCGTCTGTTTTTCCTTGAATATTTCCACTTCCAAGAAATTAGTCTCTCGTGAAGGCTTCTCGAAATGGAGGCTGACCTTGTTCAATTCCTGCTGATATTTATGGTAAATGCTATCGAAAACCCTCGAAAATAACTCCCGGTTTTTCGGCGTCAGCTTGTCGTACTCTTTTTGGAAGAATTCGTCGAGTTTACCCAAACTCCACAGCGTGGCGATAAACTTCTCGTTTTTCAAATCGACCGTGGACAAATCCCCCTTGATCGGTTTGACCTTGAACTTCATCATCTGGATTTCCTCATACATCTTCTTGAGCGGCGGTTTGTGATCCAAAAACCTCTGGAAGTTGCTGATGACCTCCAAGATGTCTTTGTCGGTCTTTCTTTTCATGGCTGATTGCCTACGACGACGCAACTTATTGCCTCGATTCATCGTAGAGTATATAATTATCATATGTTAAGGCAGAAATTACAAGCCGATCAGATTGCCGCTCTTAAATCCGGCGATAAGGATAAATTGAGCGTCCTCCGTTTCGTGATTGCCCAAGTAAAAAACAAGGAAATCGAAAAAAAATCCGATCTTGACGATGAGGAAGCTCTTGTCGTCCTGAAAAAATTCGCCAAAGAGTTAAAGGAATCGATTGACGCCTTTGAAAAAGGCAACCGTCCCGACCTGGTCGCAGCCAACAAAAAGCAACTGGAAATCATTTCCCAATACTTACCGGCCGAGATGAGCGATGCCGATTTGAAAAAGGAAATCGACAAAATCGTAAGCGACAACAAAGCCGTCTTCGACCAAAATCCGAAAGCGATCATCGGCATTTGCATGAAAGCTCTCAAGGCAAAAGCCGACCCGGGCCGGATCATGGCTATCCTTTCCGCCTATGGCAACCATTAAAAAAATTTTTTTCGCTCTTTTTGTTATCTTTCTTTTTTCTTCGCTCGTCCCGAACGTCTTCAACTACAAGAGCAAACTCTCTTTTTACCAACAAACAAAAAAAGAATACGAAACCGAAAACAAGCAACAGATTGAATTAAAAACCGAGATTGTCAAGGAAAAAAGTACCCAGGAAGTGGAAAAAACCATCAGAAACAAATTAAACCTTTTAAAAAATAATGAAGTCGCTTTTATCATTCCTTCACCGACGCCGTCGGTCGTCGTCACCCCGACGCCGGCTCTCGCCAACTGGCAGAAATGGTGGCAGATATTTTTTAAGTAAATTTGGTTACGGGGCCGGGAGTCGAACCACGGTCTAGGAGATTATGCAAAAAGTTTCTCCAGTTACCCAGAGTGTCGGACTGTGTCTTCACCCCGCGTTATGCGGGGGTTGGCGTTCAGTCTCTACAGGTAGAAATATGACTTGATATTTCCTTCCCGCGGCGTTCTCCTATATTGAATAGGAATCCGCCGTTATAAGCCAATTATCATAAGAAATTGCTTTCATATGAGCCCATTATTTTAAGCCTCCTGTGCGGCCGTACACTACCCCGTAATATAAAAGTACATAATTATTATACATTAAGACGATCCTATTTGTTAACTAAAATCGAATATGATAGTATAGACTATAGAACCCTATGGCTAAATCAAAGGAGAAACTCAAATCGCGTCAATTAAGGAGAAAGGGTGAAAGCATAAAAAAGATCGCTAATTCACTTGGCGTTTCCCCAAGCAGCGTCAGTTTCTGGGTAAAAGACATCAGGCTGACTCAGAAACAAATTGAAACCCTTCGCAAAAGGCAAACCGACCCATTTTACGGAAAAAGGTTGGATTACTATTTAAAAAAGAAAAAAGAGTTTGAAAAGAAAATCTTATTTCTAAAAAATAAAGGCGTTAAAGAGATAGGAAGTCTGTCGAAGAGAGATACCCTGTTGGTTGGGATTGCGCTTTATTGGGGTGAAGGCTTTAAAAAAGACCATCAGGTCGGACTTGCCTCAAGCGACGTCAACATTTCCAGATTTTTTGTCTATTGGTTAAAAGAGGTATTTGACATTTCTCATAAAGATCTCATATTGAGAGTAACCGCCAATATTTCCTATAGAAATAGGATCAATAAATTGGAAAAATTCTGGTCGAAAGCATTGGCAATTCCCCTAAACCAATTTTCGAAACCATATTTTCAAAAATCAGTTTGGAAAAAACAGTATGAAAACAAAAACGATTACCATGGAGTTTTAAGGATTAAAGTTAAAAAAAGTGTTGACTTATTAAGGAAAATATTTGGCTATATAGAAGGCTTGAGCCTAAATATTGGAAATTAATGATGTTATAATTAGGACATGAGTGATTCTTTGATCACCGTTGTTGTGCCCGTATATAATGAGGAACAAAACATCAAGCCCCTTCTCGACCGTCTTTTGCCGGTGGTCAAAAAGTACCAGTATGAAGTCATTTTTGTCGACGACGGCTCGACCGACAAAACAGCCGGCGTCGTCAAAAAATACAGTGCCAAAAATCCCGCCCTCAAACTGATTTCCTTTTACAGAAACTTCGGGCACCAAATGGCTCTTTTTGCCGGTTATGAGTCAGCAACGGGCAGTGCCATCGTTACCATCGACGCCGATTTGCAGGACCCGCCGGAAATCATCGACGAAATGGTAAAAAAATGGCAAAGCGGCGCCAAGATTGTCTACGCCAAAAGACGGGAACGGCAAGGAGAAAGTTTTTTCAAGCTGGGAACGGCGACTTTTTTCTATAAACTAATCAACTTTCTTTCCGACACTCCTATCCCGAACGAAGTCGGCGACTTCAGGTTGCTCGACAAAACCGTCGTCAACTACCTGAAAAATCTGAAGGAAAAACCGGACTTCCTCCGTGGACTGGTGGCCTGGCCAGGGTTTCCCACCCAATACGTATTTTTCAAAAGGGACAAAAGATTCTCCGGAGACACTCATTACGGCTTTTTCAAGATGCTCAACTTCGCCATTGAGGGCATCATGTCGTTTTCGACCAAACCGCTACGTTTGGCGACCTACTTCGGATTTTTGTCGGCCGGCCTTGGCTTCATCGGCTTGCTTTATGAAGTCGTTAAGAGGATACTCTACCCGGAAACCTTCGTCACCGGCTGGATCGGCATTTTCGTCGCCGTCATGTTTTTAGGGGGCATCCAACTGATGACGATTGGCATCATCGGCGAGTATATTGGTAAAATATATAAGGAAATCCAGAACCGGCCCAATTATCTGATCAAGGAAAAAATCAATCTATGAAAAAAGTCGGCCTCGTCCTCATCGCCATCGGATTAGCTCTCCTGGTTTTTGTCATTTATAACTTCGTCAAGGAAAAAAACAGAATGGCTTCGCCCATTCCTGAGGAACAAGGGGTAAAAGTGATCTTCGTCTCTCCGCCGGCCAAATGATTTTGTCTTACGGAGGGCAGGCAGTCGCAGCCGTTGAGGCGTCCAGACTAAATTGGAAGATTCTTCCGCAACCACCCAAAAAGATGACGTCGATCACCTTCAGGATCAAAAAGGCGGAGATAAAAAGGATAAAACCGATCAAAGCATAACGCAGAGTGCCCTGGGCTTTCTTGACTTTCTCGGCGTTGCCAAAAGAGGTCAGATAACGGAAACCGCCAACGACGAACATGATGAAAAGGACCAGGACGATAAAAGCCGAAGCCATCACTAAAATATTTCCGTAGACGACTTCCAAACATTTGAGAGTAGGGATTTGGGTTCCGCCAACATCAATCATGCAAGTATCCCAAGTTTGCAGTTGTTGAGCATAAACGATCATGGTTTATTGGGTAACAAGTTTAGGAAATACGATCGGTTTAGATATGCCGAGTCCTATGCCAAGGATATTTTCCATGACGACGACGACGGCCAAAACTACGAAAATCAAAATAAGACCGATCAGGGCCGCCTGGATTTTTTCTCTGGCCTTGTCGACATTTTCCTTATTGCCTCCTGAGGTAATCCAAGCCAAAGCGCCCAAAAGCAGATATAACAAAGCGATTAGACCGGCGACGATAAAGAACAACCTGATAATGAATGACAAAACCGTGTCAAACCCCGGAACCTGGAAACCGGCACTGATTGTCGGCACCGTATAGGTATCTAGCGCTAATAGCTTTGCTAATTTCATATAAATCAATATTAGTTAACTTTTTTGCCGTTGTCAAGACCTCGCTCAATCGTCGTGGGAACGAAACTGCAAGGCTTCGGCGATTGCGCTCTGATAGATGATTCCGTTTCCAGCCAGGTCGCTAATCGTCTGGGCAATCTTTATGGTTTTAAAATAACTGCGAGCCGAAAGGGAAAGACGGGAAATCGCTTGTTTCAACAGTTCGACTGCTTTTTTATCCAAGCGACAAAATTTTTTTATCTCGGCCGGTCCCATTTCCGCATTGGTCAAAATCCGTAGGTTATGAAACCTTTGTTTTTGCTTTTCCCTCGCTTTGATTACCCTGCCCCTAATCGTCGCGCTCGTCTCGGCAACGATGTCATCGACCAAATCTTCCCGGCTAACCGGTGGGACGTCGACGTGAAGATCGATCCGGTCCAAAAGCGGTCCCGACAGCCTTTTCTTGTAGCGCAAAACGGTTCCGGGCAGACAAGAACACGACCTGTTCGGATGACCAAGGTATCCGCAGGGACAGGGGTTGGACGCCGCTACCAGCAAGAACCGGCAGGGAAAAGTCAAGCTGCCTTGGGCACGGGAAATCGTGATTTGTCCATCTTCCATCGGTTGGCGGAGAGACTCGAGCACCGTCCTGGGAAATTCGGAAAGTTCGTCCAAAAAAAGAACGCCGCGGTGTGCCAAAGAGATTTCTCCCGGCGTCGGGTTGGAACCGCCGCCGACCAGTCCGATCCGGCTCGTCGTGTGGTGGGGGGATCTGAAAGGACGATCAACAACGTAACAGCCGTTTTTTAACAAACCAACGACAGAATAGATCTTGGTCAGTTCTAAGATTTCCTCTTTTTCCAAAGCGGGCAAAAGGGAGGAAAAAGACCGGGACAACAAAGTCTTTCCCGTCCCCGGAGGACCCTTAAAAAGGACGTTATGGAATCCGGCGGCGGCAATCTCGCAAGCCCGCTTCGCCGCCGACTGGCCTTTGATATTTTCAAACAGGTAGTTATTTTCGTGGCGGGTTCCAAAATCAAGACTTTGTTTTGATTGAGGCGCCAAAAAGATTTCCCCGTTTAAATGGAGGACTAACTCCCCAAATGACCTGACCGGATAGACTTCAACTTCGTCGACCAAAACTGCCTCCCTAGCATTTTCCGCCGGCACAAAAACGTGGCGGATTTTTTTCGATTTTGCCATGAGGGAAATCGAAAGCACTCCCGGAACTTTCCTGACGGTCCCTTCCAAAGACAACTCCCCAACGAAAAGACAGTCGTCGAGGGATTCTTTTTTTACCATACCGGCTGCCGTCAATATGCCAACGGCGATAGGCAGGTCAAAAGCTGAACCGACCTTTTGGATATCGGCCGGGGCGAGATTGACCGTCAATCTGGTATCAGGCATCTCAAAAGACGTATTGACGATGGCCGATCTGACCCGCTCCCTGGCTTCGTCGACCGATTTGTCGGGCAAACCGACGATGGTAAAACCGGGAAACCCCCTCTCGGCAACGTCGACTTCAACGGTGATCAAGACGCCGTCCAGACCAATGGTCGTCCCCGACAAAACTTTGGCCAACATATCTGTCCATTAGACCAACGAAATCAAGATTTGTCTATGGATTATCCGCTACAAACCATGAATTTTTGGCTGTCACGATAATCTTTTTCTCTTAATATTAAATGGGGTTGAAAATCAAAAAAAAATCCACTAATATGGTTTCTTGCTATGGCAGTAAACCACATCGACCAAAACAGTTTCCAAAAAGAAGTCCTCGACTTCAAAGGATTGGTCTTGGTTGATTTTTATGCCGATTGGTGCGGACCGTGCAAGATGACCGGACCAATCATCGAAGAGCTGGCCGGTGAATTAAAAGACATGAAGTTCGTCAAAATCAACGTCGACGAAAACCAGCAACTGACCTCAAACTATCAGATTTTTTCCATCCCGACTTTTATGATCTTTAAAGACGGTCAAGTGGTCAACCAGTTTGTCGGCGCTATGGGCAAGGAGGGCTTCTTGGCCGAGATCAATCAAGCCAAACAAAAATCTTCTTAACTCTTGATGACGCGAATTACTCTACCGTGAATTACTTTCAATCCCAGGTGGACTCTGGCCAAAAGATAGACGGCGAATGCTGACAACCAACGAATAGATGACGTGATCGGCGCACGCATCCCGACGACAATTTTTTCGTCGGAGATCGGTAATTTTATATTTTGGTAACTGTTAAATTGACTGGAGGTCGCTGCTTGAAGTCCCATCTTTTTTAAATCGGGCGGCAACTCGATGCTGTCTTGTCTCGGAGATACGTAAGGAGCGACTTCTTCTTCGGCTTTATGCTCAACGACTTCCTTGATCTCAAATTTTTCGCTCCCCATCGGTTCGGCTTCTTTTGGTTGACTGACCGGTTCTATCAAATCATCGATCGCGGTAAAGTTTTTGTCGGTCATAATTTGATTATAGTCAATAAAAGTTTTCAGGTAAAAAGTTTTTTGAGGAGAAAGTCGTTTAAGTAGTCATATCCGTAAAAAAACGACAAAGAATAAAATAGATCGCTGGCTACCGTATTCCTGAAAAACGGCAAACCCATCATATAGCTTTGAAACAACCCATCAAACGATTTCGCGTACATTCCGCTCGTCAACCAGACGCCGCAATTTGTCACCAAAAAAAATAGCAAAGAGGAAACAAGACTCAAGGAAACAATCGAAGTCATCTTTCGTTTTTTTATAAAGCCACCGATCAGCGCAATCACGACAAAACTGACATAGACATAAGGAAGAGCGGGATAAAACCCAAGAAACAAATCGGAAACAAACATCGCTAAAAGAGGAATCGCAATGGCTATCTTCTTTTTGAAATGACCGCCGCTAAAAAGAGCCAGGCCTCCGATCGGCGCAAAGTTGGCCGGATGAGGAAGAAGCCTGGCAATCACCGCCAATAATATAATCAAGGCAAAAGATAGCCAATTTTGACTTCTTTTCAATATTTTTCTATTTTCCATTCGATTTTGTCACCAGCTTTCAACTGATAACTGCCGGCGCCGACGTCGGCCAGTTTGCCGTTGACGTAAAACGCCCAATATTCTCTTTTGCTTGCTGACGCTTCTTTGCCGTTAATGCTTGTGACATACGCGCTCGATCCTTTTCCGGTAAAAACGACCTTGTCCCGATTATTCAATAAATCAAAAGCGGTTTGCCCATCAGGGACGTTAAAATTTTTGAAATCGGTTTCGTCCGCTAATTTCATCTGAACGCCGATCAATCGTTTCGAAGGTGATTGAGTTTGTCTTGCTGGGTATTGTCTTTTGACTGACCAACCAAAACCAACCAAAACAACAAAAATAACCGCTATAACAACTAAAGTTTTTTTGTTCATGACTTTTTATTATACAATAACTTCACTACCCTGACCGTGCAGTCTAGCCATAGTGAAAAATAAGTCGGACAGCCGATTCAGATACTTAATGATCATTGACTCATTTTGACTGTGTTTAATAACTTTTCTTTCCGCTCGACGGCAGATGACTCGAAGAATATGAAACCAGGCAGAAACTTCATTGCCGCCGGGAAGAATGAATCTTGTTAACCTGGGTAGCTTCTTATCTAAAGCGTCGATTCTTTTCTCAAATCTGGTAATTTCTTCATCCAAAAAATCCAACTCTATTTTGGCTCCAGACAAGGAAGCCATGATTTTGTAGAAATCTTTTTGCAGACCGACTAAAAATTCCTTGTCTGATTTACTTTTGACAAAATTGGCAACCAGTCCGACAAAGCTTGACAGTTCGTCAATCGAACCATAAGCCTCAATTTGCAAATCGGACTTGGGGACTCTTTTACCCCCATACAAGGAAGTGATTCCTTTGTCGCCGGTTTTAGTATAGATCGGCATAAGTCAACATTCTGAATACCCGCAGCCATAACACTTCTTGCACCCTTCTTCGTGAACCAAAGTGGCTTCTCCGCAAGACGGACAGATATCAAATGACGTCGACGGGGCAACGTGGGACTGCATTAAGCTAGGTTGGGTCACTGTCGTTACCAATTTCGGCGTTTCCTCAATCGATTGGTGAGATAATCCGTTACCGTTTAGCTTTTCTGCGCTTCCGTTTAATCCGTAATGCATGGAAAGAACTTTGGCGACGGCATCGGGCAAGCTTCTGATTCTGTCTTTGCCAAAACCGCTGCTTCGCGCGCCCCCAATACCTTGAAGCTGGTCGATGATTTCGTGGACCCGCTCGGCAACAGGAAGGTGCGAAGAAAATCTTAGGGCAACGGAAATTATTCTTCCCAGCCCCTCGGCCATCGCATAAACGTCGCTGCCGGCTTTGCCTACGGTAATGAACATCTCCAAAGGTTCAGGAGGATTGCCGCCGTTGGTATTCAAAGTGATGAATGCCATCCCGACCGGAGTTTGAATTTTGTAAGTCGCCCCATGAACCACCATTGGCCTTGGTTTGACCGTATAAGCCACTGGCGCTTCCGCTTTTATCTCTTCTTTCTTTTCCTCTTTGCGCTCCAATACGCCGGGTCGGGAACCGTCTCTCATGTAAGCGATGCCTTTGCAGCCAAGCTTGTAGGCCAAAGTGTAAAGTTTCTTGACGTCGTCAACGGTGTGGGTTTTTGGCGCGTTGACTGTTTTTGATATGGAAGCATCGACGTATTTTTGGATGACGGCCTGAACGGTGACATGATCCTCAGGCGTCAAATCGTTAGCCGAAACAAACCACTCTGGTTTTTTCATCGTTCCCGCCTTGATTTCTTTTTCATGCTTGTTATACCATTCTTCATAAAGATGATGGCGGATGACGTGGTCGCCCAACCGGTCATGACGGTTGAATTCAAACTCATAAACCGGTTCGATGCCGCTGGTCGTCTCGGCCATAAGAGAGGTCGATCCGGTCGGAGCCTGCATCAAAAGAAGTGAATTCCTGATGCCGTTTTTTCTGATTGATTTTTTGGCGTTTTCCGGCAACTGACTGACAAATTTTCCGGCCAGATATAGTTTCTTGTCGAATTTGGGAAAACTGCCTTTTTCTTTGCCGTTTGAAGACGAAGCCAAGTAGGCCTCATCCCTGATGATCCGGTAAACTTTGTCGATGAAAGCCAGCGATTCCGGCGATCCATAACGCAGATGAAGTTTGATAAGAGTGTCGCCTAGTCCCATCGTGCCGAGTCCGATCCTTCTTTCGCCTTCGAACTGGGTTTTCCTGATCCCGGGGAAGACATACGGATCCATATCAACGACGTTGTCCTGAAATCTGACCGCCGTCCTGACGATTTTCTTAAGGGAAGAAAAGTCAAATTTTCCTTCTTCGTCAATATTGCTCCCTTTGACCAAGGCAGAAAGGTTGATCGAACCCAAATTACAAACTCCCCAGGCCGGCAGCCCTTCTTCACCACAGGGATTGACGCAAATTACTTTATTCCAATAGTAGTTGTTATAAAGCTTGTTATATCTTTCCAAGAAAACCACTCCCGGTTCGGCAGACTTCCAAGCCGCCTCGGCAATCAGGTCCCAGATCTTCCTCGCTTTGACGATCTTGTGGACGATCACCTTTTTTCCCATTTTCTTCCAGGCGTCAAGGTCACCGGTCCATTTTTCGTCGTATTCCGGATCTTTGTAGTCGGGAAAGACCAGCGGCCAATCGGCATCTTTCTCGACAGCGTCCATAAACGAATCGGAAACGCAAAGAGACAGGTTGGCTCCGTTGATTCTCCTTAAATCTTGTTTAACCGTGATGAACTCTTCGATGTCCGGATGCCAATCCCAAAGCATCAACATGAGGGCGCCGCGACGGGTACCGCCTTGCTGGATGATGTCCTTTGTCGCAACGGAAAAAAGCTCGGCCCAATTACAAGGACCCGAAGAAAAACCATTGACCCTCTTTACCCGAGCACCTCTCGGCCGCAGAGAAGACAGGTTGATGCCGACGCCGCCTCCGCGAGCCATGATCTCGATCATCTGCCTCAAAGTTTCCAGGATGCCTCCCCGGGAATCTTGAGGTGACGGAATGACAAAACAATTATAAAAAGATACGGCGTAGCCTGTACCGGCGCCGGACAGTATCCTGCCGCCAGGAACATATTTAAAATCCTTCAAGATTGAATAGAAGTCTTTCTCCCATTTCTTTTGTTTTGGTTTTTTCTCAACGCTGGCGGCGGCTTTGGCGATCCGTAGCCACATCTCCTCCGGCTTTTTTTCCAGAGGATTGCCCGCCTTGTCTTTAAGAGAGTATCGATCCAAGAAGACTTTTTCCGAAATTCCGGTAAGCTTCATAAGTGTTTATTATATTAATACTATTAATAACTCAAGCTAACTTTTTAATTTCTGCCTCAAAATCTTCAAGGTCGACAAAACGCTTGAAGACGCTCGCAAATCTGATGTAGGCAATTTTATCTAATTTTTTCAGTTTTTTCGCCACCAAATTGCCTATTTCCTTGCTTTCAATTTCAGTCGTGTCTTTCTCTTTTAGATCGGCCTCCGCCTCATTCAAAAGTTTTTCTATCTGTTCGGCGGAAACGGTCGTCTTCTCGCAGGGAATGATCAGACCGAGGCGTAACTTCTCCCGGTCAAATCTTTCCCGGCGCCCATCCCTCTTGATCACTAGGATCGGCAGTTCTTCGACCCTTTCGTAGGTCGTAAACCGTTTTTGACACTTCGGACACTGTCGTCGTCTTCTTATCGCTCCTCCATCTTCGGACAACCTCGTTTCGATAACTTCGGTGTCGTGATATTTACAAAATATACAAAACATATAAATAGCGCAAAATAAAATTTAGAACACTACGAAGTTATCGAAACGAGGTCAAAATATATAAAAACTATATCACCTAAAATGATTAGCCTCAAAGATTAAACTCAACTCTACAAAAACTAAACTTCCCAAAATTTTGTGAACACTTATAATGGAATTATGGTTCTGATCGACCTCCTTTTCCCAAAATTCTGCTTGGGTTGCCGGCTTCCCGGAACCTATCTTTGCCCCCGTTGTCAAAAAAATCTCCGCCAACTAAAACAGGGCCGCTGCTTTTATTGTCAGAGAGACAGCCTCTACGGTCTAACCCATCCTTTGTGTCTAAAAAAATTTAACGTCGATGGCGTCACTTCTCTTTACTCTTATAATGGCTTTTTGAAGAAAATCATCAAAAATTTCAAATATCGCTTGGCGACCAAAATCGCCCAAGATCTGTTTCGAGCGATCACTCCGGAAGCGATCGACCGATTATCCTTTTATAAGAAGCTATCCGCGCCAATATATTTTCAACCGATTCCTCTGTCCAGAAAAAAATTAAGGGAACGGGGCTTCAATCAAGCCTTTATATTGGCGAAGTTTTTCATGACCTACTTAAACCTGCCGATTGCGGATTTTTTGCTCCGAGTCAAAGACACCGATCCCCAATCCGTCCAAAAGAATAAGCGGGATAGGTCAATCAACTTAAGAAATGCTTTCGTAATCAACCAAAAAACTAACTTCGGTTTGATAAATAATGCCAGGATCATTTTGGTTGACGACGTCATCACAAGCGGCTCAACGATCAGGGAAGCTGCCAAAGTATTGCGAAAGGCGGGGGCCCTAAAAATCTATGCATTATCGCTTGCCGGGTAATAAAAATACCTTATAATAAAGCCATATGTCGCAGAAAATAGAAATTTCCAGCAGAACAATCGTATTTACGGTGTTTTTCCTTTTGGGGCTGGCACTTCTCTGGCAAATAAAGGATTTAATTTTTTCTTTATTCATCGCTTTCATTATCGCTGGGGCTCTACAACCTTTAGTGTCGTTTTTGGAAACTAGACGGTTTCCCCGACTTGTCGCCTCACTTATCGTCTATTTAGGATTTGTTTTTGTCATCGGTTACTTATTTGCTTTGGTAGTACCGCCCCTGGCCCTGGAAATTACCCACTTGCTGAAAAACTTACCCCACATCATCGCAAAAACCTTCCCGAACTTGACCAATGAATTTGACCTGAGCTTTGTCCAGCAAAACCTGCCCAACTTAGCCAACCGCCTTCTCGATATAATCCGCGGTTTTTTCTCCAATATCATCTTTATCACCACCACCTTATTTTTCGGATTCTATCTTCTTTTGGAAAAGAATCCGGTCGGCCGGTTGTTGAGGGTTTTTCTCGACAAAAACAAAGTGAGGAAAATCGAGGCAACCGTGGAAAAAGCTCAACGCCGGACCAGCGGCTGGTTTTGGGGGGAATTAATTTTGATGACGATCGTTGGAATCATGACCTATGTCGGCCTGCTTTTGATCGGCATGAAGTACGCCGTTGCCTTGGCTGTCCTTGCCGGAATGCTTGAGATCGTTCCCAGCCTTGGACCGATTGTCTCCACAGTTCCGGCGGCCTTGATCGGCTTTTCCCATTCCCCAATTCTTGGATTGAGCAACATCGCTCTTTATTTCGTCGTCCAACAGCTGGAAAATCACCTCGTGGTTCCGATCGTCATGAAAAAAGTCACCGGGCTACACCCGATTGTTACCCTAGTCGTCTTGCTCGTCGCCGGACAAATCGCTGGGATATTGGGAGTACTTTTGGCCGTACCGGCTACTATTTTTGTGACAACGATATTAAAAGAGAGTCAAAAGATCCCCATTCAATAATCTTTGCGGCAAATCTGCGTTAAATATGCGGTAATTATAAAAAACTGCTTCTTGCTATAATAATACCTTATGAAGGTTGCTGTTTTAGGAGGCGGGCTGACTGGTTTAACTGCCGCTTATTATCTAGCTAAAAAAAATAACCAGGTGACCATTTTTGAAAAGTCCCCTGTTTTGGGCGGCCTCGCCATCGGCTTTAAACAACCGAACTGGAATTGGCATCTAGAGAAGGCTTATCATCATCTTTTTTCCAATGACGACGACATTATTAATTTTGCCGAAGAGATCGGGTTTGACAGGATTTTTTTTGAATCTCCCGAAACCGCCTCTCTCTTTGATGATCTCAAGATCTATCCGATGGATACGCCAATTGATTTCCTCAAACTCCCCTCTTTGGGCGTCTTTGACAAATTACGGGCCGGCTCGACACTGGCGTTTCTTAAGGTTTCCCCGTTTCTGTTGACTTTTGAACGACAAACTTCCGAACAGTTTATCAAAAAAACCATGGGAAATAGAGTTTGGAAGAGATTGTGGCAAGAGCTTTTTCGGAAAAAGTTCGGTAATTATGCGGGAATTATTTTGGCCAGTTTCATCTGGGCAAGAATCAACAAAAGGACGAAAAACCTCGGTTATGTCGAAGGGGGTTTCCAGACATTCATCGACTATCTAGCAAACCGGTTAAAAAGTTTACGGGTTAACGTGTTGACGGATTATGAAATAAAAAATATAAAAAAGCGGGGAGAGAAGCATTTGATAAACAATCATGTCTTCGACGCGGTCGTCTCAACTTTGCCGACGCCGGTGTTATCCCGATTGGCCGATGACATTTTTCCCGCAGAATTCCTGCAGAAATTCCGCAAACTCAAATACCTTCACGCTTTAACATTGATATTAGAGACTAAAGAACCGGTTTTAGAAAAGACTTATTGGCTAAATGTTTCATCACCGAGAATTCCCGTTATGGCGATTGTCCAACACACCAATTTTATTGACAAAAAAAATTATGGAGGCAATCATATCTGTTATTTGGGATGGTACTTAAAAAGAGAGGACAAATTGATGCGAATGGCCGATAAAGACTTATTAAGTTTTGTCAGGCCTTATTTAAAAAAATTAACGGCTAACGAACTACAAATTAAGAATTATTTTACGTTCAAAGGTCCTTTCGCACAACCGATATTCGACAATGATTTCGTCAAAAACAAACCTGATTTCATCACCCCGGTCAAAAATTTCTACGTCGCCAACCTCGACATGACTTATCCTTACGATCGGGGAACGAATTATGCAGTAAAGCTAGGAAAGCAGGTTGCCGGGATGATTTAGTTTCTTGCCTTTATTCCCTTGTGTTTTATTCCTGGATTGTTGACATGAACGCCGTGATTAATCATGTTCATTAAGGAGACAACGTCATCCTCGTCAATTTTCTCGAAATAACCATCCCAGTGTCTTGATAGTTTCAGGATATTGACCGTTTCTATTTTCTTATCAACGATTGCCTGAGAACAAGCCGGGCAAGGCAGAACTTCTGTAATCAAATTCTCAACCTGGTTGCCATTGGTTTCGGCTCTCCTTGTTACCCTGACCGTTTCCCAGTTGTTATTTACGATATTGGGATCGTCTCTTGTAAAAACCATTGTCGGCGAATCAAGATGTTGCGGATCGAAAATTAATTCTCTGACGAAAATGTGTTGTTGTTGACCTTTATAATTGTCTTCAAGAAAAGCATAGATATATGGCAACCAGGAGATCAAAACCCTTTCTGCACAGTTGCCGGCCCTTTGGTTTGGACAATCCAAGGTTGAGTTTGGCCTAAACTGGCCTTGTCGTTTACCGTCAGGTTGAAAGCCCTTAAGACAGGTTCCTGAACTAATGTGTCCGTTTAATAAAGCACAACCGATTAAGGCCGTGCCCGGTCTTCCTTTTAAATATTTTCTTCCGTCATGCAAAGAGCCATCAACCCTATTGGCTATCTCCAGCATGTTGGCGGCGCTGAATTCTTGTAAAGCTTGGGGCGATGACGCAACCATGCCATTTCTGGCAATGGCTTCAAACGTCCCGAATTCGTTTTCGCCCAAGACGGCGGCATAGACGCTTTTTTTGCAGAGGTCTTCGGGCAAGAGCGTTCTGGCCAGTCCTAAATGACTTTCTATCTCTCTTTCGTTCATTTGGCCAAAAAAGTCAGACTGGGTTTTTAAAATGCCTTTGAGTACTTTTTCATTTCGCAAATATACTTCGTTCGCGGATGACATAGGCGTATATTATACAGGTATTTATCCTATAATAAAAGTCCCGATAATTACTTACCGGAACTGGTCTGGTGATATAATATTTGAAATGAAAGGCGAACTTGTAAGGACGATCACTTCGGATGGCTTGGAGCTCGTTGGCTTTTTTATCGACAAAAAAAGCGATTTGGCCGTCATCCAATTCCACGGTACCGCCGGAGATTTCTACACTCATAAATTCATCGAGGTCGAAGGAGAGAAGCTGTCGAAAGAAGGGATTTCTTTTTTGACTGCCAACAACCGCGGACACGACGTTTACGCCGACATCCGCAGACACAAAAACGGGAAAGTGGAGTGGACCCAGATCGGAGGCGGTTTCGAAAAATTCGAAGACTGTCTTTACGACATAAAAGCCTGGATCGATTTTCTTCAGAAAAGAGGCGTAAAAAAAATCATCCTTCAGGGCCATAGCCTTTCCCAAAAAAACTTGTATTACCAACATCTAAAAAAGGACAAACGAGTCATCGGCCAGATTCACCTGTCTCCTCAAAACGACGACGGGATAATGTTTTATTTGCTTGGAGAAAAAAAATATAAATCCATAAACAAGAAAATTAAGGAAATGATTAAACAAGGTAAGGGAAACGAAGTGCTTCCAAAAGAGTTTTCTCCTGTAAGCTACGTCACATCAGCCCAGATGTACTCTGGATACCTCACCGATTATGGCGTTGGCAATTTGACCCCGTATCATAATCCTGGCTCCCCAAACTGGAAAACCATTGTTCAAGTCAAGCAACCTTTATTGGTAGTTTTCGGATCCAAAGACGTCTACATGAAACCGTCTCCGGCAATCGCTGCCAAAATCGTCAAATCCAAGAACAAGAAGGCGACCGTCGTATTGATTGATGGAGCATCCCACAGTTATCTAGGTTACGAGAATAAATTGGTTGGGGCAATTTTTGATTGGCTAAAAACAAACTTCCTATGAGAAACATTTTCATCATCCATGGCTCTTACGGATATCCTGGAGAGAACTGGTTCCCTTGGTTGAAAAAGGAATTGGAAAAATTGGGAAATAGGGTTTTTGTCCCTGAATTTCCTATCCCGAAAGACGACATCGAAGGACACAGTCTGGACAAGTGGGTAAAAGCGTTTGAACCATATAAAAAATTTGTCAACAAAGATACTATTGTCATCGCCCATAGCCGGGGTTGTTCCTTTATTTTCCAGCTGTTGCCAATTTTGGAAATAAAAATTGATAGCTTATTTTTAGTTGGCGCTTTCGTTGACTACGACCAATGGCGGCCTGACGTTTACGACAAATACGATTCTTTTCAGGCCAAGCCGTATTTGTGGAAAAGGATCAGACAGCTTGCTGGTCAAATCGAAGTATTTCAATCAACCAATGACGTCATCCCTATCTCCGAAGGTCAATTCATAGCCGACTGGCTCAAGGCAAAAATTCACATCATCAAAAACGCCGGCCATTTCAACATCGCCACCTACAAAAAATTCAAAGAATTCCCCTTTCTTTTGGGTAGAGTAAAACTTAGAGTCTAGAATCTCTTTTTGATATATAATACAATCATGAAATTTGTCGTTATTCACGGCGCTTTTGGAAACCCTGAAGAGCATTGGCTACCAAAATTAAAGGAAAAACTCGAATCGTTCGGTCAAGTGGTCGAAGCTCCAAAATTTCCGGTTGAAGATTGGGACAGAATAACTGCTTTGGGGCCGAAGGTTATTGTCAAAAAACAAGAATTAAAAAATTGGTTATCAACTTTCAAAAAAACCTATGACAAATTTAAGAAAGGAGAGGGGTTATGTTTTATTGGTCATTCTTTAGGAGCCGTGTTTATTCTTCATGCTGTCGAAAAATTTAATATCCAATTGGACAGCGCCATATTCGTTAGTCCTTTTATGGATAAGTTGAATAATAAGTGGCAATTCGACGTGGTGAACAAATCGTTTTATAAAACCGATTTTGATTTTGAAAAACTTAAAAAACTTATTCCCATATCATATGTTCTATACTCGGACAACGATCCTTACGTCGCAAAAAGCCATGCTACTTTGTTCGCAAAATCCCTCGACAGCTCATTCATATACATAAAACAAGCCGGCCACTTAAATAACCCGCAACAATTGAGTGAATTTCCTTTAGTATTGGAACTGTGCAAAACCAGGATAGCCTTGCCTTCATACGAGGAGTTTATTTCTCACCGCAGTAAATTGTTTTCAGTCGACTACGTAGGCAAAAAAACTGAAGAAGTAATATACCTTAACCCTAAGGATGTTTTTGGCTACGGGAAATTCCAATTCAGAAATCTGCAAAAATGCGGTTTCTGCACTTTCATTACTTCTAATTCTGATTTTGACCCGGAATCGACATACATGATCGAAGCCCGCAAAGCCGCCAAAAGGATAAAAAATATCACTCGTGTTTTTGTCATCTCGAAGTTATCGGATCTTAACAAAAAAGATTTATTAAAGCAAATTAATCTCGACTTTGCTGCCGGAATAGAGGTTTATTTTTGCCCCTTTAAAGAAATTGCAAAAAAAGTAAAAGAACCTGATTTCGGAATCTGGGATGATGACTACGTCTGCTACGTTTCTTTCGATAAGAACAACTCTGCAGTCGAAGTCCGCCTTAGTAGCAGAATAAAAGACATGGCAGAAACATATAAATGGAAAAAAATCGTCTTAGATCATGCAGTCAGAATCAAAAATCCATCTACAGATATGAAAAGATATATCAGAAAATATTCTTAAATCATTTCGGATTAATTTCGAGACTAACACTTTGGAATCGGTATGGGCTCGCCTTTTTTGTCTTTGTAGTTTGGATTCGGGCAGACTTTGAACAAGACGTGGCGGGGACGGGTATGCTCTCCGTTACAAACCGGGCAGTGGAATTTCAACGACCCATATTCGTCCGATTCTTCGTTGGATTTTTTTATGATGTCTTTCAAAGACGTACTCATACGATAATCGGAAGATAGTATGTCAACTTGTTTCATGTTGGGCAGAGGATCGAACGAACTCAATTCGCCCTCGGAAACGATGTTTCCGCCGCAACCGCCACCCAGAGCCATCTTACCATTTTGTCCGTAAATCGGAAAATAATTTTTTAGTTGATAAAGGTAAACGCTTTTGACGTCCACCGCCTTGGCCGCCTCATACATTTTCCGATAATCAAAAGTGACCTTCGGTTTTATCCTTCTCAACCAACCTTGCACCAAGTCTTTAAAAACATCAAGTATCTTAAATTCCTCTTGGTGGACGTTTTTGTAAACGGAAAAATTATCTTTTACTAAAATCGTTTTTAGACTCAGTAATAAGTTCTCCATATCCCGCCCTGAAGATAACGGGTTAGTCAAAAAATATTTTATCCTTTCCTGTTCATTATCAAATCCTCCCGGAAGATTTTGTTCGCCAAAAAAACTTTTTATGGTCTTTGATTCGTTATCTTTTCCGACCGATATGGCAATCGCATCCACTTGATCTTCAGCCGTACCAACCAGTAAATAAAGTTGGCCGTCGGTATAAGGCTTGATTTTGTCAAATTTGGTGCCGGTTTCAAAAGCGACTGGCCCCGGAGGACTATAAAAGAGTACCAGTTCACCGGGATGGGCGAGCGCCTGATCAAGCGCTCTTATCGTTCCCCATTGGGCGAGTCCGCCGCGCTCTTCCGGATCGACGAAAAGCTCCGTCTTTTTTTCCCGGTCGATAAAAATCTTCCCTTTGTCAAAAAAGTAAGAATAGGCATTGGATACCGGCCTGTCCTCAATGACGTGAAGGGCATAAGACTCGAGCTGTCTTGAAAAGTTCCCTAAGGTTGAGAGCTGTTCCTTGTGGTTAAAACCGTAACCGGCCAATGATTCTGCCTGACCCATAATGATGTCCCTGCACGGGGTTCGCCAGGTACAAGTCTGCACCTGGTTTGAGGCTTTGGTGGTCTCGGGCTCTTCGACTCCGCTCAGAGTAAACTCAATTTATGTTGAGCTTGTCGAAATACCGTTGCGGCACAGCCACGGATTCACACCGTGTTCCCAGAAACAAAGCCAATTAATAAACTTTCCTATCTCCAAGTTCCTAAAGACTGACCAAGTTTTATCTTGAAATAATCGACCCAGGGTATGGCGGCCGGATCCAAACCGTTCAGCATCGCTAAATAAAAAGAGACGTATCCGCCAAACTGCAAGAATTCGAAAACTTGGGAAAGATGATCGGTCGCCTGCGGCTTATAAACGACAAATTCCACCTGGTTTTTTTTCACGACGTCCTCGGTAATACCATACCGTTTCTTGATTCTTTCCGGGTAAAGGTCGGATTCGACGAAGAAGAATATCAAATCTTTCTTGTTGGAATCCGGATATCTCAAGCCTTCCATCAGGTGGTGATTCAATTCGGGAATGTCGAACTGGGTCGAAAAATTCTTCGAATTTTCATTGGACTGATTGTTGGTAGTATGGACGGCCCCGACCAAATGACGAGATGCCACAAAAGCGATTTTTTTCTGGAATAATTTATTGGCAATCTGTTTGGCTTGATTATTTTTTATCGGAACATTGATGTTATTGGCTTCTACGACTTTTTTCATCGCTGCGGTCAACAGCTCGATTTCTTTTTTGGCAAAATCAAAAGCTCCTGATTTGGAAACCATAATCAGTTGGCCGATGACGGAATAACCGACAGCCAATCTCGGCTGCTTTGAAGGATTGTAAGTGGGAACGATTTGATAGTAGGGGACGCCTGCTTTTTTGGCCAGTTCGATCAGCTGACTGCCGCTGGCGATCGCCATCCACTTGGCTTTTTTTGCCTCCGCTTGGTTGGCATTTTGGATCGTCTCTTCGGTTGTCCCGGAAAACGTCGAACAGATCACCAAGGTTTTTTCATCAACCCAATCAGGCAAATCATAATCGTTTAATCTTATCAGGGGGTATTTCAAACCTAAGCCATAAACAGACTCGATGATCCGAGCGCCCAGACCCGATCCACCCATACCCGTCATGATAATTTTGTCGATCTTTTTGTAGTCGTCAGGGACTGAGATTTTGCCGGCGTCTTCCCAGGCGTGAGAACATTGCTTAGCTAGCTGTTCAACCGAATCATAAACGTTGCTTGTGTCAAGTCTTTTGACTTGCTGAAAATCGTCGAGGTTGACCATATAAAGATAGGTAATATTATAGTATAATCTAACTAAATGAAAAAGGGTAAAATCTTCGTTTTGCTCCGGGCTTTGCGGGTTAGCCAATGGATGAAAAATCTGGTTATTTTTACGGCGATTATTTTTTCCGGGAAACTCTTCGACCTGCCGACTTTCGTCAGCACGTTTTACGCCTTCTTGATCTTTTGTTTACTGTCTTCCACGTCATACGTCTTGAACGATATCATCGATTACCCATATGACCGGAAACACAAAATCAAAAAATATCGGCCGATCGCATCGGGAGAAATTTCTTTACCGCAAGCCAGTTTTATAGTCTTCATTTTGACTCTGGTATCCCTTATCCTCAGCCTATTTTTCTCCATTCCGTTTTTCCTGCTGAGCTTGCTTTTCATCGTTCTCCATTTTTTTTATTCCCTCTATCTCAAAAAATACCCGACGATTGACATCTTTACGATTTCCATTTCTTTCATGATCAGGACTTTTGCCGGCGAGATCGCATCGGGATACCACATCCCGATTTGGCTAACTCTGACGATTTTCTTCGTCTCCCTTTTCATGGCGACGATAAAAAGACACGCCGAACTCGTCACCCACGGAGCGGAGACGCGCGAATCGCTTGGCCAGTACAAAGAACACTACCTGGATTTTCTCACCCAAACTTTTGCCGCCGTCACTATCCTCGCTTATGCCACCTATACCTACTACGCAACATACACTGCCGGCGAGATACTGCCGGAAATTAAGACAAGATTCTCGCCGTTTTTCACCAATTATTTTCCCGGGTTCGAAGCCAGAAAATGGATGATGATCACGATTCCTTTCGTCGTCTATGGCATCGCCCGCTACGCCCAACTTCTTTATGAAAAAACCGAAGGCGAAAGGCCGGAAAAATTGATCACCACCGATATTCCTTTAATCGTCACTATCGGACTCTGGGGGACAATCGTCATCAGCTTGATTTATCTCTTGTAGGCTATAGTCCGTTGACAAAAAGCAATCAAGTTTGTAAAGTTTATAAAGTTATAAAGTTATAAAGTTTTTAAAGCAAAGCGAGCGATAAAAAAATATGAAAAACCACGATTCACAAAAAAAACAGGCGGTTTCTTTGGCAATTGATCAGATCCAAAAACAGTTCGGACGCGGGTCTATTATGAGGTTGGGCCAGGCGCCGGTGGCCGCGATTGACGTCATCTCGACCGGCATCATGCCCTTAAACGTCGCCCTGGGCGTCGGCGGTATACCTCGGGGACGGATCATTGAAGTGTTCGGTCCGGAAGGCGCCGGAAAAACTACCGTCTGTCTGTCGATCATCGCCGAAGCGCAAAAAACCGGCGGAACGGCCGCATTCATTGATGCCGAACACGCCCTCGACCCGGAATGGGCAAAAAAAATCGGCGTCAAGCTGGACGATCTATTGGTTTCCCAACCGGATACGGGCGAACAGGCTTTGGAGATCGCCGAAACTTTGATCAGGTCCGGAGGAGTCGATCTGGTGGTGATCGATTCGGTCGCCGCCCTCGTCCCCAGGAGCGAGATCGAAGGCGAAATGGGCGAGTCCCAGATGGGCGTCCAAGCCAGATTGATGTCGCAAGCGTTGAGAAAACTGACCGGAATCGTCTCAAAATCAAAAACGACGGTCATCTTCACCAACCAAATCCGACTAAAGATCGGCATCATGTTCGGTAATCCTGAAACAACCCCCGGAGGGCTGGCTCTAAAATTTTATACCTCGGTAAGAATGGACGTCAGAAAAATCGAAACTCTTAAAAAAAATAACCAGGTCTATGGCACTCGCGTCCGGGTAAAAGTGGTGAAGAATAAAGTCGCCCCTCCTTTCAAGGAAGCGGAAATGGTCATCACCGCCGCCGGTATCGACAAAGAAGAGGGTTTGGTCGACGCCGCCATCAACGCCGGAATCATTACTAAATCTGGGTCGTTTTTTAAGATTGGCGAAAAGTTGATCGGGCAAGGAAAAGAAGAAGTAAAGTCAGTCATCGCTAAAAACGAAAAACTTAAAGAACAGCTTATTAAACAGATAACCAAGAAACAATAAACAAGTATTCCAAACAAATCGCAATCATCAATATCTAATATTCAAAACTGTTAGGTAATTAAATATTGGAAATTGTTTGTTTCTTGGAATTTGGTTATTATGAACGAAGATCTTCTTGCCCTACTTAACAAAGCTTACTTCTTTCTAAAATTCCGTCCCCGTACCGAAAGAGAAATTCGCGACTATCTTTACAAAAAAATCGCCAGGACTCATTGGTCCAGAGACGACGCTGAAAAAGTGATCCAGGAATTAAAAGAAGAGCGGTTAATAGACGACAAAAAATTTGTCGACCTTTTTATTCGCGACCGGACCGTCTTAAAACCTAAAGGCAAAAAAATACTCATAAAGGAATTAAAACAAAAAGGCATCGTTGACGAATTAATCGAAAAATATTTTTCTGAAAATGACATCGATGAGGAATTTCTTGCTTCTAAGATTCTTGAAAAACGTTGGCCGCGATTTAAATCTCTTGATTCCAGAAAACGCTTCGAAAAATCCGCCAGGTTTCTGATGAGTCGAGGATTTAACTACGATTTAATAAAAAAAATTATTCGCCAACTTGAGGAAAAGAAATTATAATATCAATATGGCCGAGATTGTTTTTTTCGGATACGGAGCAAATAAGGATATCTACCGATTGACGGAAATTTTGGGCAAGGAACCCGAAGGAGGCGATGGGGCGCTACTCAGCGGATTCAATTTGGCGACCCAAGACCTCGAACAAATTCCTGAAAAACCAAAAAATTTACTGGAAAAAATCTGGGGAGAAAAGTTCCAAGCCTATACCTTGACTCGGGGGCAAGGTTTTGTCCAAGGTCGGATCTGGAAACTGAGCGCTGACGACCTGGAAAAAATCAAAGAATGGGAGTTTGTCGGCAAAGGCGGTTGGAGGGAATTGATTACCGTTGAAGTCGTCAACAGCGACGGCAAAAAAATTGTCGCTTTGACGGAAAAATCCAGCGATTCATACCAAATTTCCGAGATCGTCGATGGACTAAACTACCCGACTAATCTCAACAAAGAAGGAAAAAGATACTACTCGAAAGAGGACGAAGGAGAGATCTCCTTGATGAGGGAAGAAATTAAAAAATACTACGGCCATTACATCAACGCCTAAACTAGCCAATAAAATTATTCCTGATTTCGTCGATACATTGATTCAAGGAAAGTCTTTCCGTGTCTAAATTAATTGCTCCTTGATACGGATTGAGCCGCAAGTCTTCAAACAGTTTGGCAATAGTTTCGTCGCCGAGTTTTTTCCGATGGGCCAAAGCGATGCCTTCCCTTTCCTTATCCCTTTTTTGCAGGGTCGCCAAAGAACAGTCGAGTTGATAAACCTTGACGGCAATATTATTTTTTTTGGCCACGTCGACTGCCTGTCTTACGTATTGGGGGTCCTGGAAAATTCCTTCCATTATGACGGAAAAACCCTTGCCCAAAAAATATCGCAACGAATCGACTGCCGCTAGGTTGGCGTCGTCTATGACCAAATCGGAATCATCGGAAAAAAAAGTTTTAAAGTTGTCGACTTTTAACCAAATTATTTTTTCATGGTAGTTTCTGATGGCTTTTGCTATTGTTGATTTACCGCTCGATGGAGCTCCGCGTAAAATTACCAAAACCTGTTTCATAATCATCAATTATATTCTTACTGATACAATAATACAATGAAGGTCCACAAGAATATCAGGCTCTTGACCTGGTTCAATTTCTTTACCGACTTCAAGCTTTACGCGCCCATCGCCATCATCTATTTCGCCAGGGTCACCGGTTCTTATGCCATCGGCATGAGCATTTTTTCCATCAGCATGATTGCGGAAGCCGTTTTCGAAATCCCCACCGGGGTTTTTTCGGACTACATCGGCAGAAAAAATACCATCGTCTGCGGGGCAATCGCGGCGGTTTTGTTTTCTATCTTTTACGCTATCGGCGGGTCGTTCTTGGCTCTGGCAATCGCGGCGGTTTTCGACGGCCTATCGCAATCTTTTTACAGCGGAAACAACGAAGCCTTCCTGCACGACACCTTAAAAGAAAATGAAGAACAGCACCGATACGGTGAACATTTCGGAAAAACCAGCGCCATGTTCCAATTCGCCTTGGCCTGTTCGGCCGTCATCGGCGGCGTCCTCGCCACCTGGTCTTTTCCGTTGATCATGTGGCTGTCCGTCATCCCTCAAGCAATCTGTTTGGGCTTAAGCTTGTATATGACGGAGCCAAAAATTAAGAGCGACGGAAGCGCCAATATCTACTCTCACCTTAAAGAAGCCGCTCAAAACTTCATCAAAAACGAAAAACTGCGTTTGCTGAGCATTTCGTCAATCTTGGGCAACGGATTCGGAGAAGCGAGTTATCTATTCCAATCGGCTTTTTACAATACCCTTTGGCCACTGTGGGCAATCGGCCTGGCAAAAACCGTTTCCAATCTTTCGGCGACGGCCAGTTACCATTTCAGCGGCAAAATCCTAAAAAAAATCAACGCTTTCAAAATCTTCATCGTCGACAACGTCTACAACCGGACCGTCAATATCATCGCGACTGCTTTTCCAACCGCTTGGTCTCCTTTTTTGATGTCAACGACATCTGCCCTATATGGCGTGACTGATACCGCCAGAAGCGACCTGATGCAAAAAGAGTTTAGCAGTCAACAGCGGGCGACGATGGGATCTTTGAACTCTTTGGCAGGAAGCATCTTTTTTGGAGTCCTCAGTTTTGCTCTCGGCTATGCGGCGGACAAACTCGCTCCTGCCCATGCCATGTTGATCCTGCAGATTTTCCAAATTGGCAACCTTTTCATATACATAAAACTGTTCAATTTGAATAAAAAGTTGCAAAAACAATTGTAGTTTTCGACAAAAAGGAGTAAAATATAACCATTAGAAATTGCTTAGCGATAAATTAAAAATCAAAAATTAAACATCAAAATGACCAAGAAAAACTCAACCAATCGTTCGGGTTTACATTTTGATCAGCGACGTGGTTTTTTTTCGTTTTGATTTTTGATATAAAACTTCGGCTAAGCTCCATTAAATAATATGCTTCAAAAATTTTTCAAGAAGTTCTTATCAGTCAAGCAGGATCGGGATAGCCTATTGAACTCGGCAAAAAAACAGGCCGATGACATTTTAAACCAAGCTCGGGTCGAGGCTTCAAAGATGAAGGAAGACGTCGAAAGAAAAGCCGGCGAAACCGCTGCCGCCGCTCTTGAGGACGAAAAAAGACTCACCAAAAGAGAAGACCAAGTCGAAGAAAAAGAAAACCAGATCAACCGGGAAAGGCAGTCGGCCATCGATACCAAGAATCACTTCGAACGCCTAAAAAAAGAGCTCGAAGAAAAGAGAAACGAAATGCTCGTCAAACTGGAAAAGATCGCCAAGATGACTAAGGATGAAGCCAAGGATCTCCTTCTTCGCGGCTGGGAAGACAGACTCAAAGAAGACGTCGCCAAAAGGATCAAACAATCAGAAGAGGAAATCAAGTCAACGGTCGACGAAAAAGCCAAAAATCTTATCGTCGATGCCATGCGCTATGGAGCCGTCGACTATACCGCCGAATATACTTTATCTGTCGTCAATCTGCCGAGCGACGATTTTAAAGGCAGAATCATTGGTAAAGACGGCAGGAACATTCGGGCATTCGAAATTGCGACCGGAGTCGACGTCGATTTGGAGGAAGAAGGCGTCATCAGACTGTCTTCTTTTGACGGCGCTCGGCGAGAAATCGCCAGGCTGTCTCTTGAGAGACTGATCAAGGACGGTCGGATCCAACCCCAACGAATTGAGGAAATCGTAAAAAAAACCAAAGAAGATATCGATAAAGAAATCTTCAAGGCCGGAGAGGATCTTGCCCACCGGGTCGGCGTCTTCAATCTGCCAAGGGAGATCACCCAAGCCCTGGGCAGATTCAAATACCGTTATTCATACGGACAGAACCTGATCGTTCATACACTGGAGGAAACCAAGATCGGCACCGCCCTCGCCCACGAACTGGGAGCGGACGTCAATATCGTCAAGCTCGGTTGTCTTCTCCACGACATCGGCAAGGTCGTCACCGACAAGGAAGGTTCCCACGTCGAACTGGGCGTCGACCTTTTGAAAAGGCATCGTTTTCCCGAATCGGTCGTCGGCTGCGTCGCTGCCCACCACGAAGACATTCCTTTCCCGTCGGTCGAATCGGTCATCGTCTACATTTCCGACGCCGTTTCCGGAGGAAGACCGGGCGCCAGACACGAAGACTTCGAAGAATATTTGAAACGGATTAAGACAATCGAGGATGCGGCTAAAACCAAAAAAGGCGTCAAAGAGGCTTATGCCTTGCAAGCCGGTAGAGAACTTCGCGTCATCGTCAAACCGGACGAAATCACCGACGACGAAACCGTCGTTTTGGCCGAAAAGATCAAAGAAGAGTTGGAAAGCAAATTCGAAGTCTTTCCGGGACAGATCAAGGTTACCATCATTAGGGAAACAAGAGCCGAGTCAACGACTAAGATTTAATAGACAAATATTGCAAAGAAACGAATCAATGATCAAATCATTTAGTCATTTGTATATTGACTTGTAATATTTGTAGATTTGTTTATTTATGAATGAATCTTCTTTAATCGAAAAAGTCAAAAAAATTCTTGATTCTAAAATCATCGGTGACGATACCGCTCCCATGAAAATAGGCAACAAGACTCTTCTTTTTACCAACGACATCCTTCTTGAAGGCCAACATTTTCTCGACCATTTCCCGACCGTTCACCTCGGTTGGAAAGCCGTCAGCGTCAATGTCTCCGACATCGTCGCTTCCGGCGGGCAACCAAAATATTTATTGGTATCCTTGTTGTTGCCTAAGAATAAAACCGATCTTGTCGACTCAATCTACCGGGGAATAGCCAAGGCCTGCCGTTATTATGGTTGCCAGGTAATCGGCGGCAACATGACCGCCTCCGACAAACTTGGCATCGACATTTTTATGGTCGGAGAGGCCAAAAAATTCGTCGCTCGCCGGGGCGCCCACCCCAAAGACAATCTCTATCTGAGCGGTCCTGTCGGTGATTCCAAAGCCGGTCTGGAGCTATTGTTGATGAAAAGAACCGTCTATGAACCTTTCGAAAAAAAATTGATCGAACGCCATCTCCGACCCGTTGTCGATCTGAAACTGAAAAACTTGATTGGTCGGTATGCGACCGCTGCCATCGACCTAAGCGATGGCCTGTCTTCCGACGCCGGCCACCTGTCAAAAAATAGCCGGGTCAAACTCGTATTAAACGCAAAACAAATCCCTATCTCTGATGAGTTAAAACAATTTTGCATAAAATATCGACACGATCCGATCGGATTCGCCGTTGGCGGAGGTGAAGATTATCGGATTTTATTCGCCACAAAAAACAGATTGCCAAAAACCGCCGCTGGATTATATCTTATTGGTTCCCTAAAACAAGGCAGCGGACTCTATCTTGATAAAATAAAACTCGCCAATAAAAGCTTCGATCATTTCTCATCGTCATAACGCTCTTCAATTGATACAGATTGTTATAATAAGATGTTTTAAATATGGATTGACAGGACGCGTAAAAAATAATATTCTGTTGTTGTTTATTCATTTTAATTATTAATTTAAAGTCTTCAAAGGAGGTGACAATAACATGACAAAAGCAGATCTAGTCGCCCAAGTCGCTAAAAAAGCCAATCTTACTGCTAAGGCCGCTAAAGACGCCGTTTCCGTAGTCTTTTCTACCATGGCCGACGCCATGAAAAGAGGAGAGAAGGTGGTCGTTACTGGTTTTGGTACCTTTATGGTAAGAAGGAGAGCCGCCCGAAAAGGCCGCAATCCGCAAACTGGTGCTGAGATCCAAATCCCAGCCACCAAAACTCCAGGCTTTACCGCCGGAAAGAGTTTGAAAAGATTGGTTAAGTAACTTGTCTTTAATTTTCGACAGACAATCCCGCTCAGGCGGGATTGTTTTTTGGGTAATAGTTTTATATAATTGGATTGTCTTATGAAGACATTTGGACGCGCTATCCTTATCTGTTTGATACTAATCATCTTGCCGGCCATGACTTATGTTGTCATGGAATCGTCCGGTGCCAGCGTTTCGACTCCCCAGGAAAAAGTCGTCTATGACCTTCCTTATCCAGGAATCTTGCCAGACAACCCTCTATATTTCCTGAAAATCATCCGCGACCGGATTACCGAATTCCTGACTCGGGATAACCTAAAAAAAGCCCAACTTTATTTACTTTATTCCGATAAAAGGGTAGCGATGGCGATGGCGCTGGCTAAAAAAGGCAAAAACCAAGAAGCGCTCAGTACTTTTTCCAAAGCGGAAAAATACTTCGTCAAGATTCCCGAGCTCTTGAAAGAAAACAAAAGTCAAGGAGGACAAACGCCGTCAAGTTTCGTTGAAACCCTTAAATTAGCCAATGCCAAACATGCCGAGCTGATAACCGAACTGATGAAAACCCTTCCTGAAGGATCACAGGACAGTTTGAACCAACTGCTCAAATTAAATCAATCCGTCAAGGTAGCCGTCGAGACGCTTCCATAAATGAAAGCCAAAAGCAAGAAATTCTGCTGTAAGCTTAACCAGTAGTGGTCGAAAAAACCAGTCAACAAAACGACAAGAATGACGTACGGGTTGACCCGGAATAACCGGTAAGCCTGATTCCAAAACAAATAGATGATAACGCCACCGATCAACAAGCCAGTTTCGACCAAGAACAAGATAACAATATTGTGGACGGGTTGGTTGAAAAATAACCAGTACTGTGAGGCGATCTGGTTCTGGGCAAGCAGATAGTTCCCTAACCCGACGCCGAACCAAGGATGACGTTGAAATATCAGCAAGGAATTTTTTACCAATTCTATCCTTTTCGCCACTGTCAAAGGATCACCGGCCGCCTGGGAAAAAATCAATGTCAATACCAACAGCGCAACCGCCCGGCTAAATTTACACCACCAACAGGTCAACTTCTTGTCAAAAAACCAGTAAATAATATTAAGAATAAGGAATGTCACGATCGCCAGCTTGGAAAAAGACAGGAAAACCAGGCAGGCGGAAAAAAACAACGACGAATATTTAAAAGTCAATAATTTAGAGAATCTTTTATCGACTAGAATAAAAAAATAAACTAGTAAAAAAAACCCTCCCAGCGAATTAGGGTGGGAAAAGGTACCATAAGGCCTCAGTATCTCGACGCCTTGAAAACTTGCCTTGGCGATCCCCGGAGTCGATAGGGTAAACAACCTTTCCCCGAACCAATAGAAAATTCCTTGAAGCGAATGCTTGTCGATAAACTGAAACGAAGCCAAAACCAACTGGAAAACCGCCGCTGCCGACGCCATCAGCAAAAAAATTTTCCTGCTGACGGCTTTAAACAACTGCGTCCCCAAAAAAAATACCAGCAGAAACTCAACCGCCTTGAACCAAAAATAAAACGCCAACCACTGGTTCTTGGCCAAAAATACATTAACTAACAGCAAAAACAAACCTAATAGGATTTTTTTGTTTTTGAAAAAATTGACGACGAGTCTAAAGTTAAAAAGGGCGATGGCAAAAGCAAGAATATCCGACAGATAAAGGGTTGGGGCGAGATAGTCGACCCGAACACCGTTTAGGTAAGCAAAAGCCGGGAAGAAATGCTTGCCCAATTGGGTAGGAAGAAAAAAAATAAGAAGGATATAAAAAACCTGCAAAAACCGGAAGCGCCAGATTTTTTGCGGTTTGGGATTTTCCGCCAACGGCAGAAAAGGTTTTTGTTGAACCGATAAATTTCCGTATCTGGTCTTCTTGTCAGAAGAGACTTTGCTGGTTTTCTTCTTTTTTGACTTTTTCATCTGCCTCCTTAAATATTTTTACCTTGCCGAATACTCCGTCATAACCCGGATCGACGAAAACTTTTCGGTCACGGATTATTTCAATTGCCTGGCGCAATTTTTCTCCCCCCGCCTTGGCGATTTCTGGATAATCTTTTCTCAATAAGATATCAAATTCCGTACCAAAAGAATCGGTCAATCTTTGATATTCCGTTTGGGCTTTTGTCTGCGAATTGCCATTCAACTCCAATAATACCTCAAGAAGCGGAATCATCGAAACAAAAGGGCGGCGTTTTTTGTCTTTGTCAAAAACATATGTCAATCCGACCTCATTTTTGACCAATAACAAATCCTTGTCCTCCAAAAGTCTTTCCGACAGGTCGAGGACGCGGTTTTCGACGCCAACCGTCAAGGGACGGTGACAGACCGGACAGATTGAGCCTTTTTCTTTGATCTGCCTGGCGTTGTATCTGATGCCGCAAGTCCGGTGACCTGACCAATGATATTTGCCTTCTTCCGGAAAAAACTCGATCGTAAATCCAATCTTGAGCCGGTTGCCCGGGGTTTTTTTTATAGCTGAGGCGATATCGTCATAATTGAATCGGTGATTGTTGTCGTCCCCGTCGCTGACGAAAACGGTCGCTTCCCGACCCAGCTTCGGACCGGAATGGGCATCGGAAAAAGAAACAATCGAACGACTTTCCAACTCTTTGATCTGCCAGTTCATGACCGGATCGCTTGACAGGCCGGTTTCAATGGCATAAACGTATTTGGCATCGGCCCCGAAACACTCCTCTAAAGAATCAAATCCGCTCTTTGAGCCAAAGACGGCAAACCACGGCGTCCAAACGTGGGCGGGAATAAACAAAACTCTTTCGTCGATTTCCAGAACCATCTTCAGAAGATCAACCGACGGTATACCGACGATCGGGCGTCCGTCCGCCATCAGATTGCAACCCTGGCTCGTCAATTTCTTAATAATCTTCTCGCAGGTTTCTATCGATGGGGAAAAAATCAGATTGTGGACTCGACGGGTCTGGCCACCCTGCGAATAGATGCTGGAAACTTCCGTCGACAACAAAAACTTGGTTTCTCTTGGTTTCTCTTTTAGGGTATAAATGCCGTCTTCGCTTTCCTCTAGCTTGTCCTTGATCGACCTGAGCCACAGGGGATGAGTCCAATCACCGGTGGCAACCAATTGGATACCCTTGACTCCCGACCAACGGGAAATTTCGTCCAAGGTCATGTTTGGTGAAACAGCGCGGGAATACTTTGAGTGAAGTTGCAGATCGGCGATGATTTGCATATTGCTATTCTAACAAATCTTGACATTTGACGTCGGAGTCGGTATGATTTCTTAACCTTATGGTGAACTTGCGGATCCCTGGACCAACACCACTGCCCCCCCAAGTCCTTGACTCTCTCACTCTTACAATGATCAGCCACCGGGGAAAAAGTTACGAAATCATCCAAGAGAGAATCGTCAAAAATCTCCAGCATTTTTTCCAAACCAAAAATCCCGTCTATCTGCTGACGGCGTCGGGGACAGGCGGACTGGAGACTGCCGTTGTCAATTTTTTTTCTCCAGGCGACGAAGTGATTTTTTTCACCTGCGGCGAATTCGGAAACCGCTGGTCGGAAATTGCCAGAAGATTTCAATTGAAAGTCAATCAGGTGTCGTTTCCTGAAGGTCGAGCCGTTGACAAAGACGTCGTCAAGCAAACTTTGTCCCGTGCCAAGAAACTGGCCGGCGTCTTCATCACCCACAACGAGACTGGCACCGGCGTTTTGAACGATTTATTTTCCATCGCGCCGCTCGTCAAAAACCATCCGGCCAAACCGCTTCTCCTCGTCGATTCGGTCAGCGCCTTGGGCGGAGTCAACCTGCCGATGGACCGGTTGAAAATCGACGTCTTGATTTCCGCTTCCCAAAAAGCTTGGATGGCGTCGCCGGGAATCGCCATGATTGCTGTTTCCCCCCAAGCTTGGGCCAGACACAAAACGTCAACCATGCCGAGATACTATTTTGACCTGAGTCTTTATGAAAAGTTTGCCCAGAAAAACCAAACGCCGGCCACTCCGGCTGTCTCGGTCCTTTACAGTCTGGATGCTTCCTTGACCATGATGAAAAAACAAGGACGGGAAAAAATCTTTCAAAAACATCTGACGCTTCGGGACTACTTCAGGAACCAAATAAGAAAACTTGGCCTTAAACTGGTCGTCGCCGACCACGAAGCCTCGCCGACCGTCACTTCGATCTGGCCGCCGCAAGGCGTCGACGAAGCAGTCTGGCGAAAGCTGCTGCGGGAAAAATACCAACTCGTCATCGCCGGAGGCATGGGTGGATTGAAAGGCAAAATTGTCAGAGTCGCCCACATGGGTTTCGTCAGCAAAAAAGATTTGGATCAAGTTATTGTCGCTTTTAAAAAATCTCTTAAGGAAATTTTATGAAGGTACTGGTGGCTGACAAAATCGACGAAACTGTCTTGTCTTCATACAAAAATCAATCTATTGTTTTCGACTATCGACCGGAAATCAGCCCGAGTGAGCTTCTGACCGACATCGGTCAGTACGATGGTTTACTCGTGAGGAGTCGCACCAAAGTCAGCCAAGAGGTGATCGATTCGGGTAAAAACCTCCTCATCATCGGACGCGTCGGCAGCGGCCTCGACAACATCGACACCGTCACCGCAAAAAAACAAAAAATAAAAGTCGTCAACGCTCCGGACGGCAACACCGACGCCGTCGTCGAGTTGACAGTCGCCCTGATGCTTTCGCTCCTTAGAAATCTTGGCCAAGCTTACACGTCGATGTCCAAAGGCCTCTGGCTGAAAAAAGAGCTGCGCGGAAAAGAACTCGGCGGAAAAACCATCGGCATCGTCGGCTACGGCCACATCGGTAGAAAAGTCGCCAGGTTAGCAAAAGCATTCGGTTGCCAAGTCTACTTTTACAGCCGGACCAAAAGAAACTGTTCGCTCAAAAAACTTTTTAAAAATAGCGATTTGATCAGCCTTCATCTTCCTCTGACCGAAGCGACGAAAAATCTGGTCGATAGAAAATTGCTCGGCCTGATGAAACCATCAAGCTACCTCGTCAACGTCGGCCGGGGCAAGACGGTTTCTGAAAAAGACCTTTACCAATTCCTCAGCGCCAAGAAAATCGCCGGTGCCGCCATGGACGTTTATTGGGAAGAACCGCTTCCTCCCGATTCACCCTGGAGGAAACTCGACAACGTCATCCTGACTCCCCACATCGGCGCCTCGACCAAAGAGGCTTTGACGAGAGCGACGACCATCGTAGTCAAAACCGTTATCGAATTTCTTAAAAGCAAATGAAAACCGACCGTTTCCAACTGGAAATCATTCCCATTAAAAACCTGATCGTTCATGAAGAATTCGACCAGTCCCGCAGCTCAAACTTGATCAAAAAACTGAAAAAGAGTAACCTGTTTACCGACCCGATCATCGTCGCCTCCCTTGGGGACGGAAAATACATCCAACTCGACGGAATGAACAGGATCAACTGCTTTAAAATTCTCGGCATCAAGAACATCCTTTGCCAGATCATCGATTACAACAATCAGGAAGAATTTAACCTGTCTTCATGGATCCATCTTTTTAAAGCGAAAAGGGAAGATTTTTTCAAGCACATAAAAAAAGACAGAAACATCGTCATCAAGAAAGCCGACATCGCCCAGATTGGCCCCCGATACATCAAAGAAAAAGATTTTGGCAGGCTGGTGACCGTCGTCGACAAAAAAGCCGGGACGTTCTTGGTCTTGACCGGAGGCAGTTTCGTCGAAAAAATCAAAAGAATGAATCACATCGTTTCTTTTTACGAAAACAGCATCAACCGATCGATCCTTCCTTTTCCGATGACTTCACGCAACATCAGACTCTTTTTTTACGAGCACCCTGATCTGAATTTTTACGACCACCCCGACGCCAATTTGATGGTGGTCTTCCCGAATTTTACTCCGCAACAGATCATCGAAATCGTCAGGTCAGGCGCTCTCGTGCCAGCAGGAATTACCAGGCATCTGGTAAAAGACCGCTGCCTCAACGTCAACATACCGCTAAATTTTTTTGACAACAATAAATCAATCAAAGAATTGAACAAGAATCTTGACGAACTGTTGTTGAAAAAAAGCGTCCGCGCCTACGAAGAATCGACCATTCATTTCGAATAAGTTTATTGGACTTTATTGTTTGCGTTATAATTAGTTTTACCTATGAAAGGATTCGTTGAATTCTTAAAGGAAAAGATCGTCGTCGGCTTTGCCATCGGTTTCATCATGGCCGGCGCTGTCAGCAAACTGGTGACCGCTTTAGTCACTGATATCATAAACCCTATTCTCGGGTTGATTCTTTCCAAAACCAAAAGCCTGGAGTCGATGTACCTACAAATTGCCGGGGCAAAAATACTCTGGGGCGACTTCATCAGTGCATTAATAGATTTTCTCATTATCTCCTTTGTTGTTTACCTCCTCGTCAAGGCAGTGACCCGCTTGGATGACAAAACAAAAAAATAAAATCAGAAGCTGCTTCTTTTCCTGAAGTAGAAGACTGCGACGGCGACGGCAATAAACAGCGTCACCAGAATCGCCAGGACCAAAGGCAAGAAACTATTGCTGCCTAGCGTTTTCGTTAACGATTGTGAAGACGGCGACGAACCATTGTTTCCACTTTGATTGGCCGGTTTGTTGTAATTTTTGTTGTTGCTGCCGGTAGCTGGTTGAGGAGTAATAACCTGTCCTTGGCTCGTTTTGAACTCGTTGGTGTTGACCTGCGAATCGGCAATCAGCTTTTGGTTATCGATGATGAATTTGGACGTCGTCGTGTCGACGGTTTGGCCGGAAGGAGATTTGAAATCGATTCGATACGGCATCGACGGTAATAATTCGCTGCCGATCTTGAAATAACCGTTGCCATCGGCAGTCGTCTGATAAGATGGCATGTTGGAAAAACTGAGCACGACTGAAACCACGGCGTTGGGGATCACTTTACCTTGACTATCATAAGCATAACCTTCCAAATAGTTAGGAATAGGCTCAAACCTGAAATTGGAAGCCAGGGTTACTTGGGCATTGACCGGTTTTCCCAAGAGCGAGAAAAACCAGTTCTTAATTCTTTGCACTAAATTGGCCGGATTGGTCAAGTCGACCTTTTCGACGGTAATGTCGCCAAAATTTTCTCCCGGCTCGAAATTTGACTGGTCGATCGTCAAGGTGAAGCTTCCTTGGGCGTCGGCTTGAACCGGTGTTTGCGTCAGCAGTTTATATCGGACCATTTGGTTGGTGACCGGATCCGGGTGCAGACTGTATGCTTTTATCTGGGCAAACGGATGAGAAACTCTGCCTTGGACGGTGATCGTCGAATTCGATTTATTGAGGTCGTAGAAATATTCCATTAATTTGGCGTCGTTCGACTGAGGGGTAGAGGATGAAGTAATGGGAACGTCGCGATGTTGGATGGCGCCTTTCTGGACAATCTGCTCTCCGGTTTGAATAGGATAGATGTCAGAGTAAATCTTGGTGTAGTTAGATTGGATGTCGGCCAATTGAACCGGGAAGTTATATCCTGGTTCGGTTACCTGAAGTTCATAGGTGCCGTCGGGAACGACAAAGCTGAAACGGCCGTCTTCTTGGGTCACCTGGGGATTGATCAAATTGCCGCCGAGTAAATCACCAGGGGTCATTGGCGTAAAAGTACCATTGCCTCGTTGCAGCAATAGCGTAACAGTCGCTCCGGAAACCGGGTCTAAAGTCGATGAATCAAACACCCGGCCATAAGGATCCCAATTGATCTTGGTGCAGCTTGATTTATTTATGGCCGCATCGAAGGTGAAATCACCCAACTGTTGGCTGGTGGCATTGCCAGTGCCTCCTCCTGTCGTTGGCGGCATATAGTTGAGGGCGAGCCACCTTCGATCAACGTCAATCGAATGACTGCGCCAAACGAAGCTCGACATTTCTTGGCCAGCAACGTTGACCAAAGTTACGCCTCCGGCACCGCTTTTTAACGGTTCCGGAACTTTAGGATCGCTAAACACGGTAGCACTTTCGAAACCATAATTATATCCGTTAGCATTAGGATTGGCTTTGCTCGCCGGCGGCCCGGCCATCAGAGAATAGTTGTCCCTGTTGAAGATTGCTTTATCCAAGGCAGAATTACCAGTCGTGCAGTTGGGTTGGTTGGCTTGAGGCTGTGTCCCTGTCATAGCTACGCACTCGACGATATAGGTTGGGCTATTTGCTAGCAATGCATGACCGGGGTCAACCGTCAAAGTTGCGGCATGAACATCGGCCCGGTCGGCATTGAGACAGACCCAGCGCTGGCTCGCCTGCTGGGCGTTGACGTGGAGAAACAACGGCGCTAGTGCCAGGAAAAAAAATAACAGGAGGAATTTCTTGACCATAAATCCATCTTAGTAGGTTAGTTACCGTTTGTAAAGGGGAATTTATTCAATATGATTATATATAGTGACCGTCAATAAATCGAAAACAATTGGAAAAAAGCTCGTGATCTTTTTCGTCTATGTTTTGGCCATAGTTGTCGGCGTCTTTGTCGTCTGCGAAGCCTGGTTCCGCTTTTACTTCCGTTCTGGCAAGACCGTCAACGACTACGCCAGCGTAATCGTCGACCGTAGACTCTGGAAACTCTGGGAAAACAACAGTAATGACAACCCTCTCCTGCCGCCGTTTCGCGTCTTCGCCGACACTAACATAAATGACCTCAACCGCCTGAAGATGATCGTCAAGGAAACGGCCCTGCCGAAAAACACCAAGCTGACGGCCTATAACTTCCTCAGGCCGCAGTCGATCAAGGACCAAACCGCCTACACCGCCGCAATCAACAACCTGGGATTCCGCGATCCGACGCGAACCGTCGCCAAGCCAAAACAGGTTTTCCGTATCATCGCTTTCGGCTCATACCTGACTTTCGGACACGGCGTTTCCGACAACGACACCTATCCAAGACAGCTCGAAACCATCCTTAACCAGAACCGGCCGGACAATCTGAAGTTTGAAGTCTGGAACGCCGGCCGCGACTCGGGAACGGCCATCGAAGGCCTGGCCAAACTGGAAACCGGCGCTCTTGATTACAAGCCCGATTTGATCATCTGGGACTACGGCTTTGTCGATCCTTTCATCGTCGCCGACAACGACTTTCCCGTCACGACGATGCTGAAATACAAAAATTTGCCCGAACCGTTTAAGTCTGTCTTCGTCGCCGGAAAGAACTTCCTGGCCGATCACAGCCTTTTTTACAGCAAGGTCGTCCAACGCCTGGCCTATCTGTCTTACGGGAAAAACCTCGCCAATTTCATGTCGGTCAACGAAAAAATGCTCCAAATCGCCGCGGCCAACCGCATCCCGGTCATCGTCACCCAACTGTCCTTGCCGCAAAATACCAACTTTGCCACCCGCCAGGCCTACGACAAATTTTTGACCAACCACCCCGACATGAAAAACCTGGTTTCTTTCGTCAACTACAACGACGTTCTGGAAAAATATCCGCCGACCGAAGAGGTTGCCCGGCAGTTTTATGACCAACCGAATTGGCTATCCGAGTTTCCAGCCAACCTGAAAAAAATCGGCCCCTGGAAGAGAGCCGAATATTTCACCGACATCTATCACTACAACAAATGGGGTTACCAGGCGATCGCCAAGTATTTGGCCGGTGAGATCTCCACTTATTTGAAAAGCCAGCCGTTCAAAAACCAATGATGTAGATTGCCGGCAGGATCGACGAGTTGCCCGTCAGAAGGATGATTAGCGCCAGGGAAATGAGGAGGATCCACAACGGCAGCAAAATCCACTTTTTCTTCCTCCAGGCCTGGACAAAAAGGAACATCAGCAAACCGGTTAAGGTGCGCTTGTTTGTTTGTTCTGAAATTTTTGTTCGTTTGGCCATAGGCTATCGATTGATTTTCAACAAGTCTTCCTCGACGATTTTGTCATATAATCCCCGGGCGACAGCTTGGTTGCCCGAGACGGTAAAGTGGACCGGGTCGAGAAACGACCGGCTCACTCCTGCTTTGGCAACGACTGTTCTGGTGTCCAGCAAAACGGCTCTGTCTTTCAAAGATAAATTATACAAGACCTGGTCGACCCGGTCGATGTCCTTCGCGATCCTCCCCCCCTCAAGGAGCCTGGCGGTTTTGATCGCCTCCTGGCTTTGCCCCGTCCGGCCCTGACGACAGTAGGCGGCGCTCAGGTAATAATAAACGTCGTCACTCTTGGGATCGCTCGCGGCGGCAAGGCGAAAATAATCGATCGCCGCGGCATAGTTTCCTTTATTAAAACTAGACAGACCAAGTTTGTAATTCAAATCAAACGACTTGGCGGATTTGTAATCAACCGGCGAATAAACCGGTAGATGATAAGAGGAAGTCATCAGGAGGACACTGGCTCCCTGACCGCTGGCCAGACCGATCAGCTGATCGATATTGGCGGCAAAGTCGGCGTCGCTGACTCTTCTGACCGGGATCCTCCGCAGGCTGCAGGAGACGGCGTCGACCAACCGGTATGCCGAGCGCGTCACCAAATTGACCGAGTTGAATCTCAAGAAAAAGTTTTCCAGGGTTACCTGCCAACCCGGCTTCGGGTCGGCAAATTCCTGCCGGTCGGGCAGCTGATCGGAATAGAAAAACCGGTAACGGTCGACGTCGTTGACGCCGTAGGCAACTACCACCAAATCAAACTTGGTTTTTCCGAGAAAGTACTTTTTATAAAACTCGAGTCCCTGCCAGGACGAGTAACCGATCTGCCCGGCGTTGACGACCTTTATGTCGTAGCCCGGATATTTTTTCCGCAACAGTTGTTGGAGCTGGAATGAATAGGTTTGGTCGACCCCGACGCCCCAACCGAAAGTAGAGGACGGACCGAGGACGAGGACGAACCGGCTCTTGGCGCTCTTTTCCGGCAACGGACCGCTTCGCAATCCGAGAGCATTGGTTTTTAGCGGAACGTTGAGGAACCGGCCGTTGAAATCCGGCTTCTGGCGCCAGCCGAGGAATCGGTCGACCTCCAAAACCGGCTTGACCCAGTCGAGGGGATCGCCCCACTTGGCGATTATGAATCCCGACACCAATTCCAAGACAATCAGCCAAAAAAGAAACGACAAAAGGCCAATCATTATCGGAAAAAGAATTTTTCTCGTCATAGGAATGCCTTATCCAGCAAACTTGCCAACCGGCTGGTTTTTCCTTTTTGGAAATATCCTTCAAGGAGAATCTTGGCGTCGCGGGTTTTTTCAAGAAACAATTCCGCCATCTTAAGGCAAAGGTTTTCGTAGGAAGCGAAGTTGAGATAGAGCCAAAAGACCACCATGTTGTAAAGGACAAAAGGATAGCAGTCGAACTGCATCCTGTGGTCGAGGGATGATCCTTTGACGTTGGGGTTGGGCATGACGCCGAGCTTATAGAGGTACTGTCCGGTCGTTCCCGCCAATCCTGTCTTCGCTGGCCCGCCCGGCAGATAGAAACCGTGCTGGTCGACGATCAGGCGGTCGATGAACTGCTGGTCGGGCGGCGTCTTCCAGGACCTGACCGGATTTATGTAACTGATACCAAAACCCTCGTACATTTTTTTGAAAATTTTGATGACGGCGTCCATGTGGCCGGGGAAGTGCATCAGTTCTCGCGTCAACCCGTCGGCGACTACGGCGACGCCGTTTTTCCGGCAGTAGATGATGGCGCTCATGTGCCAGCTCAAAGTGGTGAATCCCGGAGTGGAGAGGACGAGCCAACCGTGCCGGAAAAAATAGGCAAGATAGCGGTCGTAGCTCAGGTGCTCGACGAGCCGGGTCGTCTCGATGACGCGGTGGACGAACCTGGTCTTCGGGAATTTTTTTTGCAATTTTGCGATGGTTTTTTCGATCTGGCCGGTTTGCGGTTTTTTGTTCTGGTAAAAAGTGAGTAAATGGACAACGGCGAATTTTTCCGCCATCAAGGCGGCGCTGCAGGTGGAGTCGGTACCGCCCGAGTAGAGGACGGCGCAGCTGTTATCTTTATCTGATTTCATTGGGGTCGATTTCGAGAACTTGGAAAAAATAACGGACCATCCGGCCGAAAAGAACATAGGGCAGATGGACGAGGAAGGCGATCGCGTCGATGAATTTGAGTCTCGCCTTGTAGGGCAAAAACAAAGCCACCGAAGCCAAGACGGCGGCGATTACAAATTTGACGACCTTCGACAAAAAAGAATCTCTCATATTTCGACATCATAACTATATCATTTTATGAAGCTGATTTAAGGAAAAAATTCGACAAATCTTATTTATTTACTAATGTCACTCCTGATTTTACTTTAGAAAAAAACTCGTCGGTTAATTCAGGTATTTTGTAGTATACCCGCAAGGAAAGATTATTGAGATTATGAAAATCCCTATAAAAAAATCCTTCTATCCCGTTTCTGCCAATCATCGCGTTATCAATCAAATGAGCGGTACTACCGTCGACTACGACCATGCCATTTTCCCTTAAAACTCTTCCGTATTCTTTAAACAAGTTTTCTATATGGGTCGTGGTTTTTTCCGATTCGCTCTGATGAGCTTCATACCACATGGCGCCCAGATTATCATAAACCACGTCTATGCTATTATTGGCAAAAGGAATGAATGATGCGTCCGCCCTTATTGGTCTTGTTGTCTTATCAACCCTTACAACATCTGCCAGATCTCCTGAAACTACTTCATAACTGTTGCCTAATACGTCCTGAAGTATGCTTTCTGTTGCGGACGCGTTCGCCGACGGTGAAAAAATTATCACTTTCTCGCCGTTTTTTGGCTTTGGGAGTACTTCCGATTGAAGCAATACCAATGCCTGTGATTTGGCTGCTTCCACGCTCCATCCCCATTTTTCAAACGAACCCTCTTCCTCATAAGGTTCAGTATTAATAAGATGCCTCAGCCTAAGTTTTTTTTCCGAAGTCATATAATCCATCAGGGCAACATAAAAATTAGAAAGCGCCGCTATATTGGTTTTTTTACCCAATAAACGACCAGTCAACACCGCCTCCATTTTTGCGACTCTTTCTTTCATCATCGTGTCTATATTATACTATAGGATATAACATTATTCAATGCTCCCGACTCTGCCTAATAAGTAGTTTAAAGTTAATGATAATCTGATTTATAATCATCTTATGAAGATGCCGAAAAGTTGGACCACGGTCACACCTCTGTCGAGGAGGATCGCCCTGGTCTTGTTTTTTCTGCTCCCGCTCGCCGCCTTCTTTTTCGGAGTCAACTACCAGAAAATGTCAGAAAGCATGATTGGAGGAGAAGCGCCGCTCCCCACTCCCACTACCTATCAAGCACCAATCCAAACGTCTTCCTGGTGCGGCGAAATCGCCGGCAACAAGCCATGTCCCGCCGGCTATGCTTGCCGCTTCGACCTGGGATCGACCACGAGCGGCACGTGCGAGAAATGCCCGGAGGTAGAATTCGTCGACTGCATGCCGGGCCCGGGCAAATACGACTCGCGCTGCAACCCCGACTATCTGCGCTGGGCACAGTCCAACTGCCCGAACTTCAAAGGAGCAGCATATTAATTTTTTTTGTAAAATCTACGATGTTTGACCGCTTGCTGCGATTGTCGTTCTAGCTTGCAAATCTTGTATAAGCTTTTCTAAAGATTCAATATTCGGATTAGTTCTATTTTCAGCCGTTGATAAATCATCATCGAATTTTGCTTGGATAACATCATTTTTCATTTGTGAAATATCTAAATTAGCGGTCATTGATATAATAGTTCTGATATAATCGTCACTCTCCAACCATCTTTTTGGAAGTCTGTTTGGCTCGTTTAAAAATAAATGAACAAATAAATCTGTAGTTGTACAAGAACCAACGGAAACGAGCGCATCACCATTCATTTCATTTAAATGTTGGGTTATTCTTAATAAAGCGTATGGAGTTTCGCCCCACTTCATTTCTTTTAAAGTTTTTTCTGCAAAATCTACTACCCGCGCACTTGGCTTATGAGGCATCATGGGAGCCCTCTCTAATCCGCTAGAATAATTGGAAATAAGGCTCCGTGGATTATTTTGGTAGGGAGGTAAATTTTCATTAGCCATAAATGTATGGTAATGGTTTTATTATTAAAAATCAAATTTATTGAAAAGTATTTAGGCTATGAAATAACCTAAATAAACAAGTGGACATAATTCAAAATTCTTGGAACCAAATATACAGCTACATTTTTAAATGGTATCCCTTGCTTCATAAATTCGATTTTTCAGCTTCATAATAAACTAAACATGGAATACTTAATCACATAGCAGTATTTACTTTTATAAATAAACACGTATTATAAAAGTTCACTATGGTCGCCATTCGTAGACATCAAACACTTTTCTCAAATGTCCTAATTTGTATTGTTTCTCAAGATTTTCATCACCGGAAGAAGGACTCATAATATCATCATAAATATTTAACTCTTTTTTTACGTGTTCAAGATTTGTAATCGCTAATTCATATTTTGGCATTGCTCCAAAAGTTTCTTTAGTTTTTTTAATAAACCCCTTTTCAAGAAGTTTTGCAATTATTGCTTTTCTATGGATAAATTGATGATAAGTTTTATCTTCTTCATATTCATTAGTGGCATGCAGACTCTCAAATTCTACTAAATCTGCTGGTAAATGTGATCCTGGATATGTCGCACCGTCTCTTATTGCTTGCCATAGAGCTTCGTACATTTCTCGGTTGCCTACATACGCCTTTTTAATATCTTTTTCTATCATCCCAGATTTTTCAAATTCATTTGTATTTTTAGAATATTCATCAAACGACTGTTCATAAATTTCACGAGCTATTATATCTTCGTCATATCTATCCACAATATAATTGGCTTTAATTAAGGCATTTTTTTCTGTTAAACCATCTTTTTTTATGAGGAATTTTGCATAAGATTTTTTTAATTCATCCATTCTTTTTGATTTCAAAAATTCAGCAATCCTGTCTCCCCTAACTATGTCTAAAAGGTGATTGAGCTGTTTCCTAACGTCTCTTAATTCATTTATAGAGATATTATTAGGAGTAACAATATCTTTATGTATGTGATTATTTGTGGCAATCTTATTTGATATTTTACTAAGTAAGTAGGCAATATAAAGCAGAGCTAAAAGGACTAAAAACTCTATCATACTAATTCAATTATACTCTTTAACTTATTTCAATCCAATTTTGTAAGAGCAATTACAGTTTAAATTTTAGAAAATTTATAAAACAAATTTTTAAGGAAATATTTCCTTGAAGTTAATTATCACAAATAAAACACAAGATATTATGAGTCCGATCATAGTTAAATCCCACCATCCAAAAGCCATTGGCATTAGAGAAAGCATAAAGGGCATGTAACTTATACTTTTAAATCTTGGTTCTTTTGAATTGTAACTTATATCTTTATAAGTGAAATTTTTATTATTTACATCTTTCATGAGAAAATTTTACTCCTAATTTTTATTAGATATATAATTAAGTTATGCAACAAGCTATTACAACTCAAGGTTCTAAGCCCGTGGGTAGACCGACGATAATGACGGATGACATTCTTGCATTATTATGTGAAACATTGCAAAGAGGATTTAGTATTCGTGTAGCTTGTCGTACTGCCGGAATTGATGAAGCTACGTTCTATAGGCATGTCCGGTCTGATACTAATTTTGCAATGCGTGTACGCTCGTCATCAACCTATTTATATTTAGCTTCTATCGAAACAATTTATAACAAAATTGTTTATGAAAAAAACGAAAAATTAGCCAAATGGTATCTTGAGAGAACTGATCCTGTACGTTTTGGAACAGGTAAATTATGTAATGGTTGTATGAAATTACGAAGACAGCATAGTTATTAAATCTATCTAATTTCCGTAAAGCTTCTTAGATTGTTAGTATTTGGATATGTTAATTTGTGAATATTTACGAATAATTTAGTCTACAACTATTAAGATGATAAATTGAAATCTAAGATAATATCAATGCTATGCTTTTTCAAAAACAAACTTGTCTAAATCTTTGCTAGGATTTTTAATAATAAATCTTTCTACCTTTTGAGTTAGGGATGACTTAAAGGTAATGATCAGTTTTGCGTGTTTTAGCGTACAGTGATTGTGGATTGGGTTGACATAGTAATCTGAGTCAAAGAAATAAAAACCATCGTCACCATCATTTTTGATAACTATTCCCACTTGGGCATTTTCACCAAACATTAAGTTTTCTGGCTGCATTGTTAGAGGTGTCATTTCTAGCTTTGGAACATTGTTGATGTAATCATAAGGTTCTGGTGCATTGTCCCACTTAGCTTGATAGCTGGACTTTGGTTTCCAATTTAGCTCAACTCTTATTTTGGAAAACGCATGGATATTTTTGGAAATAGGCAACCACGCCCGCCAACCTTTTAAAACAATTACCTCTAATTTGAGTATTTTACGCTTTGGTATTTTCCCTTTTTTTGTATTTTGTGGCTCGATTTCAACTGATTGAGCCACTCTAAGCGTTACATCTGGGCTTCTAAACCACTCTATAACAAAGACAAGTATGAAGCCAATTATACCGCCGAGTGCAGCAGACGGTAAATCACCAATATGTGTTGTTTTAAACCACGTCCAAAAGTTATTTAACATAAGATTACTTCTCCTTCATTTTGAGGATATGATCAATTTTTAGGAAATAACTACTCATCTCGCGTTCGGTCTCATCTAAACACTTTAGAAGTTTCAAGACATTTTTTTTACCATGTGGATATGCTAAATTATATTTAAGCCTTAAATTCATTCCATCTGGATGTGCAAACTCAATTCTATAATCATTTATTTGCCACAGAAGACTGAGTAGTTTATCCATTTTATCTCCGTAACTCTCTATAATTTTAACTTTCTTAGAATAAGACATTAACTTTATCAATGGCCGAAGCGTATCACGTATCCTTAACCATATGTTTTGATTGGGTGGTTTTATCAGCTTTTTAACCTGGATGTATATCCTAGTTTCTATCGCATTTTCAATACGTGCGTGAGAAGCCAAAACAAGAGCTTGAAATTTTTCTAATTGCTTAGACATGTAGTCAGGGTGCGTATCTTTATTACGGTCTATACTTTCTATTAGTTTATTAATTTCATCTTCCATAGTTCCTCTTTTCTCTGTTTTATATTGTATCAAAAGGAAGCAAAAGCTTAGATTAGAGTCTATGTAAACGATGGTTAATTAGCAGTAGTATTGTTTTAATTTGACATACGTTATGTATCGGTTAAACTCATAATATCTAACAAATTTAATATTTAGATTGATATGACGCTTAAAATTAAGAATAGGAAACATAATAATTACTTGCTAAAAAACTATAGACCAGCTCCTTCTCAGGCAAAAATCTTCCCACCTCTCTTCCCACCTCTGAGGTGTAAAATAGGCTTCTGGTTTTCATTGAAAACGATTTTTAAAGAAGGTTTTTTATTAATTTTTCCTTTTTAATCCGAGACCAACCCTTAAGTTGAATTTCCCTTTTTCTAGCTTCGGATTTATCAGGATGCTTTTCTGAATAAATTAACTTAACCGGAAGTTTTGATAACAAATATCTTGATCCTTTACCGGAATTATGAAGATTAATCCTGTTTTGTAAATCAGGAGTTATACCTACATAGTAAGATTTATCGGAGCATAGGAGAATATAAGTAAACCAAGACATGCTTGCTTGCCCTTCGATTCCTCCTCACTAATCGTTCGGAGTCACTCAGGGTTTCGCCTCGCTTCTCAGTGTGTTTACACTGAGCTCTTCGATAAGCTCAAAATTCAGAATGTGTTTACACTGAGCGAGCGAAGCGAGTCGAAGTGGACAAGCTGAAAAATAGTTTTGACCAAATTGAACAGTATATATGGAAATGGTATAACATTATTCAGTCTTTAAACATAACTACCTTTCGGAGTATTGTAAAAACATAAAATCAGGAATATAATCTATTCAGAATTGTGAAAAAACTAAAGAAAACTCTTTTGTGGCTATTTCTACATTGGCAAATTGTCTTGTTTATATTGCTTCTTGTCTATTCAATAGTTGATTATTATGACTTTCACATAGCTACAGGGTATGGACTTTTAAGTAAACTAAATAAACCTAATCCAGTTGAAGCTTTTACAGCGTTATTATTAATTTTTACATTATACGAGACAATAAAGACAAGAAAAGAGGCAGTAAGGCAAACAGAAATAACATTACGACCATATATGAGGTTGTCTTGGGTAACTACACCTTCAGGCGAAGATAGAATACCACAAGGAATAACCAATACATGTATCACTGTATCAAATAATGGCAATGGACTGATGAGACGCGTTCAATATTCGGTTGAGGTTAATGGAAAAAATGTTGGAGTTAGAAATCATGCTCTTATTATTCCAAATAGCTCTACAGTTATGGTATATGATGATTTAACTAATAAATTAGGTCCAGTATTAGGAAATAGAAATGATATAAACTTTGAAAAACGCAATAATGAAATAATCAAAACAAGTGAAATAAAAATTTATGGTTCATATCGCGATATTGAAGGAAGAAAATATAGATTTAGTTTTATATCGGATGCTAAAGAACAATCATGGTTTCGTGAAAAATATATACAGCAATTAACGAATAAGAATGAATAAATTTAATATCGGTAGTTTATCAATTGTATTTTTTACTATTTTAATAGTGTTATTCTTTCTTTTTAAGAAAGATACAACTACTAATAATCAATATATATCTAATACACCTTCTTATTCCGATGAACAGATACAGGAATTTCAACAAGGTAAGGCAGAAAATGATGATAATATAAAAAGCTCAGTATATGATGCTTGTAGTAGAGGCGATATTAATACTGTTATTTGCGGACAAGCAATTAACACCTGTTCAAATAATGATTCTTGCTTACAAATGGTTAATCAGTATCAGGTAACCAGAGGTGAACAAGAAACACAACCTACTCGTTACACATTTTTAGAGGCTGCAACCATATATATAAACCAACAAAGAAACTCACTCGGATTACCTCTTATTGATTCCAATGGCAATATAATTCAATCTACTTCCCATTAATTAAATTAATAAGCCATTGCCAAAAAGTTTTTTTATTAATAGTTTGAGTTTTATTTTTAGTCTCTTGTTTAATAACTTTTGTTGGTGATGGAGTTGGCGTAATAGTTGGTGTTGGAGTGTTTGTAGGAGTTGGAGTAGGTGTAGGAATTGCAGGAACATTTATTGTCCAATAGGAAACTCTTGACCAGTAACCACCTACAGAGGCTTTTATATTCACATAATGTGTTCCAGGATACACATTTTTAAATATCCAAACGCTTGTAGTTGTATCCATATTGGGACCAGGGTCACCACCTGCATATTGAGATAAACCAACACTCCAACCACTGCTTTGACTCCAATCGTCCCAATCAAAAGTAACATCATACGATTTATTTACATCGTTGTATTGATATGTTGGTCCTCCTTTAATTGATTCTGGAATAATAATTGGCGTTGGAGTTGGTAATCTTGGGATATAGGCACAAGTGCAACTTGGACTGTAAGTTCCATCATTACAAACTTGTCTACCCACATTTGTATCACATCCAGCAACGCCACCATGCCATGAACAACAGCCAGAACGAGCAAAGACAGATGTTGTAAAAACAAAGAGAAAGACTGTAAGAAGTATATTGAGAAAAAAAGCTTTTCTCATGGCTCCATTATATACCTTTTGTAGCGTATATGCTACAAATACAAAAGAAGTTTTAAATATTTATGTATTTACTATAGTCTGGACCGCCTAAATAATTAGGACCGATTTCTTTGCTAATTAACATAAGAAGTTTATAAAGACTTAATTCTTTGAAATCTCCAATAATAAATTTTTCTTCAATTTTAGTTACAATGCCATCAATATTTTTATGTTCCCAATCGCCGTTGTTTTTTAAAATAATAAATTTCTTGTTAATGCAAATGAAATCAATACACAAATTAATTTCAACGTCTTTATATTTTTCTAATACAGCATTCTTTATCGTGGCTGGGTCCATTGCGGTTTGATATGAAAATATTCCAGAATACACATTTTTTTTAACATCACCAATTGACATACCGGCAACGATTGATTTTATAGGTTTTTTAAAACTATCAACTTTATTTAATGCTTCTTTAAGTGCAGAATTGTCAAGATTTGGCTTGACTTCTATGGCTGCCCCTACGCCCTCTGACATATATAAAGTTCTCACCCTTTCTTTAAGTTGAGGAGTATTTTTATCATAGATTAAAACATCTACTTGTTCAGATATATTACCATTACTGTCAAAGATTTTTCCTCCTTTAAGAGCTTCATATTTCGCAGGCAGATGATTATTTAAAAAAGCAACTAACAAATCTTCTCTGTTTTCACCAGTATCAGTTGGATGCCCAGTAGGATTAGAAGAAACATAATTATTATCAATATTCACTGCTTGAGTTATGAAGTATTGTTTGAGATTGTCTAAAACGTTTTGCGTGGGCATAAATAATAGCTATGTTATACAGTAGATGGATATAGGTTTTCAACGGCAACATTCAAGGCTTTAGCAAATCTATATAGCGTGTATGAAGAAGGTGTTCTTTTAGCTGTCTCAACAAGATTTATATACGTTCTATAAAAACCACATTTAGCAGCTAATTCGTCTTGAGACAATCCAGCTTTTTGTCTGTATTTCCTGATATTTCCACCTACAATCTCTGTAAACCTTGATTTTGCTAACATACAGCTTAATTCTTGTCTTATTCATACTATTGAGCAACCTACAATTGTAAGAATTATCTATTGCATTTGTTGTTATATAGTCCTAAAATGAAAATCAAGCTATGGATAACAATCTCGCTTATAGAATCATTTTTCTACCTTTAATTTCTATAGATAAAACATTGTTTGGTAACAAAACTTTTGTAAAGAAAGTGCTGTCTTTAGTTTTTCCATCAATCTTACTTCTTATTTGGGGAATAATATGGGTTTTTGTTCTTATGTTTGTCTTAGCCTTATTTGGAATTGCTTATCATTCAGTTGGTCAATACATTTCCTTAACTACAATAATTTGGGCGTTATTCCTCATAGTTATACCTTCCATCAGAAAATATAAAAAAATGAATGTTTTATATGCTTTTATCCTTATTTGCGTGTTTCTACTTGCGATACAAATGTTTATGTTTAGATTTACTACTATTAGCGGTTCAATTAAGGAAGCTAATATAACAAATGGTCAGAATATCATCATTAATCTTATTTACCCTAAAAATGCTCTTAGAAGGGGCGATGTTGCCTTTTATAGAATCAACGAAATAGAAAGAGTGGGGTTAATTAAATCAGTCACAGCTAATCAATTTATCATTAACGAGAAAGCCATTCCTTATAAAGACGTTGACGGAAAGGTCGTATTCGTTTTTAAATAATAATGAAGTTAAAATTAAAATATTTTGAATACCTTCTTTATTTACTTGTGTTTTTTGTTCCACTGTTTCAAGCTATAGAGCTTAATAGAATGGATGCTTATGTAATAGTAGATATGTTTGTTAATCTGATGTTATGGTATGTCATTATAAAAGCAATATTGTGGTTATATAAATACATAGAAATAAGAATAAATAAGAAAAATAAGTAAAAAGGTACTTATAAGTATGTAATAGGCTTACACATAAACGCATTTTTCTAATTCCATTTTAATGGTATGGGGTAGGGGTTGCTCCAACTTCAATATTTAATTACAGGACAAGGTTATCGCGTATATACTTTTTGTCAAAATTCACTGTAAAATTAAGTAGAAATATAACCTTACTCATAATTTATGCAAATTCCTATTAGTTTTATTGGGTATAAGACAACAAAAAAATCTTCCGACTTGCTTTATATCAAAATTCTCTTCAAATATCTTCAAGAGGATAAAGAATTTGAAAACATGATAGTTAATATCCGTAAAAAACTTAATATAGGAACTACCAGCCTAAAAGGAACGGGAAAAGTAGAAATAAAAGAAAGAGCTCTGTTAAGGTCTGAGTTTATTAATTTTAAAAAGAAGAAAATTGAATTAAAACCAAATCCAAGAGCTGAAAGCTTTTCATCAAATGATGAAAGATTGGAAAAAGAAGTAGATAATATAATAAAAATCTATGTCTTTTTGAAGGACTGGAATACTGGATTAAGAAAATACATCCTTGATAACGTTTTTCCAGTAACTACTTACAACACTTCAATTAAATTAAGAATCCGTTATAAAAATATGTATTTTGGTAGTTACAGTGATTTACCTTTTGAAGAAGGTGCAAAAATTGTTATATCTGCACCAATTACAAAAAAACAATTAGTTGAATTCTATAAAGAATATAAAGAAATAATAAATGCTTTCTTAAATCAAAAAAATAAAGCAACGCTCTCTAAGAGAGACAACTTTGAGAGAGATAGATTGATAGTATATTTACGGAATAAAACAAATAAGTCCTGGAAAGAAATAGCTGACATCCTTCAAGAAAAGGCAAACCAACAGCTTAGTGAAGAAGCACTTCAAGAAGCTTATAAAGACTTCCCATTTAATAAATAAACCAACTTTTTGTAACTACTTGTAGTTGGCTAATACTCCTTTCTTATAAGCTACGATATTCATACGTTATTAACGATATTAAAAATAATAACGATACTGAATAACGTTATGGAAACTACTAATAAAAAATATTCTCTCAATAGTAAATTCACACCTCAAACAGAAGAAACATCCACTGCTTTAGATATTGCCAACTTTTTTCAAGATACAAATAACTATGCCTTTTACAGGTCTGTTGTTAAAAAAATCGGTGTCTCAAAAAGCTTACAACTTTTTCATGAGATTAAGGAAACCATCAATAATTTAAAAAACACAAAGAAAAAGGTATTAAGCCCAAAAAAATATTTTGCCGGTGCTTATAAAAAAGTGTTAGAGAAATTTGGCAAGAAATATGGTTGACATCATACATGCACGACAAATATTAGGTGAAAAATATTCACATTTATCAGATAAAGAAATAGAGCAAATAGTTGTTTTTATTTATAATTTGTGTAAGAATGTTATTCGCACAGTTGTAGGAGATAAAAATGAAACCTAAAGCAATAATCTACTGCCGAGTATCGTCAGATAAGCAAGTCCAAGAAGGGACAGGGTTAGATAGTCAAGAAAGACTTTGCCGAGATTATGCAAATAGAATGGGTTATGAAGTCATAAGAACATTTAAAGAAGAAGGAGTCTCTGGTGGTTTATTTGAACGACCAGAGATGAAATCATTAATATTATTTCTTGATGATAATTCTTTAGAAAAATTCATTGTAATCTTTGACGATTTAAAACGTTTTGCGAGAGATGTTAATGTCCACCTTCAGTTAAAAGCCCAACTAATTTCAAGAGGAGTGAAGTTAGAATGCCCTAATTTCCGCTTTGAAGACAGTCCAGAAGGTCGTCTGATTGAAAATGTTACTGCTGCCACTGCTCAATATGAGAGAGAAAGTAATAGAAGACAAGTCGTCCAGAAAATGAGAGCACGATTAGAAGCTGGTTATTGGTGTTTTCGCTCTCCACCACCAGGGCTAAGATATCAAAAAGAACCAGAACACGGCAAAATTTTACGAAACGAAGAGCCATTAGCAAGTATTTATAAAGAAACTATTGAAAATTATTCTAAAGATATTCTTAACACGCTTGAAGAAACACAGCAGTTTATATTAAAAAGATATAAAGAAAACAATATTAATAGACCACTATCTATAAGTGGAGCTCAAAATATTCTTGAGGAATTATTATATACAGGGTATATTGAGCACAAAAAATGGAATATTCCGCTTCAAAAAGGAAAACATGATGGTTTCATTAGCCTTGATACTCATAAGATTGTTATGGATAAATTAGCTGGTAAAAGAAAAGCTCATATAAGAGCCGACTATAATCTTGATTTCCCACTTAGAGTATTTGTTAGTTGTTCTATCTGTAATAAACCAATTACTGGTGCATGGACAAAAGGTAGAAATCCAAATAAAAAATTTCCTTATTATTGGTGCAGAAATAAAAATTGCCCGAATAGATATAAAATTATTCAGAAAAAGACTCTTGAAGATTCTTTTGAAAAACTACTAAAAGAAAATAAAGTTCAGAAAGAAATAGCTGATTTGATTAATGTTATATTTCTGAGAGTTTGGAAAGAAGTAAAAGATAATTACACGCTAACTTGTTTTGAACGAGAAAGAAAAGTAAAACAAATTAGTGAAATGATAAATAAACTATCTGAAAGAGTTTCTATCACAAACGACGAACACTTAACCTTGATTTACGAAAATAAAATTAAAGAAATGTTACAAACAGTAAAAAACCTTGAAAAAGATAACATTAAAGTCGCTTACACAGAATCACAGTTTCAAACCGCCTCTAATCTTGTATTTTCTGCCCTAAAAGAACCCGTCAAGATGTGGAAAAGCAAAGAATATGAGAATAAAACAACTATAATAAGAATGTATTTTATTAAAACAAAT
>JAMCTE010000009.1 GCA_023381015.1 Patescibacteria group bacterium | reverse complement strand
AAACGCGCTAACGGCCCGTTGGAAAGAATGCGACCGGATCAGTGCCGTTGCCAGCGAACTGAAAAAAATGGGTGCCAAAATCGCCTCAAATGACCAACCAACTCTTCCAAACCAACCAAATAGCTATTTTCTTTTAGTCCGATTACTTGGGTGACTCTTGTTGGCAGATCATCAAAAACGTTCACTTTTTTATTGATGCCGGTCTTGTCAATATTTGACATGTGGACTTCGACAAAAGGCTTGCCGAAATCGACCAATGCCTGGCGGAAACAAAAGTCAAATCTAATCAGCGCGCCCGGATTGATCAATAAACCAGCCGATTCTCTTGACGAGTCTTTTTGCAAAAAATCAATCAGATCACCAGTATGATTGGACTGAATTATTTCCAGATGGCAATCCAGATCCTTAGCTTTTTTTTCAAGTAAATCATTAATTATAGCGAGCTTAATCGATCCGTATTTCTTCGGATCCCTCTTGCCCAACATGTTTAAATTCGGGCCGTGAATAACCAGTATTTTCATATTTAATTGTTGATTTAATTATTAACCAATTCAAAATTGGCTCCGGCTTCTTTCATTCCCGGAATGAAACCTTCGAATGACTTTTCGACATATTGGGCATCGGTGACGATCGTTTCTCCCTCGCACCTTAAACCGGCCAAAGCCAGCGCCATGACCATACGATGATCCTTATGGCCGTCGACTTTGGCCGCCTTCAACCTCCAGCTTCCGTCTTGGTTGATTATCAGGCCGTCTTTCTTTTCGGCGATTTTGGCACCCATTTTTTTCAGTTCGCTGGCAACGGCACTGATCCGGTCGCATTCTTTCCAACGGGCCGTTAGCGCGTTTTTAATGATTGTCTTGCCCTTGGCAAAACAAGCTGCCACGGCGATCGTCGGCACTTGATCAGGCATGGCATTCATATCGGCCTCAACCCCACGTAACTGGCTGGTCCGGGCCGTCAAACAGTTTTTATCCACTTTTATATCGGCTCCCATTTTTTTTAAAACATCGATTACTTGTTTATCGCCGTATGGATCATCAAGATCCATCCCTCTCACTTTTAGCTCAGAATTTGGACTGATAGTTGCGGCTAAAAGCGGGTAACCGGGCGCCGACCACTCAAAAGGAATCGTCGCGTCAAAAGGTTTAGGCGGCTCATTTCCTGGAAATTTATAATGCTCGTGTTTATTTCCAACGTTCTCAAATTTCAACCCGACTTTATTAAACCAAAATAAAAGTAAATCAATATAAGCTTTTTCTCCTGGATTGCGGACAAAAATTTCCACTGGCCGTCTCGAAAAAACCGATGCTATAAGAACGCTGAAAACCGGCTGGCAGCCGATGCCATCCATATGAGCGGTGCCGCCGTCAACTTTTCCTTTGATCAAGAATGGCGCCATGCCGTCATTTTTAGTCGAAATGATTTGTACGCCAAGTTCTTTAAACGGCTCAAAAAGATTCCTGGAAATTTTCCGCAAAGTCCTGATCGACTCGTCTCCGGTAATCACCGACCAACTAGGACAAGCGGCGGCTATGCCGATCATAAAAAATAACATCGTCCCTGAATTACCGACATCAATCACGTCCGCCGGCGTTTTCAATCTGCCACTGACCCCCACTATCCTGAACACGCCGGAATCGATTTCGTCGATCTTGGCTCCGAACATCCTCATCGCTTTGACTGCCTCATGCCAATCGTTGCTTAATTTGGGATTCCTGACAAATGTTGTCCCATTGGCCATGCTGGCCAGGATTAAAGCCCGAAACGAATGGGTCTTGGAAACCGGCATAATGACTTCCCCCCTAAGAGAAGAGCTCTTTTTTACCTTCAGAATCATAAGATTGTCCGTAAGACCTCAACTATTAAAGCGTCAGGAACTTGAACGTTGGCGGTCACCTGACCGATTTTCTTCGGCAAACTCCAAAGAATCCTTTTCTCGATATTTTTTTTGTCGAAAGACATTATCTGTAAAATGTTGTGGATCAATAAGTCTGGATCCCGACCTTCGTCGGGATGACAACATGGAAGGCCAACGCGATCAACTGCGTTCTTTATTAATAAGAAATCCTTTTCGGACAAAAGACCCATCAACTGCGCTAATTTGCTTTCGGCGACCATTCCGATCGCTATCGCTTCACCATGAAGCAATGGCCGATCAGTTTTTAGACTGATTGATTCAATAGCATGACCAATGGTATGACCGAAATTTAATACTTTGCGTAAACCTTTTTCTTTTTTATCCTTATCGACTACGGCTGATTTTATTCTTACCGACTCCTTAATAATTTTTTCTAATTCTTTGCCGTCAAACTCTCTTGGCTTTTTTGATGTCACTAGTTCAAAATAATCACGGCCGTCAATAATACTATGCTTGATTATCTCGGCAAAACCTTCGACAAATACCCGGTCAGACAAAGTCTTCAAAACATTAGTGTCAATTATTATTTTTTCAGGCTCAGAAAAAGTGCCGATAATATTTTTTGTCCCTTGCAAATTAATGCCTGTTTTTCCTCCGATTGAGGCGTCAGCCATCGCCAGTAAAGTGGTTGGTGCGTTAATAAAATCAATCCCACGCATAAAAGTCGAGGCGACAAATCCTCCCAAATCAGTGATGACGCCCCCACCCAGATTGATCAAAAGCGACCGCCTATCCATTTTGCCGTTGAGCATTTTTTGCCAAATTATTTCGCTCCTTCTCAAGCTTTTTGACCCCTCCCCCGGTTCGACAACTATTTTCAAAACGTCTTTATTGATACCTGATTCCAATTTTTCCAACCACAGACCGGCAACGTTTTTATCGGTCAGAACCGCGACTTTGGAAAATTTTTCCAAGTTGATAAGCTCGGATATTTTTCCCAACAAATTGTTTCCTACGATGACTTTTTCCATATTAATTAGGCGGCGTCAAACTTCTAAACTCAGCCAGCCTCTGACAAAGATCGGCTAATTCTTTGACGGTAACGTGTTGTTCTGTATCGGTTTTTGACCGGCCGACTTCGATCAAAATCCCGTCATACAAAAAATTTTCTTCGTCGATTTTAATCTTCATTGCTTCGACTGAGGCGGACACGATGGCGTCCCTTAATTTTGGAGGCATTAATTTGCAAGGGACAAAAAACAGTTTGGCACGGGTGGATTTCTTGACCCTTTGGGCTGCCTGATGAACCGGCAAGTTCCTATAATCACCTTTGTTGTACACGTCGACTCCCCGATGGATCAAAACCAGCTTGTCTTCGAATCCTGGCTGATTCATCTCAGTGTAGTGGACCAAACCAATCCAGGTTTTTTCCATGGTTGTCTGCCCCAGGTGCTCGTCGCCATACCACTTGGGATTTTTCAATCCAACCATCCAGCGGTTTTTCCTGGCAAAATGAGCCATATTCATGATCGGCCAACCCAGTTGGGAAACCGCCGGATTCCAAACCATCACTTTTTCTCTCGGCAAATTCTTTTCGAAAACCGGCAGTTGGAAAAGCGGATCCATGATCTCAGACGCCACCAACAGTTTGGTTTTCTTGATAATCTGCTTGGCAATCTTGACGCTCGGCAATAACTTGAATCGATCAACTGGTTGACCGGCCATAAACGCCTCCATGTTTTTTTTGTAGACCTGAAAGTCTATCCCCATGTTCTTGCCGTCGCGGCTCAAAGCCGTCCTTGACTTCAAACCAACCACCCGGGTACCGAAAATCGCCGGTCGGTTTTTGCCGGAACTGTTTTTGACTTTGATTTCGGCAATTTCCATCACGTCCTCGACGTTGTTTTCGTCAATCGAACAGGGTCCGGCGATGATTTTTAGTTGTTTGTTGAAAATATTCGGACTCATATTATTGGTTTTTTTCTTTCCAAGCTTTCTGGAAAATTGCTATTCCTTTGTCGGTCAACTCGTGGTCAAACATTTTCCTCAATATTTGAAAAGGGACCGTTGCCATGTCGGCACCGACCAAGGCTGATTGTTTTACATGATCGGTGTCCCTTATGCTGGCGGCCAGGACCTTTGTCTTCAGATCGTGAGCGCGGAAAATCAAGACGATTTCGCGGATAAGATCGATGCCTGAGCGTCCGATATCGTCAAGTCTGCCGATAAACGGCGAAACAAAGGTCGCTCCGGCCTTGGCGGCTAATAGCGCTTGATTGGCAGAAAAAACCAGGGTAACGTTAGTTTTTATCCCTTCGGCCGACAGTTTCTTGACCGTCCTGACGCCGTCGATAGTCATCGGAATCTTGAAAACGGCGTTTTTGGCCAGGCTTGAGAAGGCTCTTCCTTCCCTCAACATCGCCTCGTGCTCCATGGCGCCACCCTCGAGGCTGACCGGGCCTTTGACCATTTTACAAATCTCTTTTGCGATTTTTTCCATCGCTAATCCCTTTTCCTTAGCCATCAAAGACGGATTAGTGGTAACACCGTCGATTATCCCCCAGGAAACCGCTTCCCTTATCTCTCCAATATTGGCGCTGTCTATAAAAAGTTTCATAAGTACGAAAAAATCAGTAACTCACCCTCCAACTTTTACTTCTCGCCTTAGTAGATTTCTACTGCGGCTCGAAGGGCAAATTTTGGAGGGTAGATCTCTGTAAACTCACTTTGTTCGTTAACAGAGACCAAAAAAAAGCCCGCCTTTCGGCGGGTTGCGAATTGTTTTATCTTTACTTTAACAATTACATCCGCCTTGCGGTGGGTCAAAGTAAAAATAAAAGTTGTTGACTGATTGTTTGCTCATAACTATTTATTTTACACGAGAATTACGAAAATGCAAAGGGAAATTAAAGTCATTTGACACCGAATTACAAAACCGGTATTATTTCCCCTATTTTATGGATCAATTGACCGACACGGTTTTAATGATTTCTCCCGACCAGTTTGGCTTTAACCAAGAAACCGCCGCCAGCAATGCCTTTCAAAACCGAGTCGACATCGGACAGAAAGAATTGCAAAAAAAAGCTTTGGCGGAATTTGAACAAATGATTCATCTTCTAAAATCGAAAAAGATCAAGGTCTTGGTTATGCCCAGCCGCAAGGACGCCATTACTCCAGACGCCGTTTTTCCGAATAATTGGTTTTCCTCCCATCCGGGCAAACTCGTTTTCTATCCGATGCTTGCCAAAAACAGAAGGGCGGAACGGCAAGTCAAAGTTTTGACAAAACTTCTTTCTGAAAAAGGAATCGGCGCTTTGAAAACCATAGATTTAACCAAGGATGAAAATCATGGATCAATCCTGGAAGGAACAGGTAGCTTGGTGCTCGACAGAGTCAACCGAATCGCCTATGCAATGGAATCGCCAAGAACCACAAAATCCGAATTCGACAAATGGTGCCAAATCATGGACTACCAAGGAATATTCTTCCACGCCTATGACGAAAACAGCCTGCCGATTTACCATACCAACGTTGTCATGAGCATCGGTGATGATTTCGCCGTTATCGGCCTGGACGCCGTCAAAAACAGACAAGAACAAAAAAATCTTGCCGATAAACTGACCGAAAACGGCAGAAAACTCATCCCCCTTTCCCAAAAGCAAATTTACTCATTCTGCGCCAACATCCTTCAATTAAAGGTATCTGAAACCAATAAGAAAATTGTCATGTCTCAAACCGCCTTTACATCATTCACGTCCGAACAAAAACGTCTTCTGGAAAAATCAGGAGAAATAATCGCCGTCGAGATCCCGACGATCGAAAAAGTCGGCGGCGGCAGCGCCCGCTGCATGATGGCGGAGATCTTCCCTTAGTACAAAAGCCTTCTGCGCGTTATAATATCCAATCACTTATGACAGGAGAAAGATTCAATCGTCCCCACGACAGACATCATATCGTTCATAAGAGATATGGTCCTGATCCACGGTTAGGATTTATCTCACTTCTCCACGGCGACGAAGGAGGTGTCGTCAAACCCTTGAGTCGAGGATTAAATTTTGCGGTAACGAAAGATCCTCTTGGATTTCCTGATCATATAGCGATTTTTAAAGCCAATCCTCCTGCAGCAAATCTCGGACATCGAAAATTTATGGGAAAAGATTTAAACCGCGAATTCAAAAAAAAGGGTGGTTCCTGGCAAAAAAAGGAAATCCTTGAAATTTTTTCCTCGTATCCTGACATTGAATATTTATTTTCTTTTCATGAAGAAACGGATAAAAAGGCGTATCAAAAAGTTGATGGAAAAATATTAATTTCCGACAGAAACAAAAATGCTTTTTACATGTATGATGCCTATGATCCAAAAAAAGAAAATATTTCTATATCAGAATTTTTAGGTCCATTAAGAAGGGCTTTGATTGATTCTCGCTTTAGTCTTTATGACGGTTTTGACGATTATAAGAAATTCAGAAAAGAAAACGTTCAGCTAAATAAAGTCAAACAGGGTTACTGTCTACAAACTGCTGATTCTGAAAAATTTATAGACGGAACTCTGGAAAACTGGGTAGTTGCTCAAGGTATGAAAAGAAGCTTTACCTTCGAAATCCCTGCTCATATTTCCGAAGAAAGAAAACAATTGATGATGCAGATTATTTTTCAAACATTTATTATTCCGTTTCTTAATCGCGCTTATCAATAAAAAATAATTTACACTACCTAACAATTAGCTTCAAATATTCCTTCACTTGCACTGGATATAATAAATGATATACAATCAATTTATGCTAATTAATCCCGATCCGGTAATAGTTGGAGAAAGCTTCGTCAAAGACTACGACGCCCTTTACAAAGAATCGATTGCCAACCCGGAGGCATTTTGGGAAAAGCTCGCCAAAGAACTATCCTGGGACAAACCGTGGGACAAAGTCCTTGACTGGCAGTATCCTTATGCGAGATGGTTCGTCGGCGCCAAAACCAATATCGTCGCCAACGCCATCGACCGCCATCTGTCGACTCCTGCCGCCGACAAAGTCGCCATGATCTGGGTCGCCCAACCAACAGACTCCGCTCAAAAAGATGAAGTCGTCACTTATACCTACAAACAATTAAACGAGCAAGTGTCGAAATTCGCCAACGGCTTGAAGTCATTGGGAGTAAAAAAAGGCGACAAGGTCATGATTTACATGCCGCGCGTCCCGGAGCAGTTCATCGCCATGCTGGCCTCCCTGAAAATCGGCGCCGTCCATTCGGTCGTCTACTCGGGCTTCTCGGCGACCGCCTTGAAAACCCGAGTCACCGACGCCAGCGCCAAAGTTTTAGTGTGCACCAATGGTTATCCTTACGGCAAAAAAACCGTCGACTCGAAAGCCAACGTCGACGAAGCCTTGAAAGACAACAAAACCATCGAGCACGTCATCGTCGTCGACCGGCTCAAAAACGGCAGCGGCAAAACCACCCCCCGGGACATGTTTTGGAGTGAACTCGTAGAAAAGCAGTCGCCAGAATGTCCGACGGAAATGGTGGAAGCGACCGACCCGGCTTTTATCCTTTATACGTCGGGAACCACCGGCACGCCAAAAGGCGTCGTCCACGCCCACGGCGGCTACATGGTCGGCATCTATGCCACTTTGAAATTGGTTTTCAACATCAAGCCGGACGATGTTTTCTGGTGCACGGCCGATGCCGGCTGGATCACCGGACACTCATACATCCTTTACTCTCCCCTAATAAATGGCGTTACCACTTTCATCTATGAAGGCACCCCTACTTATCCTGACATCGAAATCTGGTGGAAACTGATTGACAACTACAAAATTACCAAGTTCTATACGGCGCCGACCGCCGTCCGCTCTTTGATGAAATTCGGCGAAGAGCCTCTGAAAAAATACCGTCTGTCGTCTTTGAAAATTTTGGGTTCGGTCGGTGAACCGATCAATCCGGAAGCCTGGCTCTGGTTTTACAAATACGTCGGCCACGAAAAATGCCCGATCATGGACACCTGGTGGCAGACCGAGACCGGCATGCACATGATTACTCCGGTGCCTTCGGTAGGCTTAAAACCAGGCAGCGCTTTCAAGCCGTTTTTCGGCATCGAAGCCGACGTCGTCGACGAAAAAGGCAACAAAGTCCCTCCAAACACCCAGGGATACTTGATCATAAAAAAACCTTGGCCGGCCATGCTCCTTGACGTCTATAACAACTCCAAAAGATACCACGAAACTTATTTTGAAAAAATCCCTGACGTATACTTTTCAGGAGACTCTGCCAAAATCGACGAGGATGGTTATTTTTGGATCGTCGGCCGCAACGACGACGTCATCAAAGTTTCCGGACACCGGCTCGGGTCGGCTGAGCTGGAATCGGCTTTCGTCTCCCACCCGAAAGTCGCCGAAGCCGCCGTCATCGGTAAGCCCGACGACGTCAAAGGCGAATCGATCAAGGCCTTCATTATCTTGAAACAGGGAATCACCGGTGATGATGTTCTTAAAGACGAATTAAAACAACTCGTTCGGAAAGAAATCGGTCCGATCGCGACACCTGACGCGATCGACTTCGTCGACAAACTGCCAAAAACCCGCTCCGGCAAAATAATGAGGCGGGTCTTGAAAGCCCAAGAACTGGGACAACCCGTCGGCGATGTCTCCACCCTGGAAGACTAACTGAAAAATTTTATTGTCTTGACAATAAAATCACACTATTATATACTCATCGCCAAATGAGTGTCGAAGCTAAACGATTCGGTTTAGTAAAAAGAGAGGCGGTTTTTTCTCCAAAAACCGAGGCATTAATCGCTCCACTGAGAAGGGAAAAAAGTTTGGGAAGATTCTTCGATTCTGTCAACGAACTCGCTATCAAAAGATACCTCCAAAACAAAAGTCCAGAATTTTTGCAATATCGTCAGGAAATAGAAACAGGATTGTCACAAAAACAAATAAAAAAAGTCCTCTTTGACCAGGACATGAAAGGCGCCAAACCCGGCACGGTCAAATACGACAGGCTCATTGCGGTTTCTTCGCTTCGCGAACAGATAAAAAGAGAGATTATCAGGAAAGTTTTGGAAAAAGGGGAAAACCGCCTCGGATTGACCGAAGCCGAACGGATCGTTCTCCTTGCCAACTGCGACATAGCGGATCAAACCGACGTCTTTTACAGAAAATGGAGTTTAAATGACACAAGAAATCCGCTGACAAAAAAATTACGCCGCATGGCTCCCGAGGAAAGATCCAAGTTTCTGAAAAGAAAAAAAGCCATCAAATCCGGCGACGAATACATTTACTCTGACCTGAAAGAGGAAGGAAATAAAATCATAAAAGTTCCTTACGCCGTTGCTTATGAAGAGGAAGTCAACGAAATCGCCCGGGTAATAAAAAAGATGTGCTCCGACCTGGATAAAGTCAAAAAAGGCAAAGGAGCAAAAAATGCCAAGCACCTGGCCACCTATTACAGAAGTTATGTCAAAGCCCTGACTTCAACCGATACGGAAAATCACGAAAAACTTTGGAAACAGGTCGACGAAAACTGGCTGGCGATAAGAGGCAGGATGCAACCGATTCACATGATGGAATCATATGTGGATCCGGCTGGTTTGCGCGTCGACCCGGACATCTCTTTGATGTTCTTGGATGACCGCTATCAAAATTTGACCAATAAAGCCAACAGGACAAAAGAAAAAATGATCGATTGGCTGGTTGACCACCTTAAAGATTACAAATCGGCATTAAAATCGGAAAAATCAATGAGGTCGGCCTTGGTCGGCATGTTCAATTCGGCAGTCATCGGAGGACGGCGTCACGCCTTCCGCCCGGCCGGGCAAAATATCCCAAATCGGGAAAACGTCAGGTTACACGGGGTGAAAATATTTTTGGATGTCGAAACCATGAGGCAACGCTGGCACGAAGAAAAAGAACTGCTGGAAAAAGTCTTCGGCAAAAAACAAACCGCCAAATTGTTTAAGGAAGAAAAAATGATCGACACCGGCATGAGCGTCATCGTCGCCGGCCACGAAGTCGCCCACAACCTTTTTATCGTCAAGGGAACAAGAAAAGCCATTGGGACGAGCGCTTACCAGAATCTGGAAGAACACAAATCGACCCACGCCATCACCTCGGCTGCCGGTGAAATCTTATCGGGCAAACACAGCTTCGAAGAACAAAAGCAACTGATCCTCTACTTGTTTGCTTCGGGTTTAAGAAGCCTAGCCCTCAAAGGCGACGAGTCGAGAAAACCATATTATTACGACGCTTTGGTATGTTTAAATTTGATGTATTTTTGCCAAATCGTCAAAAACGACGATGGACCTATCACCTTCGACTTTTCGAAAAGAGGTATTGGACAATTTTTTAAACTGGCCGAGGATCTACTAACCCATAATTTGGCGGAAACTTACGACAAAAAAAGGCCGAAACTAGCCAAAAAATATATCGCTGATTTCTTCACCGAGAGCGGATTGGTGCAGGATCTTCTCAAACGGATCGCTCCTTCCAAAAAACGTTAAACAAACCGACTTTATTCGACTAGAAAACATTTTCGGAACTTTTTGTATAATTAAGTAATGATTGATAATATGGAATCCGTCCTACCGCCGCCAAACCATCGGGAAATATTCTTCTCTAACCTCAAAAAAAACTTGGCGACCGCTAAAGTTCCAGTCGATGAGACCAGCTGGAATAAAGATCCGGAGGCTTTTTTGGGGCCGAATTATAAATCGATCGTTTCGTTGATAGATATTTTTTCCCTCTACGATTCCCGTGAACTCTATCAAATCCTGTCCAAAAGCAAAGATTTCCGATTTGTCGAACAGACGCAGACTAAACCCCTAGAATCTGATCCTAAAAAACAGGTTTTAAAACGAACTATTGGACAAAGTTTCCTTAATGCCTTACAGCATCCAAACGACCTTAAATATTCCTCGGGCTTAGATGCAGACTTGATACCATACCTTGACGAAAAACTGTTTCCCAGGGCCGCCGATCTGATCGGACGGATCGGCATGGAAGTTTTCGAAGATAGATCCGGAACCGAAAGTATGATGCCGAAGATCCTGACCAACCCCCTATCGACCTCTTCCCAACCACTGACTTTAGAATCTCTCAAATCCATGCCGCCAATGCCAAACTGGGCTTTTCAACCGGCCAAAAAAACTTGATTGAGTCAATTTTTGCTTTTTCCGATTAAATTAGTAAGCCGCTTACGAATCGATTCCATCGCGTATAAGTCAGGATTTGTGCTTGGTTTTGTTCTCGACAACAGATCCGCTTCTTCCTTTTTTTTGATGTCCTCCACTTCGGCGATCGCCCCTTCGCTAGTTAGGGTGCGGACTCCGTTGTGGTATTTTTTATATTCTTCCCTGCTGATCATTCTTCTTGTCGCATCAAACAGCAAATTCAGGTAACCATTTAGCGACGCGGAACCGTTTTTGATCATTTCTCTTATAACCTCAACCCGTTTTCTTGAACTTGGAGCGCCGTCCGCCTTGCTTTTAATATCGTCGAGTAAACTTTTCATTTGGGCGATTTCGTCATCGGAAGCTTCCAAAAGCTTACGCAACCTGACAAGGCCTCTTTTACTGTCGTCTGGGTTCATCATTTTGAATAAAATAAATTCTATGTCGACCGCGTCAAGCTTGTCCAATCTTTCCGAAATCATTCTCGCCCTCATGTTGCGGATTTCCTCGTCGACGACTTTAAGCCTGGTCGAAAACGTCAACTCGTTGGCCGTCCTGATTGCATCGGCCGTGGAAATATCCGTTCCTCTGTCAATGTGTTGCAGCCTGATCTCTTCGTCGATGCCGACAATCGGCAATAAAGGAATGATATAACTGTCGCTGCCCAACTGCCTTGGCGGTTTTTTTATGAAGCTGACGTGGAATTTTTCGTGTTTGTCATCGGTTTTTTTGATTAAAAGATAAGGGGTATTGCCAAATTGCTCCAACAAAGTCCGGGCAATATCGCCGCACGTGCCTTTTTCGTCGATAAAATAAAAATCGCCCCATCGTCTTAAACCGGTGATTTCTTTGACCGCCGGCAATTTTTTCCTGATCGTTTTCAACATCTGGTCGTAAATACCGGTCAGCACGGCATCCCCGGCTTTCTCTCCGAATCCTGGCTCGGCATTGACCGACTTCAAAGACGAGGCAAAATCAAATTTAACAAATCCGCTGTTGTCCGACACGACGTGATTTTGCATATCCTCCATGTCGTTGAAAACTCTTACCTTAAAGTTTTTGCTATCATATTTTTCCGCTACCTTTTGCAACCTCGGGTCAAAAAGATTTCCTTCGACTATCCCTAACAATATATCAGCCTCATTCTGATCTTTTCCTCCTATCAAGTCGACTAAATATTTCAGTTCCGGGTGATTTTTAAGCAATCGATTTGATCGACTTTTAATATCCTTGGATTTTTCAAAAGGAGTCACCGTTCGTTCGTTTATTTCTGTTTTTTCCTCATGCATCCTGATGGCATCGAGCAAAATCCGGCCGCTTGGATCGATCCTGAAGCCGGTAAATTTCTCGGCTGATCTGGCGTCAAACCTGTCCAATCGGACTTTATCAATGAAATAATTGATGTCCGGCTTGACGTTCTCATCAACAACCACAAAATGATCCCCTTTAAACCTCAGGATGGAAGAACGGGTCGCTTGGGCCAAAGCGAATTGATTTTTGAGGGCCAAAAGCATCTTTCTTATTACCCGATCGGCCTCCAGATTATTGACTTCGTTATGGCTATAGATGCCCTCTCCGTCAACCGAGGCAAAGTTAAGTTCACCGTTTTGAGCAAGATACGGCAGAACCGAAGATGACAGCACCGGCACCGGATCCAAAACGCCGTTGTCATAACTGAGATCTGGTCTTTTTTTGTCGTAATCCTTGGGTAAAGGATGCAATGGCTCCAAATAATTCAAGCAGCCATGATCGATTGTATAGGGCATCATCGCTTCGACCAACCTGGCGTCTTCACGACTCAATTGTAAAAATTCGTCGGCCTCTCCCAATTTGATTCCGGCCATGCGCAAGGCTTTGAAAGTTTCGAAACTGAATGCTTTTTTGTATTCGTCGGGTATTTTTTGTTCCGGCCTCAATAACAAATGTCTTCGCTGATCTTTCGCTGTTATGACAGGACCAGTTGATTCGATCATATTTTTATTTGTCAAAAGCAAAAAACTTTGTTAATCTATACCCATGGATCAAAAAAATCTGCAATCCCTCTGCCGGCTCATCCGCTACGACATTTTGACCTCAACGACGACAGCCGGATCGGGACACCCGACCTCTTCCCTTTCCGGAGTCGAACTGACGACCTGCCTTTTTTTCGGCGGTTTTTACCAGAAAGGTGATCATTTTGTTTTGTCAAAAGGCCATGCTTCTCCCCTTTTATATTCATTGTATCACGCCGCCGGATTGATCGACTATCAGAAGCTTCTGACTCTGAGGAAGTTCGGTTCCGTGCTTGAAGGACACCCGACGCCAAGACTTCCTTTTATTGAGGTAGCAACCGGTAGTCTAGGACAAGGTTTGTCAGTCGGCGTCGGCATGGCGCTCGGACTAAGGCTCATAAAGCACTCTAAAGCAAAAGTTTGGGTCCTCCTGGGCGACAGCGAAATGGCCGAAGGACAGAACTGGGAAGCCATGGAAATTGCCAGTCACTATAAATTGGGCAATCTCACCGCCATACTGGACGTCAACCGGTTGGGCCAAAATGGTCAAACCATGGCCGGATGGGACCTGGAATACTACGCTAAAAAAGCCAACACTTTCGGCTGGGAAACGATTGTCATCGAAGATGGACACGATTTAAAAGAAATTTATGATGCTTTTCATAAGGCTCGGCGTCTAAATTTTTATGCTCCAGTGGGTCCCCCGGTCAAGCCGGATTCCCAAGTCGCAAAAAATTTACCGCCTTCGCCTACCGGCAAACCAATAATGATCATAGCAAAAACCGTCAAAGGCAAAGGCGTTTCGTTTTTGGAAAACAAAGACGGTTGGCATGGTAAACCGCTAGACCAAGAACAACTCAAATTGGCGCTAAAAGAACTAGGGAATGTCGACTTAAATCTTAAAGGAAAAACAAACATTACGACATTTGCGCCAGGTGTCGAGGAGACAGGGATCCCGGCGGCGCACAGACTCGGCGGTGTTGTAGCCGGTCGAGCACCGACGGGAGGGAATCCGAGACAGAATCTGGCGCAAATATCAACAAGGGAAGCTTATGGAGACACCCTTGCCAAACTCGGCGAAGAAAATCCCGGCATCGTCGTTTTGGACGGGGAAGTCGCCAATTCCACCTACCAAAACAAGTTTGCCAAAAAATTTCCCGAAAGATTCTTCCAGATGTACATCGCCGAACAAAATATGGTATCGGTCGCTCTTGGCCTGCAAAAAATTGGTTTCATTCCTTTTGTTTCCTCATTCGCCGCCTTCTTGACTAGAGCCTTTGATCAAATCAGAATGTCGCAATATTCGAAATCAAATCTGAAGATCGTCGGCTCCCATGCCGGAGTCTCCATCGGCCAGGACGGCCCGTCGCAGATGGGGCTCGAAGACATCGCCATGATGAGGAGTGTTTTGCCGAGCGTGGTTTTCTATCCAGCCGATGGAGTCGCCGCGGAAAAGTTAACCGAGATAATGTTAAAAAATTCAGGGTTGTTCTACCTGCGTACGACCCGGGGTAAAACTCCGATCATTTATGACGATCGTGAACAATTCGATATCGGCGGCCTTAAAATCCACGCCGGTATAAAAACAGGTAAACCCTCTGTCCTTGTGATTGCCGCGGGAATCACGCTTCACGAAGCTCTCAAAGCCCAAAAAATTCTGGCTGGAGAAAACATACCAACGACTGTTGTCGATCTATACGGAATAAAACCATTGAATAAAAAATCAATCGAGCAATTGGTCAAAGAACATTCCAAGACCATCGTCGTTGAGGACCATTACCCGGCCGGTGGCATTGGCGAAGCCATCGGCTCCTTGGGGATAAAATTTCACCATCTAGCAGTCAGAAAAACGCCATTTTCCGGCACTCCTGAAGAACTCCTCCACTACGAAGAAATCGACGCAGAGGCGATCATCAAGACAGTAAAAAATATGTAGTGGTTTGATTTATCAAACCTAAAAGGGCGCAATAAATTGCGCCCCTACAATTTAACTGCTTTCTTCACCACCCTTATCCCCACCAACACAAAAAACGACATCAAAACAAACTCTATATATGTCAAGACTCCAACTGTGTTAATCTTAAAAAGACCGGCAGCAAAAGGATGACTGAGAATAATAAACTGAAAAACCATTGGAATGCTGAATGCCAAAATAAAAAGAGGCGAAACTAAATGATGAAGATTTTCATGAATGTGACGATGGCTCAGCCAGAGGTCAATAAAAATAAAGGACTGGATCAGGGTTAACACTGAAAAAGCCGCGGTCTTGCCAAGATTGGCAAAAATAAAATAAGCGCCGATCACCAAAAATGCCCCGACTGCTCCAACCGCCCCAATATATATCTGATCCCTCCTTCTCAAAAGAACCAATTCTTTTTGCGGTGAAGTCGCCATCAAGCCGGGATAGCGGGGGGAAAAAGACAGCAGTAAAGCCGGTAGGCCGTCGGTGACCAAATTGATATACAGGAGCTGGATCGGATAAAACAAAGTCGGCAACCCCAATATTAACCCCATCGTCAAAGACAAGGCTTCGGAAACGTTGCAGGAAAGCAAGTATTTGATGGTATTTTTAATGCTGTTGATGATTCCCCGACCTTCCTCGATGGCAATAACGATCGTGGCAAAGTTGTCATCGGTGATGACGACATCGGCCGTTTCCCTGGCAACATCTGTTCCGACCAAACCCATGGCGACGCCGACATCGGCCTGTTTCAAAGCTATGGCATCGTTGACGCCGTCACCGGTCACCGCCACCACTTCTCCCGCCTCCTGGTAGAGTTTAACGATCCGGTGCTTTTGGAAAGGATTGGTCCTGGCGAAGATTTTTATCTTCGGCAACAGTGCCAACAACTCCTGATCGCTGTATTTGTCAAGTTGCACCCCGGTAATAATTTCGTCGCCTTTTTTAATCAGTCCAATACTCATACCGATCGATTCGGCGGTTTTTTCGTTGTCGCCGGTAATCATGATTACTTTTATGCCGGCTTTTTTTGTCTTTTCGATTGCTTTTTCAACTTCCGGCCGCGGCGCATCGTGGATCGCCACCATCCCCAAAAATCGATCTCCGCTTGAGAACGCCAATACCCGCAAACCCTCACGGCTCCAAGCGTCGACTTTGTCAACAATTGTTTTTTTCTCTTCTGGAGATAATTTACAGACGTTAATAATCGATTCGGGAGCGCCTTTAGAAAACTGTAACGGTGGATTTTTATCTGTCTTTGTTTCCTTGACAACTACACTCATCATTTTGGTCACGCTGTCAAACGGGCTTTCTTCGACCAATTTCCATCGATTTCTTTCTTCCTCGATGTTAAAACCGTTTTCCTTCGCAAAATAAAGCAGAGCGCCCTCGGTCGGGTCACCAAGCACGTCCCATCTTCCCGATGCATTGGCCGCTTCGGGTCTTTCATGATCGTGAACGTAGACTAAAGACGCCGTCGAACAAAGTATCCCGTTCAATATTAGTTTTTCTATGTTTTTGTCGTGGATAACAAAAATTTCCCTGACTTTCATTTTATTGGCAGTCAAGGTTCCGGTCTTATCGGTAGCAATCAAAGTGATGCTGCCCAAGGATTCGATCGCCGACAATCGCCTGACAATGGCTTTTTTTGACGCCATTTTCTTCATCCCGATCGCCAACGTTATCGTCATTACCGCTGGCAAACCCTCGGGAACGACCGCCACTGCCAAAGACACCGCCAACAAAAAAGCCGGGAAGTAGCCAGTCCCTTCGAGTAAAGAAACCAAAAATACCAATAAGGAAAGGACTATTCCGGCGACACCGATCATCCTCGCCAAATCGGCCAATTTTTTTTGCAAAGGAGTCATCTCTTCTTTGATCAAAGACAGATTCTTGGCGATCTGGCCAAATTTGGTCGAGTCTCCGGTTTTCAATACTTTCATCATCCCCCGGCCCCTGGAGACAATTGTCCCCGAGAAAATTTCATCGTTTTTTTGTTTTGCTACCGCCAAAGATTCTCCTGTTAATGACGCTTCATTGATTTCCAAATTGACGGATTCGATCAATTGGCCGTCGGCAGATAGTTTGACGCCCTCTTCCAAATAAACAACATCTCCGGGAACCAAAAGTTCACTGTTAATCTCCATCTGCTTGCCGTCTCTGATCACTCTGACGCGACTGGCGGTCATCTGTTTTAATACCTTCAGCGATTCCTCCGCTTTACCTTCCTGATAAAGTCCGAAAAAAGCGTTCAAGACAACGATGGCAAATACTAAAATGCCGTCAACTGTTTCTCCAATCAACAAAGAAAAAATCGCCGCAAAAATCAGCAGAATGGTCAAGAAGTTGTTAAACTGTTCAAAAAATTTTATGATGAAGTTACTTTTGGGAGGCTCTGATATAACGTTAAGACCGTATTGCTTTAGAAAACTATCTGCCTGTTGCGATGTTAGTCCCTTCATTAATTTTATTTATTATTAATTTTCTCGTAGGCTTCCTGCATCGTGTCTATGATTTCGTTGACAATTTTTCCCGCTTCATCAAAACTAATTGCTTTTATATTATGAGGAAAATAGTGAAAAATTTGATTTCGTCCGCCCCTCCAGGTATTCCATATCTTGTCAGCCAGATCCTTGCCGGCTTTCTCTTCTATTTTTGTATAAAGCGATCTATCGCCGAGGCGGCCAATCAAATTGGGGGACATCAGCTTTCCCAAACGGAGGTGATCGGAAATATAATCAAGATGGCTGATCATTTTGGCATCCTTGAAAAGTTGTTTCAAAAAACCCTCATAAGCCTTGGCGAATGGAAAAACCAGGAACGAATAGTCTTTGAACTGATAGACCTGCTCTTTGATAATGTCATTCATCAGATACTGGCCTTCTTTGATCAGATCTTTTTGATTCTGGGAAAGATACTGCCAGAAATCGGACGTTCGCAAAATTAGAGAGTTTAGTTTATCCATTTTTGTTATTAATGTTATAATCATTATAATCATGATTCGACCGGTCTATCAACTGATAGAAAAAAATCTGTTCGAAAAAATCTTCCCCAAAGAAGAAAAGGAAACCAAAGGCGCTCTTCCTATCATCACTATTTCCAGGGAAATGGGTTCGGGAGGAAAACCGGTCGCCAACCTCGTGGCTAACCGACTGGGAGGCAAATGGAAGGTCTATGACCAGGAAATCATCGACGAGATTGCCAGGGAAGCCCATTTGGAAAAACAATTGGTCAGGTCGATCGACGAAAAACGCCTGCCATTGGTTGACGAACTGGTCGCCGAGATGTTCGGCCGGCGCTATCTGAATTTATCAGGATACTACAAACACCTGATAAAAGTACTGTCTCTTATCGGACAACGCGGCTATGCCATAATCTTGGGAAGAGGCGCCAATTTCATTTTTCCCCACGCTTTAAAGATCAGAATCATCTGCGACATGAACCAAAGGATTACCTGGCTGATGACCCACGAAGCCGTCTCACGGATAATGGCGGTCAGAAAAATAGAGAATTCCGACGAAGAAAGACGGATGTTTGTCCAAACCTTATTCAACCACGACCATAAAAAACCCCATCATTACGACATAACGATCAGGACCGGACCGAATCTAACCGTTGAAGACGCCAGCGACATAATCTTAGAGTTAGCAAAAAGAAGGTTCAAAATCAGACTGCCTTAAAGTTAAGATTCATCGACATGTTTTAGTTTATAGCGCGACAACATACCTGATTAGAATGTTGTGAAGCATCACTAGGAACGGTTACATTATGGCCATTCATATTTGGGATTACTAAATTTACGCCCTCTAACTGTGAGGCCTTGTTGCATGACCGGTAAGGATACCACTTGCCTTGAAGTGAATCACAGGTTAGAAGGAGGGCCGGCATCGAACAACAAACATATCCCTGGTGAAAATCCTTATCAGAACTGTTAAGAAATTGTGATCCTGATATTGCACACACGTCGCTTGGATTAGAATATTGAAAAGGATCGTTTACCCATAATCCGAATTGTTGATCACAAGTTTTCAAACCATTTAGACCAGGAGCGGGAGTAGGTATATTTATATATGAAACGCTATAACAATGGTATCCCGGTCTTACATCATTCATGTTAGTTATTTCTTTAATTATCGCATTATTACCTTCCAGAGCTGCTGATAGATCGGCCGGAGTCCCCTTATACCACATACCCCCTAATTGCAGGCAAGTATTAGTAGTAGGCTTGGTACAACAATATCCGGTTGTATAGTACATATTTGGACCACAGGAAATACTGGTCTTGACGTCTCCATTCAAACAAGAGCTGGAACAATAAGAATTTTGCCCGTAAATTTTTGCACAGATATTCCCATACCCTCCAAAAGCTTCATTATTTTTCGTGATTTTATTATTTACTACCATAAAAACTGATAATAGTACACCGAGAATCAATAGGGTAAAAAAGATAAGATAAGTGATCTTCTTGTCAATGCAAATTTGATTATTGAACGAAGTCATTATATTAATAATTACACAAAGAAACTAAAAAGTCAATATGTGATACTATTAATTTAGTTTGTTTAAAAAGACTATTTACAGATTCAGTTTTATCGAAGGACTCATGGTTGATTTTAGATAAGCTTTCAATACGTGCTTTCGCCCGACGGCGTCGAAAAACTTCTCCGCGTTGGCAATCAGTTCTTTGTCGGCCATGGACATTTTTCCGATCATTTGGTGAATTAACGGCGCTTTGGGTTCTGTTTTCCATCTCAATAGACCTTTAGCGAATTTTTTGACCAGCTCTTCCGGATTTGGAGAAATTGTGCCTGCTTTTGGATTAGGCATCAATCCTTTTGGACCCAGTATCTTCGCGAATCTGGCTAGTTTGGGCATGTATGACGGATTAGTCACCAACATGTCAAAGTTGATTTTACCTTTTTCTATTTCGGATAATATCTTATCGTCGACGATGGCGATTTTGACAGTTTTTCCGGTCGAAAACGGCAAGTCAACTTCACCTTTCAAACCGGTTTCATCGACGACAAAATGGAGTTCGACGGACTGATCAAAATCGGCCGTCTTCATTTTTTTCAACAGACCCGTAGCTTCCGCTAAAGTATAAGTTTTATTCTTATCGACCAGCTTTTTGGCCTCTTGATATAGTTTGCCTCGTGATTTGGCAATGACTGCGACTTTTTTAGATGATTTAGTTTTTTTAATCTCTGCTTTAGAAACGGATTCGGTCTTTACCGGTTCTGCTGCTTCTGTCTTGTTTTTGACGGTTTTCTTTTGGGCAGCCTTTTCTTTTTGTTCCTTTTTTTGTTTTTCTTCGACTTCTTCCATTCCTAACAATCTAGTTTTTACTTTTCCCATAACAGGTCTAAAATTTTAAATTACTAATAGTTGATTTTAAAATATTCAAAAGCAAAGATACCAAATTTTTTACGACTTGAAAATCTATCGAAACGGAAAGCTAAAAAAAGATTTTCACTGAGTTAAAAAATTTCGGTATCGAGCTTTTTAACTAATTTTCAACATCAATTCCCATGCTTCTGGCCGTACCGGCGACGATTTTTTTGGCCGCGTCGACGTCGTTGGCGTTCAAATCGGGTAATTTTTCTTTGGCAATTTCCTCGACCTGGGACTTTGTCAGTTTGCCGACCTTTTCCGTATTTGGCCTTCCTGAAGCTTTTGCCAATGACAGTTTTTTCTTGATCATGGCTGCCACGGGAGGCAACTTGGTGATGAAAGTAAAGCTCCTGTCCTCATAAACGGTAATAACCGCCGGAATGACTTGGCCTTTTAATTTCGCCGTCTTGGCATTATATTCCTTGATGAAGTCCATGATCGGGATACCGTGCTGTCCGAGAGCCGGACCAACCGGCGGAGCCGGGGTCGCTTCTCCAGCAGGCAGATTGAGCTTAACTAATGTTTTTACTTTTTTAGCCATATAGTTTAATTTTAAATTTTTATTTTTTAATTTTTATTCAATTTTTAATGTTTAAATTTTAAAAATTAGAAATTGATTAGAAATTTGAAATTATAAATTATAACTTCTGTACCTGTAAGAAATCCAATTCTACAGGAGTCTCTCTATCAAAGATCGAAACCAAAACCTTAACCTTTCCTCTTTGTTCGTCAATCGCCTCGACCGTTCCCAAAAAGTCGGTGAAAGGGCCTTCGGTGATCTTGACGGCCTCACCGACGGAAAACTTCGTCTTGAATTTGGGTTGTTCCTGCTCGACGAATTTCATGATGGCGTCGACTTCCTTTTCGGAAATGGCGGTCGGCTTAAGGCCGGCGCCGACAAAGCCGGTCACTCCCTCGGTCGTCCTGACGACCAGCCAAGAATCGTCGTTCAAAACCATTTTAACCAAAATATAGCCGGGAAAGACTTTTTCTGTTGCTTTGGTTTTCTTGCCTTTTTTGACAACGACGATCTCTCTCGTTGGAATAACGACGTTAAAGATCTTGTCTTCGACTCCCAGAGACTTGACCCTCTGCTCCAAAGCTTGCTTTACCCTTTGCTCATAACCAGTCTGGATATGGATGACATACCACTTGGCACTGGCATCGGTCGGAACGTTAGTTTTCAAGGCTTCTTTTTTTTCTTCGGCAATTTTCTGCTGGTCCATAAATAAACTCAAAAATTAAATCCTAAATGTCAAATCTAAATCGCAAATCTTAAATCTGGTATAGATTTTAGCTTTTAGATGTAGATTTGAGTTTTGACATTTGAGATTTTACCTAAATTTAGTCACAAACTCAAGGCCTTTCGCCAATAAGACGTCAATTATACCCACATAAAACCCAATTATCAAGGAAACTACAATGACGACGATCGTCAATCTGATCGTCTGCTCCCGCGTCGGCCAGGTAACCTTTTTAAGCTCATCAACAATTTCATTGCCAATATTTGGTTTTGCCACAGCATTAGCCATTTTGATATTGTAGCACAAAAAAATCAAAAATTAAGACTCAGAAGTCGAAAGCGACTTATCATCTTGCTTGTTTTTTGACTTTTGCCTTTTGAATTTTACCTTAATATTATTGTATATTAAACTATGACTACTGAAATCATCCACTCCCTAGTCCTCATCTTCGCCATTGTCTTGGCTTTTATTTTTCCGAAAACCAATTTGGCGCAATACGACTTCCAAATCACCGCTTTTCTTTTTATCATCCTTTATCTTGTAAAAAGGCTGTTTGTCGCCAAAAACTCGTCTTCGCGACTGATCGAATCGGTGGTTTTTACCCTGATCATAATCGGCATCGTCAATACGACCGGAGGCGTCAGCTCGCCTTTTTATTTTTTGATCTATTTCCTGCTTTTTTCTTTGTCTTTGTTGCTTGAACCTTTGATATCGGTAACGTCAACGATCACTTTGATTGTTTTTTACCTACTCACCCTTCCTCAAGGCCAAGACCTGAAAACCCTCTTGCCGATAATCTCCTTGGCCTTCATTACTCCATTCGCCTTATTTTTAGGAGAAGAGCATATTAAAAGCGAAAACTTAAAGAGTAAAAATGAAAAAATACAGACGGATACTTTTCTATTTATATCTCTGCTTTTAAAAAATCATCTACAAAACATCAAGACGGCAGCGGAAAACTTCGTCGGCGACCACGAGCTCGATGTCATAAAGAAATCTGCATCAAGAATGGAGAAATTGATGGAAAAGTTTGAGAAGAACTAATCTTAAATGTCAAATCATAAATCTCAAATCCTGATCTCAAATCTAAAATCCATGATAAGAAGTTTTGTGATTTTAGTTGTGGTTTTGAGTTTTGGGATTTGCGTTTTTAAATTTACTAAGAGCGCTGACGCTTTGGATATGCAGTCTCCCCGCTTCAGGATCGATTCCGGCAACGTCAATACTGCCGCTGGCGACAAGTCCAGCGCCAGTTATAAGCTGTCAGATACGATCGGCCAGCTGGCCGCCGGACAGTTTTCCTCGACCGGTTACGTCGTCAAAGCCGGCTTCCAGTATATCCACTCGATCATCCCCTTTCAATTCTCCATTTCCAACATCAACATTCCCCTAGGCGTCCTTACCCCAAACACGCCTTCAACGGCGACAACCAATCTGACGGTCTCTTTTGGCGGCGCCGGCCAATACCAAGTAACGGCAATCGAAGAAAATCAGCTGAAAACTCTTTCCGGAAACGCCATTCCTGACACCAGCTGCGACGGCGGCTTGCAAACTTGTTCCACGTCGACAGCGGCAGTTTGGTCATCAACCAGTGCCTACGGATTCGGGTATAACATGATCGGCAACGACATTCCGGCTGATTTCACCAATTCAACCTACTTCAGACCTTTTCCCAACTTGAGCCTGTCGGCATCACCGGCGGTCGTGATGTCTTCAATAAACGTCGGCAAGAACCGCCAATCAACTATGACTTTTAAAGCCAACGTTTCGCCGATCCAGCCGGCGGGAAGCTATCAAACCATTATAAATTTTGTTGCCACGCCGTCATTTTAATATCAAATGTCAAATCATAAATCGCAAATCCAAATCTTAAATCTAAAATCTAAACTAAAAAGTTTTGCGATTTTATTTATGGTTTTGAGTTTTGGGTTTTGCGTTTTGACATCAACCGTAAACGCCCAACAACTAAGCCTTTCTATTACTCCTCCCCTCCTTCAACTCGTCATCAAGCCGGGAAAGTCAATCATGGTCGCCTATAACATTGAGAATTTCGGCGATCCGGTCATACTGACGAGCAAACTCGTCAATTTTGAGCCAAAAGACGATCTTGGCAACATCAAGCTGAAAGACGACCTCAATGGCCCAATTAGATTTAGCCTGGATAATGCCGATCTACAATTAGGACGTCCGTTCTTTTTAAAAACAGGAGCCTCGCAACAGCTTCTTTTGAGAATAAGGGTTCCTGATGGATCGCCCGAAGGGGACTATTATTATACCTTATTGGCAGAGAGTACGCCGCCTAACGGCTTAGAGGGCGTCGGCAGCGCCCGGGCAAAGGCTTCGATCGGCAGCAATATCTTGATCACCGTAACCAACAGCGGCATCATCGAAGTCAAACCCAAGGTCGTCCTTTTTAAAACCCTAGGCAACGTCTACGACAGCTTCGACAAAATCCCAATGGTATTCGTTATAGGCAACCAAGGAAAAAACATGATCCAACCAGAGGGCCAAATTACCCTAAAAGGAGATCTCGGCGAAGAGCTTAACTACGATATCGTCCCGAAAAACATCCTGGCCCAATCGGAAAGAATGATAGAAGCGACGCCATCGGCCGACACGACATTTTCCGGAAAACCAGTCAGTTTGGTGCTCTCCGGTTTTTTCATCGGTGTTTATCATCTGTCGACTTCGGTAACCTTTGGGGAAAATTCGCCAACTGTCTTCGCTTCGACCAGTTTCTTTGTCTTCCCATTCAAACTGTTGGCCGGCATTGTCATCGTCATCGTCGTCACCATCGTCATGGTAAAAAAATTCTCCAAAAACGACGACGAAGACTAACCATTTGACATATCACAAGATTCTTTACGAGCAAATCCTCCAAAACCTTGTATTTGTAGCGGATAGTCCATAGACAGTAACGGGTGACGAATCTAAAATTCTTTTTGTATGATTGGTTTTGGTAAAAAAATAAAAAAATATCTAGTTGAATTGATTTTAATCGCGGCTGCCGTTGTTACTACCGTTATCTCTTTAGTACTGTTGTCAAAAACTTACCAGGAAAATTATCAGTCTTCCACGACTCAATCTTCAATCGAGCCAATTTCATCTTATAGTCAAACAACTATTTTTGTCGACGTCTCCGGAAGCGTTAATAAGCCGGGTTTATATGAAGCCTCAAACGGGGCAAGGCTTAAAGAAATGATCGACAAGGCCGGCGGATTGACAATCGATGCCGACAAGGATTTTTTCTCCAGAAATTCAAATTTATCCCGTGTCGTTTCCGATCAGGAGAAAATATATGTGCCCTCTACCTGGGAAGTCAGCAACGGCTACTTCATCGAAGAACCGAAAACTATCGCCGTTAATTTTGCATCCCAAAGTACAAATCAAGCTATCGCCACGAGCGATCTTATCAATATTAACTCGGCGACGATTGAAGAGTTGGACAAGCTTCCCGGGGTCGGCGCCGTCGTCGGACAAAAAATAATTGACAATAGGCCTTTTGGGGCTCTAGAAGAATTAATAAATAAAAAAGTTGTCAACAAAAATGTTTATGAAAACATAAAAAATCTCATTTCAATTTAACTCATGATTACTCCAGATATTTTTGCCAATGTCATCAATAACTATCTTCCCGAACCGCAATCTTCCTTACTCAACGGCATCATTTTCGGCGTTAACCTAAAGACTTCAAAAAGTTTTTATGATGAACTAAGGGTTGTCGGATTGCTCCATATGGTGGTTTTGTCTGGTATCAATATCACCTTCCTGTCATCAATCATATCGTCTACGACCAGCTTTTTTGGCAAATTGGTATCACTATTGCTAACCATACTATCGATAATTTTGTTTATTTTATTCGTAGGACCTCAGGCCCCAATTATCAGGGCCGGCGTAATGGGTGTATTAACGTCTGTTTCTATTTTATTTGGTAGGAAAAATTCAGTCTTGTACTCTTTGTTTTTGTCATTGTTTTTTATTTTGATTTTTTTTCCGAAATGGATTACGTCTATTTCTTTGCAATTGTCATACGGTGCCACTTTGGGAATCATTCTTTTTGGTCAAACTAATTCCAGATCTACTCTTTGGAAAGAATTAAAAATTTCTTTGGCAGCGCAAATTTTTACTACTCCTTTGATTTTTATTCATTTCAAACAGATATCATTGATCTCGCCCATTGCCAACTTGTTAGTGGCGGCAACTATCCCGCCTTTGATGATTTTCGGGTTCCTAGCGGCGATTCTTGGCAAAATTAACTACTTTCTTGGACTTGTACCGGCTTATCTTTGTTATGGTCTTTTGACCTACGTCGTTATGGTTGTCGATTGGTTATCAAAGTTGCCTTTTGCTTTTATCCAGTTTAATTAATTGGAAAAGTTCGCCAAAAAAGATGAATCAACCGCCCGTAACAAAAAAAGAATTGTTGCTATTCTGTTTCTTGAGCGCGGCAATATTGTTGTCAATATTTTTTTTGCAGATTAATAATGACAAAACCAAGGTCGTTTTTTGCGACGTCGGCCAGGGAGACGCCGCCTATATGAGAATCAAGAATCGATTCGATATCTTGATCGACGCCGGTCCGGACAGAAGCGTCCTCAACTGCTTAGGCAAATATATGCCCTTTTGGGATCGTGAGATAGAACTGGCGATCTTAACCCATCCGAATAACGACCACTACAACGGATTTTTCGAAATCATCAACCGCTATAAAATAGACAATTTTTTGACGATCAAGACCTCCGCAACAACCCAATCTTACAAAAAACTTGTCAGTGAAATTATGGCGAATAAGATTCCCTTTAGATCCATTGCTCAAGGAGACAGGCTCAAGCTAACAAAAGAGGACGAATTGATCTTCTTCTGGCCGCCCAAAAGCTTTGTTTCCAACGACGATAATGACTATTCGTTGGTATTTCTCTTTGAGGAAGTTACTGATGATTACCGGTTTAGGCTGCTGTTTAGCGGCGACGCTTCTCCGTTTGTAATGAATAGATTGTTAAATCAACCTTTGCAAAACTTGACGATTCTCAAAATTCCTCATCATGGCTCAAAAAACGGTCTGACCGAAAACTTTTTAGAATTAGCAGAACCCAGGGTAACAGTGATAAGTGTCGGAAAAAATAACCTCTACGGTCACCCTGCTAAGACAGTTTTGGAGCTACTCAAAAGCAAGAACGTTAAAATAAAACGGACGGATATAAATGGCAATATTTTATTTAGACCGAACGATTTTAAATAAATTAAGAAAGCAGTATGCTGCGGATCTCCTTAAAAATATTATAGCCCTCAAAGCCAATCCAGTTTTCACCGATTAGTTCCTTGGGCAAACCCGGATCCTGACGAAGAATGTCAACATAATGAGAAATTACCTTTTTGAACTTAGCCAACTTCTCCTCATTAGAAGACAAAATGTCGTGCCATTTTTTGAAAAGTTCACGATACTGCTTATCGAGATTGGTCTTTCCCCAGACCTTTTCGATTAAAACTTCACGGTCGCCAAAGACATGGTCGGCTTCAAAAGCCTGGATATATTTTTCCTCCTCTTTTTGGGAGGTAAGGGATTTTAAGGTAGTGATAATGGGATGAGGCGTCAGCCAGAAAGAGCGGTGCCAAGGACCAAGCCCCCAACCCTGCATCTCGCGTCGCAAACGATCGCGCATTTCCCGTTTCTTCTCGGGAATTTCATAGGAAATGACGCGCCATTTGCCATCCCATTGATCTTTCAAGAATCTAAAAAAAGGAAACTCCAGACACAAAGAAAAAAAGCCTTTTTCAGTCAGTTGATAATGGTTTTCCTTGTCGCCTTTGCTGATCAGCCCTTCCTTGATTAAACCTGACAAGGTGCCGCGTGTTTTTTGGTTCAAAGTCAGATCAAACGCCTGTTGGACCTTGTCATCAATGGAAACGTTAGAAAATTCAACGCCCGCAATCATAAATAATGAAAGCAAAATCTTCGTTCGTCTTTCTTTAACTCCCATATAACCTACACTTTAACAGACGGAAAAAATTATGTCAAGAGGTTAATAAACAAAAAAAACGACTCATACTAATTAAATGTCAGTTATCAACAAGCGAAATCATAAAAATCCTCTTGACAATATTTATTATTTGCATTAATAATATCTATATATGATGAAAAAAATCTTTGTTTCTTTTTTTGTGTGTTTGATTTTTTCCCTGATTTTTTTCAAGATCCTTCCGGAAAACTCCAAGCTTGATTCAGCAAGTTTTACGAACGCATCGGATACTTTGAGCAATTCTAGGCTTTCTTACCGGGCAGGAGTTGCCTCAGGAACCTCAGGTTCGTCCTTAGTAACAATTCCGGCGACCGGCAATGCCGACAACGACACCAACCACCTCTTTCCCAACGACACGGTCTGTTTTACTGATGCCGGAATGAACGGCTGCATCGGATCAACCACTTACAATGTCGCCAATATCATCAGCACGACTTCGTTCAACGTCAACACGCCTTTGACTAACAATCTCGACACTTCCGGTTTTACCATCGCCACTCAATCCGCCATTCACACCATCAGTTTCACGCTGGTCAACGCCGTTCCTTCAAATGGTAATATATTAGTCACCATCCCGGCCGTGAAAACCGCCGGAAAAACCAACGATGGATTTCCTGATACCGCCTCGTCGATCGCCAACAATGGCTTTGACCTGAATGGCTTAGGGACAACTAACGTATCAATCGCTTCTACCGGCTGCACTAACAACTGGACCGTTGCTTCGGTAACGGCCGGAAATGGTTCGACAAACCACACCATCCTGATCAACCGGTCAACTACATCCTGTGCTGCTTCCTCGGTAATTACTGTCACGGTCGGCGACGTCAACAAACAACTGATCAATCCGGCGCCGATCTCGACCGGCCACACCCAAGGAGTAGCTGATGTATATACTATCAATGTACAAACAAGGGACGGATCCAATAACGTTCTGGACCAAAGCGACATGAAAGTCGCCGTCATCGAAAGCGTTTTGGTTTCCGCTACTGTCCAGGAAACTCTTTCCATGACCGTCGCCGGAGTTGCCAGCACGACCTCAGCCTGCGGACAGACAACCGGCGTCACGACGACCGCCACCTCTGTTCCTTGGGGCACAGTTTCCAACTTCGGTTCTTTTCAACAGGCTGCCCAAACCGTAACCATCTCAACCAATGCCGCTTCGGGCTACACCGTGAAAGTCGATGAAAATGACCAGATGGGCAAAGACGGCAAGGTCTGTACCGGAGATGCTGCCGGAGAAGCTCAAAATTGTATCCAGGATACCACCTGTAATGCCACCGGATGCACTGAAGTTACCTCACAAGACTGGACAAGCACCAGCTACTATGGCCTGGGTTATTCTTTAGCCAATATATCAGGAACAGACGCTGCCTTTCTTTATAACGAATCTGCCCGGACATTTTCTTCCAAGCAGTTTGCCGACCAGGAAGCGAGCGAAACCAAACAAACGATCATGTCCAAAGCCGGACCGGCCGCATCTGATCAAGTCTATCTTTGTTATCGGTTAAACGTATCTTCGACTCAACCGGCCGGATACTACTTTAACAAAGTCCGTTATACGGCAACGGCAACATTTTAATAAACTTAAATGTCAAATCATAAATCTAAAATCCAAATCATAAACCTCAAATCCAATCTAAAAAGCATTATTGTTTTTATCTTAGTCCTTGGTATTGGATTTTATGCTTTGAGACCGAATGTTTTTGCTCAAGACGTCCTACCGTTGATGGTAATGCCGGCGAGGACGGAACTGGAAGTTTCTCCGGGAGAAAAAACCGCCGTAACGGTTAATTTTTACAATAAATCCAACAATCCTATCTCGGGATTTTTCAAGATCGCCGATTTCGTCGTCTTGGACAATAAAGGTACGCCCGTGATCGTTGATAACTTCAGCCAGGTGCAACCGCGCTTTTCCGCCTCATCGTGGATGACGTCGACGATGGATCGTGCTACTTTACCCGCCAACGAAAAGGTTTCTTTCCAAGCCAATATTGACGTTCCAAGCGATGCTCATCCGGGTGGCCGCTATGTCGCCATCTATTTTGAACCCAATTCCGGCACACTCAATGCTACCGGAGCTCCCGAAGAAGTCGGCACCGGAACTTCGCCAAGAATTGCCGGATTAATATATATCCGCGTCAAAGGACCGATCAACGAATCGGCCATTATCTCAAGATTTTATGCGCCGTCGTTTCTTGAATATGGACCAATTACGGTAAAAACAGACGTCCTCAACCGCGGCGACCTTCACATCAGGCCAAGAGGAGTTGTCAATCTGACCAATCTTTTCGGTTGGTTGACCGACCAACAACGGTTTGACGAACAAAACATCTTCCCCGACACGACAAGAACTTATGAAAACCAATTAGGCTCAAAATGGATGATCGGCCGTTATAAAGTCAGCCTGGACCTGTCCTATGGCGATCAAGGCCGCGGATTGACCTCATACATCTATGTTTGGGTATTCCCTTGGCGAATCGCCATCATCATCATCCTTACGTTAATCATCATTTATCTTTTCGGCAAGCATCTTTATAAGACTTTTGTTGGCAAAGAGACTAATCTTGAAGAAGAACTGAAAAAAGAAAAGGAAGAAATTGAAACCCTAAAAAAACAGATTCGTAATCGAGAGTAAGAGTATACTTATCTTAATGAAGCAGTTCGTCATCATTCTTGCTTTGGTTGTTGTCATCCCTATCCAAATAGGATATCTATATATCAAAAACGGCAACAATGGTCCAAATGGCATCGTGGCCGGGTTGGAAACCCAACAAACGAAAGACGTGTTAAACTCTCTTTTTATCGGCGAATTCCGCTTTACCCTTTTTGGATATACATCCCCTAAAGCATTGGTAAATCTGACCGGTGAAGGGATTAGCGACCAAACCTATGCCGACAAATTAGGATATTTTGAGTTTAGTAATCGGTTCTTGCCACTATCACCACGTGAAGCTTGTCTTAGTGCCGCAGACCAGTTTGGACGGACCTCAGCGCCAACCTGCCTACCGCCTTTTCCCACCCAGTCAAACGTCGTCATCGGCCCGGTAATCATACCGCCGACGATCTCTTTTGATAAACCAAACTATTATGTCGGCGATGAGGCTGTCTTATCAGGCCAAACCCTGCCGGATTCTGATATTAACTTGTCCATGTTCACCCAACACCAGGGCTTTTTATCTAAAATCTCCAGCCTAAGCTTGATTAAGCCGGTCGAAGCCTTTTCTTTGCCCAAACTGTCGATAAAATCAGACGACAAGGGTAATTTTGCCGTTTCCTTGCCTTCGTCACAAGCTGAAAATTATCGACTTTTTGCTCAAGTCGATTACCAGAACTTGCCGTCTGCCAATAGCTTGACTTTATCTTTAAAAATTATGCCGATATGGATGGTAATAATGACTTTTTTTCTTTCTCTTTGGAACATCATTAAGGACCGGCTGCTTGAAATCTCTATCTCTCTTGAAGTCATTGCCCTGCTGGCTTATTTTCTCCGCGCCATGCTTTCACCCTACCGGCTCTCCAAAAACAAAGCAATCGTACCATATGAGGCTTCTCTACCTGCTAAAGAAGAAAAATATCCGTTAGTGGTTGAAAACTAGTTAAATGTCAGGTGAGCCGACTGCTTCAGGCTTTGACCGTCGACTTTTACGTCTAGAAAGTAATCTCCTGCTTTAGTCGAGGAAACGTCAAAATAGGCTTTGCCAAAGTTATCGGTCAAGGCCTGGATATTTTCAATATTTAGGGCTTCATTCGGAGCTAAAATCACATTTTTACCCAAGACTCCGAGGCCTTGGTCGTCGAGGACGAAAACTGTTACTCTTATTTTTTCTTGTCCGTTCGCTCTGGCCTGTAAAGGCGTAATAAAAACATACGAGTTGTCAACCGAAAAAGACACCGTTTTTACCGAAGCCTTACTGCTGAAGAACTTGACTTCGTAAAGCCCAAAAAACAATGAAAATCCTAGCAAGATAAAGACAAACAAAGCTAAAAAAATAACCCAACTCTTCATATTTTTTTATCATAGAGGTAATCCGGCAAAAAGTCAACTTGGCCTTTTTAGCTACTATAGGTAGCGCATTTTTTGTTTGATTACAGCTCCCCTAGTGTTTGGAAGTTTATAAGAGCTCATACAAGAACAAGAAAAAAATAGCAGAACACATATCTAACTGATAATTCAATCAAAATCGGCAAATAATTAAAATTTTTTAGTTCATATTTTTTAGTTTTTGTTAAGTTTGTAGTGAAATATTTTGTAATTTCTAAAAAATAAAAATCAATGATTAATTAAAAATTAAGAACTAATAAATAAAAAATATGCAACTTATTAAACTTTATTAAATACTTTGATATAGATAATTTAAGACCTCTAAAATACTATAAGTTTGTTGATGTATTTTGATACTTTAAGGTAGGTAAAAATAATCTGCGGTAATTGTAGTAAATCTAATTAAATAATATTATAGGATTACTATATCCATATATAAAAACTATATCAAAATATACTCTAAATACCTCTTGACATCGTTATTAACATTGTTTTATCATGAAATTGTATGCAAAAAGGGTATAATCTTTATAATCTTGAGCCCCAATTTAAGAATTTTCTTCTTGCGGAAAACATTTCCCCTATCTCTTTAAAAAACTATCTTTCAGATTTTCGCCATTTTTCCGGTTGGATAGAGCTTTACACCAGTTCAAACCAAACATCTGCCAAAAACTATGAGAACTTATCAGAAATGGTCAATGAAAAATCAGTCGAAGAGTACCGTTCCTATCTTAGCGAAAATAACATTCCTTTAAAAACCATCAACCGGAGATTGTCCACGGTAAGAAAATTCTGTTCTTTTTGTATCTCACAAGGCTGGTTGAAAGAAAATCCCGCCAAAAAAGTCAATAATATAGGATATAAATCCGGTGAAACCGATCAGAATAAGATGACTCAGATTGAGGAAGTTACTGAGATTAAGGCCCCAAGAAGCCCTAATTTTATATTTGGCCTTTTTGCTCTAATTTTAGGTCTGGTGAGAAAGCTTGGACAACGAATTGGACTTGTTAAAAAACATAATGAAGAAAAAAACAGCCCGGAAAATAAAAGTTCAAGTACATTGCAAAATCTGCCGCCAAGTTCAAATCTGGGCTTTCAATACTACATCGGGTTTTTAATTATTTTGGTTTTTATCGCTACCTTAGGAGCTGGGATTTACAACCAGTTCTTTTCCAATTCCGCAAAGACTTTTGCTTATCCGACAGCTCCGGTAAGAGCCGGAAGACTGCTGTCATTCCAGGGCCGACTCACCGATAGCTTAGGAAACCCCATCACAACGGCCACCAACGTCACTTTTAAACTATACAACGTCTCAACGGGAGGAACTGCTTTATATACGGCCGGACCTTGTTCGATCACCCCTGACCAAGACGGAATCTTCAATGCGTTGATTGGGGGCTCAGGATACTCTCCTACCCCGCCACAAACCGTCTGTGGCACCGAAGTCGACTCGACGATTTTTTCGGAAAACGCCAACGTCTATCTGGGAATCACCGTTGCTTCTGATTCGGAAATGACACCCCGCCAGCAGATTGCGAACGTAGGTTATGCGATCAACGCCGAGACCCTTCAAGGCTTGCCACCAGGCGCAGGTATGTCTAACATCCCCTATATCAATTCAGACGGCGATCTGCTAATTTCAGAATCCAATCCAAATATCAACTCGACCTATGCTTCGGCAACCTTCACTATCTCTTCGGCCAATGCGGCAACTATCCAATCAGCAGGCTCCGGAGACATCATCCTCCAAGCCACCGGCTCAGGAGCCCTCAGGTTCCGCACCGGCGGCTCATCCGACACCTACACCAGACTGTATATAGACTCGTCAACAAACGGCGGCAACGTCGGCATCGGTACAACTGCTCCTATGGAAAAGCTTGACGTCAACGGCAACGCCACGATCGCCGGCAATCTGACCTTTTACGGCGGCGTTAGAACCATTGCCTCAAGGGCTCTAAATGATCTGGCGATCGGAGATTCACAGACGGGAAACATTTTGATTTCTCCTAATTCCAATAAGCTTGTCGAGTTTTTTAACTCCTCAAATTATATAAATTCTTCAGGAAATCTTACGATTGCCGGAAACTTGACAGTTCCGGGAACGACTACCTTTAATGGCGTCGCCTATACCTGGCCGGGAACAGCCGGCACCAATGGTTATGTCCTTTCGACCAACGGCACTGGCGGTTTATCGTGGGTAGCTCAAACCGGCGGCGGCGGCGGAAGCGGCACCTGGATCATCAACGCCAACGGATCAATCTATCCTATCAACAACACGGTCGATGCTTTTATTGGCGTATCCAATACTAATAGCGCCACCACGTCGGCCAAATTCGGCTTCTTGAACGTCAACTCGGGAACGCCAACCGCATCGATCGCCGGATCGCTGGCCAACGTCGCCACCTATTTGACCGGTAACGGCAACCTGGCGACTACCAACATGGCTAATTTGACCTTGGGCGGCTCAACCACGGGCAATGTCATCCTGAACTCAAGAGGGTCAACTGCCCTGACTGCCAACGGTACCGACCTGACCGCCGGCGGAACGTTTACCCTACCGAATTCGAATACCCTAACCGGAGTTTCCGGTTATGCCCAGTTTAGCAATGGCGTCAGCGTCGGCAACGGAACTACCTATTATCTTGATAGTACGGGTAATCTAAACGCTTCAACCGTCAAAACCGGCGGCACGCAAAGGATCGACGCTTCGGGAAATCTGACCAACATCGGCACCACCCAACTCAACGGCATTACCTATACCTGGCCGGGCGCACAAACCGGCGGATACTCTCTGACAACCAACGGATCAGGCGGTCTGTCGTGGACTAATCCGCAGACTTTCGGCCTATGGACAACAAGCGGTGGAGCCCTATATCCGATAAATAATACGCTCGACGCTTTTATAGGTACAAGTAATCCTGCCTCAGCGACGACTTCGTCGAAATTCGCCTTCCTTAATGTCAATTCCGGAACTCCAACGGCGTCAATCGCGGGATCACTGGCCAACGTCGCCACCTATCTGACCGGAAACGGCAACCTCGGCACCACTAACATGCAGCCTTTCACAATAGGAGGAACGACAACCGGACCGATTCAACTGTCTCCAAATGGTACGACTGGATTATATCTAGATAACGGCGGCAATGTTGGTGTCGGGACAACTAATCCGACCGCTTTACTCGACATTGCCGGAAATGCTTCAACTTCAGGAAGTTTGTCATTCAGGGGCAGTTCTCCGGCAAATGTAAATATCCTAAATGGCGACAATTTCAACGTTCAAACGTCCGTTGGCGGCAACACCGGCCTAAATCCTGTTTTCACCATTTTGAATGGAGGAAATGTCGGAATAAATACAACGACGCCGACAACCAAACTGCAGATTAATCAAAGTTCGAGCGGTATCAGTGACATTTTAAAACTTAGTGCCAATAAATCCGACGCGATCGGTACCGGTAATGCCATCACTTTTTACGGATCGGTCGGCGACGGAATCAACACCTATACTTCAGGAAAAATATACAGCGTATTTGATAATAACGGTTATCAATACGGTCGTTTAACTTTAGCTTCATATAACACTCTTGGGACAGCTCTCGACACTCTTTCCCTGAAAAACGATCAGGTCGGCATTGGCACCACCTCACCCTCCCAAAAGCTAACCGTAAAAATCAACTCTGTCGGAGATGTGGCTGGATTTTATGACGGAGCCAACAACCAGGATGTCCTGATTGGTGATGGCGGCGTCACTACTCTAAAACCATCGGCTTTTGATAAAGTCTTCTATTATAACGGCACGTCATACACTGATGATACAACCGAAGCCGCCACCAATGCCGGTACTCCGTTCACAATTTTCCAAGTCGCCAATCCGTCGGTTGATATTCTGTACCTTGGCCTTGACCATCCTTTCGCGACAATCAATGTCAACCTAGCAACTGTTGGTGTTGGTGTTACTTTGGTTCGCGAATACTGGAACGGGTCATGGACGAGTTTTACCTCGACCGATAATACGAGCAGTTTGACCCAGTCCGGGACGATCACTTTTACAGCTCCATCTGACTGGACAACGACAACTGTAAATGGCGTTACTAAATACTGGGTCAGGCTGCGCTCCTCGACTCAGGTGACAACCGCACCGACCGGATACTTTGTGACACCGACTACCGGCAGCCGTTTTTATGTTTATGCCCAATCGGGAGATGCCAATGCGGCGTTATATGTTGGAGACACAGGCAACGTCGGCATCGGCACCAACAACCCTCAAGCCAAATTGGATATTGCCGGAGCCACATCCAGCATAACCAACACGGCCGGAGATATTACGATCAGTGCCGCATCGGGAAACATCAACTTCAATTCAAATAACTTGACCAATTTCCTCCAAGCCCTAGGATCAACCGGAACGGTAACGGCTCCAACCTATTCTTATTCATCAAGCGCCAACACGGGTATGTACTTGGCGACAACTAATGTTTTGAGGTTCACGACCAACGGCACCGACAGATTGACGATCGACTCGCTCGGCAACGTCGGCATCGGCACCACTACCCCGGCGTACAAACTGGATGTCGCCGGCACGGTCGGCGCCCAGTACTATTTGGACAAAGACAATCCCAACTATGGCCTTGATCCGGCCGGCACCACCAACTTCGGCGGCTATTCTTTTAAAATCACCGGCGGCGCCTTGATGGCTTATGATTCAGGACTCGTTGGCATCGGCAACCAAACGCCCGTCGGCAAACTGGACGTCCAAGGGGCAGTCCCGGGAAAAGCTTTGACCATCCTCAACGAAACCGGAGATCAGGCTTTGTTGACTGCCTCTGCTTCTGGCGTCACCAAATTTACAGTTAACCATGACGGCAGCATCACTCTCTCAGGAATCTCTTCTAACCCGACTACTGAACAAGGAATTGCGGTAGTTCCAGGAACGGTTTATTACAACAATACAACCACCACCAATAATGTCACGACCGGAGACCTCTGGTTGTACGGCCAGGACAGTGCATTTCACAGGATTGCCCTTGATATGACGATGTACACGTCAACTTCAGCCAACATCGCCAACGGTGGATATATAAACATCAACCATACGCAAACTACCAATGATCTTTCGATCGTCGGCTGGGTCTATGACACGATTACCAATACCTGGAAAAATATCCAGTCTTGGGCTAACACGATCGTCAATAACCTAAACAACCAATTCAATCCGTCATACACCCAGAAGAATAAGGTGACGACTGTTACCTTACAGTATCAAAATAACTCTGTTGGGACAGGTGCTGATGGAGCGATTACTGTCTCAGTAACAACCAACATGAATGCGACCAGCCTTATTAGCGGCCGTTCTTGTGCTGACGGCGGCGACATGGTCAACTACAACATCACCACTTTAACATCGACCACAGCCACCTTGACTTCTTCTCCGTCAGCCGGTTGTCTAGCCGTAGGCGACGAAATTCTTATCATCAATCTCCAAGGGACATCAACTGCCTACAGCAATGTCGGTAAATGGGAAACATTAATCGTTCAGAGTGTTTCCTCTAATGTCGTCACCTTTACTACTCCAAAACAAAACTACTACGGTAACAATGCCAATGATGATAGTAATTTAGGAACTGTTACTGGAACTCAAAGGGTGATGTTGCAAAGAGTACCAAACTATACCAATGTGACAATAAATTCTGGAGTAAGTATGGTTCCAACCGCATACAATGGATCAAAAGGCGGAGTGATATTCTTCAGGGCAAACGGAGCAGTCAACGTCAATGGTAATATCAATTCTTCGGGTTATGGATATAGAGGTGGCGCCGGAACTGTCTCTTCTTCATCTTATCAAGGCGAGTCAACTTCATTCGAAAATACCGGAACGGCAACAACCGCCAATCCTGAAGGCGGAGGTGGAGGAGGTGGAGGAGGAGGCAACTGTTCCGGTGGTGGTGGAGCTGGTTACGGAACAGCCGGCACCGCTGGCTTAAGATCCGGGACAAGCTGCGGAACCGTCGGAGCTGCCGGACCTGCTTATCCAAGTGGAGGAAACAACAGTCTCACTAAACTCTATATGGGGTCAGCCGGCGGTGGAGGCGATATTGGTTACGATGGTACCAATTGGAATCAGTCAGGTGGTACAGGCGGAAGAGGAGGAGGAATTATCTATGTGGCGGCAAGCACTTTAACCGTCTCAGGAACAGTCCAGTCTAACGGTGCCAATGGTGGCGCCGGCTCAGCCGGATCATCAACCGCCATCCCATCCGGAGGAGGAGGAGGAGGCGCTGGCGGATCGGTAAAGATCGTCGGCGGCACTTTAACTTTAGGGGCCTCAAAAGTGACTGCCTCTGGAGGAACCGGCGGACAGAATTCTGCCTGTTCGAGAGGAGATACGTGGTGTAACTACAATACCGTCTCGTATGGAGGAAATGGCGGAGTCGGGATTATTACCATCGGCTCAACAAGCAGTATAAGCGGCAACAGTAACCCAAGCTACAATACAATTTCTTTTTCTTATAATTCTTACGCCATATATATATCCAAAGAGATCAATACCCCAAACACGGCCTCTTTCAACAATATTTCCTGGACACAAAATCTGCCATCAGGCACAACCATTCAAATGCAGACCCGCTCCGGTGCAACGGCAAATTCGACCGACGGCACCTGGGAGGCTTGGAAACCGACTACTTCTCAACTCTTACTTGACAACGCCAATACTCCATCGAACTGGGTTGGTACTAACGATACCGTAGCGGCTGGCGATGTCGCCCGTTATGTTTCTTATTTCGAAGATGAAAACGAACCAAACGCGAATAATCTAATTAAAACCACGGCAACGGCTGCCAATGGTTATGCAGAAAGGACAATAAGTTCAACTGATATCTCATCTTATCAATATATATCCCTTTGGTTAAGAAGCGCCGCACCTGGTCAAGTGGTCACTTTGGGATTTGGCTTGACTGCCGGTAACGAACAAACAAAGACGGTTACGATCGACGCTGCCAATACCTGGCAAAAAGTTTACTGGGACATCTCAAACATCGCCGCCGGATCAAGAAACGCCGTTACCAAGCTTCGTATCACAAATGTCACGAACGGCAATATTGTATATTTTGACAATATCAAGGCAGAATCTGACCTGGCGACCAACACCGGATCAACAATTACATCAACCGCTAATAATTACATTCAATATCGTGCAATTTTGTCAACTACCAATACTCTCAACTCGCCTACCCTGTCTCAGGTTAAAATCAATTTGACCAACACGGCAGGAACAACTTATACGATTGATGCCGACAGTATAATTGATCCCAACGCTTCTGTCCAAAACCAGACTGCTAGACCAACAGTTCCGACAACTTTGCCTTATTCAATGTATTCGACCGGTACCGGAGCTGACGGTGCAATTACAGTCACTGTTAATACTAGCATTAATGGCACTAATTTAATCAGTGGCCGTACATGTGTTGATGGCGGTGATGCTGTCAACTACAACGTCACATCATTAACATCAACAACCGCCACATTAGTCAGCATTCCGTCGGCCGGATGTCTGGCGGCTAACGATGAGGTCCTTTTGATCAATCTGCAAGGAACTTCTAGTGCTTATGGCAATGTCGGTAAATGGGAAACATTAATCGTTCAGAGTGTTTCCTCTAATGTCGTCACCTTTACTACTCCAAAACAAAACTACTACGGTAACAATGCCAATGATGATAGTAATTTAGGAACTGTTACTGGAACTCAAAGGGTGATGTTGCAAAGAGTACCAAACTATACCAATGTGACAATAAATTCTGGAGTAAGTATGGTTCCAACCGCATACAATGGATCAAAAGGCGGAGTGATATTCTTCAGGGCAAACGGAGCAGTCAACGTCAATGGTAATATCAATTCTTCGGGTTATGGATATAGAGGTGGCGCCGGAACTGTCTCTTCTTCATCTTATCAAGGCGAGTCAACTTCATTCGAAAATACCGGAACGGCAACAACCGCCAATCCTGAAGGCGGAGGTGGAGGAGGTGGAGGAGGAGGCAACTGTTCCGGTGGTGGTGGAGCTGGTTACGGAACAGCCGGCACCGCTGGCTTAAGATCCGGGACAAGCTGCGGAACCGTCGGAGCTGCCGGACCTGCTTATCCAAGTGGAGGAAACAACAGTCTCACTAAACTCTATATGGGGTCAGCCGGCGGTGGAGGCGATATTGGTTACGATGGTACCAATTGGAATCAGTCAGGTGGTACAGGCGGAAGAGGAGGAGGAATTATCTATGTGGCGGCAAGCACTTTAACCGTCTCAGGAACAGTCCAGTCTAACGGTGCCAATGGTGGCGCCGGCTCAGCCGGATCATCAACCGCCATCCCATCCGGAGGAGGAGGAGGAGGCGCTGGCGGATCGGTAAAGATCGTCGGCGGCACTTTAACTTTAGGGGCCTCAAAAGTGACTGCCTCTGGAGGAACCGGCGGACAGAATTCTGCCTGTTCGAGAGGAGATACGTGGTGTAACTACAATACCGTCTCGTATGGAGGAAATGGCGGAGTCGGGATTATTGCCGCCTATGATACGGCGACCATTTCCGGATCAACCTCTCCGGCTTACAGCGTCGATTCAAGCACCGGCAACTACAATCCATATAATGTCTATATCTCCAAAGAAATTGCCACGACCGGAGCGACGGCCTTTAGCACCATTGCTTGGGCGCAAAACCTACCGACAGGAACCATGGTCCAACTGCAAACCAGATCCGGTAACACGACCAACTCTACCGACGGCACATGGGAGGCATGGAAACCGACTACTTCCCAACTAGTTCTTGACGATGCCAACACCTATACCAACTGGGTAGGAACAAATGCTACCGTAACTGATGGGCAGCTAACCCGTAATGTCAATTATTATGAGGATGAAGACGTCACTGGAGCCCCAAATGTCAATACTAAAATTACGACGACCGCTGCCAACGGATACGCAGAAAGGACGATTGCCGCAACAAATATCTCTTCTTACCAATATATTAGCGCTTGGGTGAGCTCGGCAGTTGCTGGAAACGTCATCACTCTAAGTTTTGGCCAAACTACTGGTAACGAACAACAGCAATCTTTCACCATCAACAATGCCAATACCTGGCAGAAAATATACTGGGATATATCCGATATTGCCGCCGGATCAAGAAGCTCCGTCACTAAAATACGTTTTACCTCAAGCGTTGCCGGCAACAGCTTCTATATCGATAGCATCGTCGCCGAAAACGACCTGTCGAATAATGCTGGCGCGACTATCACTTCAACTGCCAATAACTATATTATGTATCGGGCGATTTTGACAACCACCAGTCCGTCGGTGACACCCACCTTTTCCAACGTCACCATCACCTACACTACGGCTTCGGGGACGCAGACGGTCACGGATAAACTGTCCAATCAAAACGGTTTTGACGTCTATGATCCAAGCGCCAGATTGATTATCAATTCAATAAATCTCGACAACTATAAAAGCGTCAACGTCAACAAATTAGAAACAGGCGTTAGTTTAAGCAGCGCCATCAATACCGGCAATGGAGCCGACGGCGACGTCGAAATCAGCGTGAGTACGGTCGTTGACACCACCAATAGGATTGCCGGGCGTTATTGTGCCGATGGCGGTGACGCCGTCAACTACAACATTGTCGCCATGACTTCGCAGACGGCGACCCTAAGTGTCACCCCCTCTTCAAGCTGTTTGGCAATCGGCGACGAAGTTTTGATTATCAATCTGCAGGGAACGGCAACCGCACATTCAAATGTAGGAAATTGGGAAACTTTGAGAATCCAAAACATCAACCAAAATGTCATTACTTTCACGACTGCAAAAACGAAATATTACGGAAATAATCCGACAGACGACACGAATCTTGGAACGACCGACGGCACCCAAAGAGTCATGCTCCAAAGAGTACCTAATTATCATAATCTGACTCTCGACTCCGGCGTGTCTTTTTATGCTTCGGCATATAATGGTGCCAAGGGCGGCGTAATGTTCTTCAGGGCTTCTGGTGCGGTCAATATAGATGGCAGCATCGGCCAAGGTGCAAGCGGATATCCAGGAGGAGTCCAAGGATATTACGGCGGCTATCAGGGAGCTTCAACCACCCTAGAGGGAACGACGAATACTTATACTGTCAATCCTGAAGGCGGAGGCGGAGGCGGACAACCAAATGGCGCTCCTCAAGGATGCTCGGGCGGTGGAGGTGGAGCCTATGGTACAAATGGAGCAGCAGGCACCAGGTCCGGGTCAAACTGCGGTACTCCAGGTTACGCTGGTACATATTATCCGACCGGTGGAAATAGCACTTTGAATAAGTTGTATTTCGGTTCAGGAGGAGGAGGCGGTTCTTATGGTTATAACGGCGGATGGAATCAAACAGGTGGCAATGGCGGAACAGGCGGAGGTATTGTCTATATTTCAGCGAACATAATCACGGTTTCAGGATACATCGGCTCAGATGGAGGAGGAGGAGGCGCCGGAAGCGGTGGAAGCAGTACGGCAATTCCTTCGGGAGGAGGAGGAGGAGGCGCTGGCGGATCTATCTTATTACAAGGAAATACTGTCAATCTCGGCACAAACAGCAACGTCCATGCCAATGGCGGAAGCGGAGGTACGAATGGAGCTCAATCTACATATGCAGGAGGTTGGTCCGATTTAGGCGGATACGCCTGGGGAGGAAACGGCGGAACCGGCATAATCGCCGTCAACTACGGATCGACCATTTCCGGCAACACATCCCCGACTTATAACGTCGGTACGATCACTCCTTCCAGTAATAATTACTCTGTGTTTGTTTCCGACGAAATTGCCACTCCAAATGCCGCCGAATACCATGATATTTCTTGGTTGGCTAACCAAACTCCTTATGGATTGGTTGAACTGCAGACCAGATCGGGTCCTTCCAACAACTCTACCGATGGCAGCTGGGAACAATGGTTGCCGGCAACCAGTAGCGCCAGCCTGGTGACCTTGGATAACGCCAACACGCCGTCCAACTGGACGCCGACCAATGCCGCGGTCTATTCCGGCAGCACTTCCCTATCGACGCCAAACGGAGTTTGGAATAAATATAATAATGTTGCCGGTGCTAACTCTGATACAACCGGAGTCAACGGGCAGATCCCGCTTGGAGCGACTGCAGGACGTGGAGACACGGTTAATATTGAAAAACCGAGCGTAATCAAAGACGGATCAACGTACAAAATGTGGTATTCCGGACCAGACGGCTCGAATTGGAGGATCTACTATGCTACATCAACTGATGGTGTAACATGGACAAAGTATGACAATACTAAGCCTGCTAATTCCGACACGACCGGAACCAACGGTCGAATCCCGCTTGGGGCGACTGCGGGACGTGGAGATGTTAACGGCGTTCATTCTCCCGCAGTCATCAAAGACGGATCAACGTACAAGATGTGGTATTCTGGAATGGACGCTTCTAGTGTTTGGCGAGTTTATTATGCCACATCACCAGACGGATTAACATGGACTAAATACGACAATACGATTCCTGCCAACTCTGACACGACCGGAACTAATGGAAAAATACCATTGGGAGCAACTGCTGGAAGAGGAGATGTTAACAACATACTTTACTCGTCAGTAATCAAAGATGGATCAACGTACAAGATGTGGTATTCTGGAGGTGACGGTACGTACCGTCGTGTGTTTTATGCCACTTCTCCCGATGGACTAACCTGGACCAAATTAGATAACACGATCCCACCTGCTTCAAACTCAACGACAACAAATGGTCGGCTTGCTTTAGGAACTAACGGTTATGGTGATGACACTCACGTTGTCGCTTCTGCCGTATTTAAGGACGGTTCGACTTATGAAATGTTTTATAGTGGTCATGATGGCTCAAATTGGAGAATTTACCAGGCAACCTCACCTGACGGATTAACTTGGACAAAAGTAAACAACGTTACGCCGTCTAACTCAAATACTTCGTCGGCTTTTGGACAAATACCGCTTGGTACGGCGACTGGCGTAGGTGATCAGACTCATGCATTATTCCCAGCAGTTATAGACGACAACGGCACATATAAAGCTTGGTATGGTGGCCACGACGGCACCAATGAAAGAATTTACTACGCTGTCATGTCCAACAATACTACTCCATCTGACCCGACAAGAAATGTCAATTATTATGAAGATGAAGATGAGTCGAATGCTAATAATTTCACGTTAGTACAACCAACTCAAAATGGAGGATATGTCGGAAACATTATGGGAGCGACTGACCTTAGCAACTATGATTACATCACCCTTTGGCTCATGTCAGCTGAGTCTGGTAATACCGTTAAAGTTGGTTTTGGTGAGACTGTTCCCACTGAACACGAACAGACCTTTAATATTACCGCCCCAAACACTTGGCAGAAAGTTTATTGGGATATTTCCAAGATCCCGCCTAACGAAAGAGACGGAGTCAAATACCTAAGAATCACTAATATGGGCGACAGCGCCAATTATTTCTATTTCGACAATATCGTCGCCAACAGATTCCTGACCAACTCGACAGGAGCGACGATCGCCTCAACCCCCAACAACTATATCCAATACCGGGTGATCTTGACGAGCGACAACGCCGGATATACGCCAACGCTTTATAACGTACAAATAAACTGGAATAACGGCTTCAAAATCCAGCAAATCGACAGCCAAAACGTCAGGCTCTATAACTTAACCGGACAAACACAACAACTAAAACTTGATGCCGTTGTCTTCGGCGCTGATTTGGCAGAATACTATGCCGTCAACGACCAGAATATCGGCGCCGCTGACGTCGTCGCCATGACCGGACAACTCGACGCTTACGGCGTCCCGATATTGAGAAAATCAAATAGCGCCAACGATCCTCAGATCGCCGGAATCATCTCTACCCAAGCCGGGCAAACCCTTGGCATCCAGGCCGATGATAGACGGCTGTTGGCCCTGGCCGGACGCGTACCGGTCAAAATTGCCTCTGACTCACCGTCGATCCAGCCGGGAGACATGTTGACTTCATCTGACATTCCCGGCGAAGCCATGAAAGCCAGACCAGGCGACCGGACAGTCGCCAAATCTCTTGACAGTTGGAGTCCTGGTCAAAACAGAGATAGTGTCTTGGCTCTGGTCGACAACTCAATCGCACTACCGAGTCCTAGCGATCTCACTTCGGCAGTCGTCCAAAAAGTAGCGACGGTCTCAGGCGCCACCTACCAGGTGATCGACGCCACCGGCCAACAGCTCAACAACGCCGCGGCTTACTCGACTGCCGTCATCGGCAATCTCAAAGCCGGCGCCGTCAATACGATGGACTTGGTCGCGGAAAACATCAATGCCAGCCAAAAAATCGTCTCGCCGGTCGTCGAGACTGGCAACATCACGGCAACAGGAACGGCTAAACTGAATGAAATACAGACGAATACCATCCATCCGCAAAACGGCGACATCACAATCGACCTCAATCACTCATCGTCTGATGCCTCCCCGACCGCTCAACTTTCTCCGACCGCGCCAACATCATCCGACAGCGGCCAACTCGCCAAACTGATCATCAAAGGCTTTGAGGGTAAAACCGTGACGACGATCGACGCCTCCGGAGACGCCTCGTTTGCCGGCCAGGTCGTCGCCCAGTCGCTTTCGATCAACAACGACGCCACCATCTCCGGCACCCTCAACGCCAATAATATTGCCAGTAATAATTTGAACTCTAACACCGCATCGATTTCAGGAACGTTAATCGCGGGCAACGTCCAATCCAACAACATCAACCAGCTGGAAAACCAAGTCGCCTCGGCCTCCTCGACTTTGGCTGACCAAAATTCCAACCTGCAAAATCTGTCGTCTAACATCAACGATATCCAGAAACTAATCGCCGACATCCGTAATCAACCTTCACCAAATGCGGCCGACTACCAAAATCTGACCACCTCAACCAATCTGGCCAATTTGACCAATTCAACCACCTCGACCAATACGGGTACGGGTTTGATGAATCAAACCCCTACGTTGGATCAACTTACTGTCACGGGAAACAGCAATCTCTATAACCTTTCCGTTTCCAATTCGATTTTGACCGGATCGACCATGATCGAAAACAACTCGGTGATCTCCCTGGCCTCTGAGCTGAAGCTGTCGGCTTTGGACAAAATAAATTTCTTTGACGGCGGCGTCACCATCGCCCGCGATGGCACGATTACCACCCAAGGTCAACTGATCGCCCAAGGCGGAGTTTCCACCAACGTGATAAAACCGATCAATTCCGATACTCTTGATCTCGCCGGCAACCTGAACATCATCGGCAATCTCCAGGTACCGAAATATCTGGATGCGACCTCCTCTGCCCAGGTGATCTCGGCTCCGGACAACTTCAGCGTCAACGGCATTTTCGCGCCGGCTATAGATACGGCCACGACGTCGGCCGGGATCGCCTTCATCCCGCCCAATTCCAACGAAATCATCATCTATAACAACAACGTCAAAAAAGACTCCCTCATCTATATCACGCCAACTTCGCCCGCCGTAGGCTTGCCGCAGGCGGGCCTCACCGTATCCGACAAGCAGTTCAATGTCGACAAACCATACTTTAAAGTCGTTACCAACAGTCCATCAACCTCGGCAATCAAGTTCAACTGGCTGATCATAAATTAATATGAAGAAAAAAATTTATTCTAAATTAGACAATGTAGGGGTTTCATTTATGAAACCCTGGAAGGATATAAAAAAGGGTCTGATGAATCAAACCCCTATAAAAAAATTATTTTTTTACGTATTTGCCGGTTTTATATTTGTGGCAATAATATCTGGTTTTATTATCTCTCGTAGGGGTTTCATTTATGAAACCAAAAAAAAACCCAATCCCTTGACATTTCAGCGCCAATTGATCGGCCCTTATGCTTATACCGGCGATGTCAATGGCGTGATGACGGCGTCATTTTCCGTCGATAAAAACGTTGGGTCAATTGAGGTATCTCGCGATAACAGCAGATTGACTTTTAATCTTCCTATAACGAACGCGACATTGACCGGAGAAAAAGGCAGCCTCCTCCAACCAGAAGATGTCTCTTTCAAATCGCAGGACAATATTATCGAGGCAAAATACAATCTCATCCCCGATGGCCTTAAAGAAGAGATAATTTTGAATAAAATCCCTTCGGAAAATCGTTTACCGATTAAACTAAAAACTACAAACTTAAAACTAAAAATTACTGCCGATGGAACGCCGGTATTTTATGCACCCTCCTCTGTCATTCCGGCGAAGGCCGGAATCCAGTCTCAAGATCAATATATGTTCAATTTCGAGCGTCCGTTTGTAAAAGATGGAGCAGGTAATGTTAGTTATGGAGTCTGGTACGTATTCCAGGGAAGTGATAATTCATTTCAAACAAAATCAGGCAACTCAACAAGACAGACTCTACTTGGGGAATCAATGACACCCGTAGGGTGGCCTAATGGACTCCCTACGGGTGATCAAACAATGATGATTGAGATTGACTCCTCCTGGCTTCATGATCCAAAACGGGTCTTGCCAATAATAATAGACCCAACAATAGTACATAATACGTCTTCCGTATTTGATACGGGAAATCTCAATAGAATCGCCGATACCGGAAGTGGCTCATCACCGAATCTTCAATCTTACTATCATGAACTGCCGGCTGATCAAAAT
>JAMCTE010000008.1 GCA_023381015.1 Patescibacteria group bacterium | reverse complement strand
TTCAAGACTGTCTGTGGCGAAATTGACATTGTTGCCGAAAAAAAGCAGATCCTGTATTTCATCGAGGTAAAAACCCGGTCTAACCTGAATAAGGGAAAGCCATACGAAGCCGTCAATAAAAGAAAAATCGATCATATGTATAAGGCCGCCAATTATTTTTTGTTGAAATATCCCCACAAAAACTATAGACTGAGATTAGCGGTAATTTCAATTTTACTTGGAGCTAAAAAGGAAGTCGAGTTTTACGACGATATAAGTTGATGACTTAAAAAGGAGGTGAGTCATAATGGTCGAACTAGTCAATATGGTTTTGGTAGATTTCTTCAAAAGCCTTGGCAATTTTCTGCCAAACTTAGTTGGTGGAGCTTTGATATTGATTATTGGTTTCCTAATCGGAAGCATCGTCAAACATCTGCTTTTGACGGTTTTTTCTTTTCTTAAAATCGACGAACTGTTTCACCGGGCAAAACTGATCGGCAAAGGTCAGCTGAAAGTCTGGATGGAAGTGCTGACGGAAATCCTTAAGTGGATGCTTATCATCGTCTTTCTGATCCCGACTCTTGAAGTCTGGGGTCTATCGAGGGCGACAGCCGTCCTTAACCAGTTCCTTTTCTATTTGCCAAACGTAGTTGTGGCCGTAGTGATTGCTTTTGTCGGTCTTTTGGCCGGCAATTTGGGAGCGGATTTGGTCCGCCACAGCGTCAAATCCATGGGTTCAGCCTCGGCAAACGGCCTGGCGGTTTTCACCAAGTGGTCGATCAATTTCTTTACCGTTTTGGTCGTCCTCAATCAGCTGGGAGTTGCCCAGGATCTGGTGAGAATACTCTTTACCGGGATTGTTGCCATGCTGGCGTTAGCTGGCGGCTTAGCTTTCGGTTTGGGAGGCAAAGACGTTGCTAAGGAAATTTTGGATGGCTTGAAGAAGAAGTTGTCAGCATGACTCGTTCTCAGAAAAACCTATCCTACCGTATATTTGGGTAGGTTTTTCTTTTAGCCTATCTTTTTTTCTGCAAATAGAGTATTGCTCTTATTCTCGCTTGTTTTTCCAGATCGTCCCAACTTTTCGTTAGATAGGCCTTGTAGAAAGTTTCCTTGAACTGACCGACTTTCTGAACTACGGTATCCGAGAATAGGTCCTCAAGTTTCATCCAAACGTTGTCAAAAGTTTCGAACCGGTGTACGCCTCCGCCTTTTGATAAGAACCGGTAAAAACCGAACCTTTTCAAAAAAATAGCAAAATCTTCATTAGTGCTGGTCAAGAGTATAGTTGGTTTTTTACTGTCCATATCTTTAAAAAACTCTTCCAAGTAGCTTTTAATCCTACCGGATAGCTCGACAAAATCGGCAATAAAAAGGGTCATGACGACATCTTCGTATCCGCTAATTTTTTCTTTGCTGCCGAGGGGCAAATAATAAAACGATATGTAAGGATCCCCATGGTTCATAACAAAGTTGACGGGATTTCTTTCGTCGCGGAGAATCCTCGATTTTGCCGTTATGTGCCTTAAACCGAATCCGAAGCCGCCGACATTTTCATTGTAATTAGGCAAAAATCTCTCCGAGGATTTTGAATGTAGATCTTTTAATTCTTTCAAGCCAAGAGTATTTAAGTAGTCGACCGTAAATTCGGCCCTTTTTTGTTTTGGGAAAGACAATCTGATCCGGCTCTTTATCGATTCTAAACGATTCATTTTTGCTATAATATTATACGATAGTATTCGAAGAGATTGAGGTCTCGTCGTCTAGCGGTTCCGATGAAATATAATTTCATCGAGCATGTTCGGTCCGATTCGTATTTATATACAAATCAAGACCGGCACCTAGGACATCCGTAATGTTCTTTACATATATACTAAAATCAATTTTAACCGGCCAATATTATATTGGTTGTACTAATAATCTGAAAAGACGACTTGATGAACATAATAAAGGGTTAAGTAAGTACACAAGAAATAAAAGACCATGGGTGTTAAAATATAAGGAAGAATATAGTTCATTAATTAAAGCGAGAAGAAGAGAAAAACAAATCAAGTCTTGGAAAAAAAGACAAGCAATAGAAAAGTTAATTATCGGTCTCGTCGTCTAGCGGCCTAGGACATCTGGTTTTCAGCCAGAGAATCAGGGGTTCGAATCCCCTCGAGATCACCCCGCAATTAAGAATAATGTTAGCTCGCTAAGCTAGCTCACGTCGTACATATTCAGAAGCATTTTTGAGTCCCAAATTTGAATGAAGCTTATTTTTTCCCGGTATAACGCATCAGAACAGCAACTTGCGCATCATCGCCATATTCCCTTATTAATCTTGGCTCAATCCCTTGATCATCCAAGGGTACTTCTTCAAATCCCAACCATTTAAGTATTGAATACATCTCTCCTTCTTTTTTACCAAATTTGTAGGCAATTGCTTCGATTGTTTCGCAGCCGATACTATTCATATTATCTTTTAGCCACAAAGCCAAGGCGTCAAAGTATTTGTATTCTAATTTCGGATCCGCGGTTTGACTTGGCCTTTCGATAAAAGCATATTTCGGGTTTTTCTCGCTGTTAAAGATGTTCACGGCATTGTCATGCTGTTCTTTTAAAACGCTATCTGGTTGCAATTCGTCCGCATGATCCAGAGCCCACCATGGAGCGATTTCTTTTTTGGGATCCTCATCGGTAAATCTCATTCCTCTGATGCCTCTTTTGTTTAAATCGGTTTTTTGCAGTATTTCTAGTTCCGACAAATCTGAAAACCTTATGGTTCCCTCAAAATTGTCGCCGTGAAGTGTTTTTGCCTTAATCTGTAGTTTGGCGCCCAAAGGGTGTGCTTTTAAAGCCGTATTTTGAATACTAAACTCTGTTTGATATCGGATAGGTTGGAAATCGGTTATTCTTTTGGGTAAAGGAGAATCCTTTATTGTCATATCGCTTTATGATAGCATACGGTATTTGATTTTACAAGTACTATAGGGTATAACCCGGCAATTTATTATATTTCACGTCTTTTTTTAGCTTATAGTTAATTTTAAACTGATATAATTCTTCTTGTGAAAGAAAAACCAGGTGAAGATTTAATGGGCGTCAGCGAGGCTGGAGATAGATCATCGGCCGGCGAAAATTTGATCATGGCCGGCGCTAAGAATAAAGACGGTCTAACAATCAAAGCTGGCGTGTTGCTTTTGAAGTCGATAGGTTTACCTATTTACATGATAGTTGAAATTTCAAGATATTTAGTAAAAGAAGCAAGGAAGAAATGACTTCTAATAAGCTGTTATTTGCTTTGAATATTTTTTTTCCAAGCCGATAAATTCCGCGGTATAGGACAGGCTCTAAAAGTCGCATCAGCTTGGTTGTCGCATAGGGTAGCTGATAAATCGGCGCCAAGGTCATAAACGGTCTTCATTTTTAGGGCACAAAGGGGCATGCCGTTCGCGGCATTTTCAGATAGAAGATTTCCTTCCGTTTGGGCAAGGCGCGCAAGCAAGGCTAAATAAGCCGCCGGGTATTCGTCTGTTGCGTTACTTTTTAGCTCGTTAAAATTGCCTGTATAGGCTGTACTCAAAAAACACACTTTACTTCCGTATTCACTCATAACCTATAGTATATAATAACAGGATTAGTATTTCAATTTATTTTTTTATTGGTATAATAATCTTCTTATGAAACCGAAAGAAGCAATTGGAGCAATGAAAGTAAATCATGAATATAAGTTCGTGGCTACTCTTGTCCCTCCGATGCTGGCGTTGGCCGATATAGAAAAAGGCCTTCTTCATGCCCAAATTGGTTACGGACTTGGATTAGTCGAAGGCAATGGTTCTAAAAGAAGTCCTTTTAAGCCAAAAGATCCGACCAATTTCCGAGCCGGACGGTTAATAATAGATGAAAAAGAGGCAGTTCACTTTTCCAACCTCGCGACCCAATTTCCAGAATATCAAATGAATGATGTCGAACTACAGTCATTATTCAATGTGGCCGATATAAGCTTTCTTTAAATTGAATTATCAATCATACAAAATCCAGCTACAAAAACGCCTGAGTTGGTATAATTATATAATTAGACTATATCAATATATCAGTGAGAATCATTTGTTTTAAGAATCAGAAATAAAAATTGTCGAAAGAGTGAGATTAAGGTAGAATAGCTTTCGACACAACTAAAGATGATCGTTGGGAAAAAACCTTTGGTTTTGTCCCAAGAGTAGCCGGGGTGGCGGAATTGGTATACGCGCAGGACTTAAAATCCTGTGGTTGCATAAACCTTATGGGTCCGAGTCCCATCTCCGGCACAGCCTGCTTAACTCAGCGGTAGAGTAGCTGTTTTGTAAACAGCAAGCCCGCGGTTCGAATCCGCGAGCAGGCTCAGCTGTCTGTTTACAGACTTAGCAAGTAATTACAGACGGTTAGTGTCGAACGAAGTTCGACCTCAAGGGATGAGATATCCCGACTTGGCGGGAAAAAGTATGTTCAAGAGCTCATAGTTCAACGGATAGAATAAGTCCCTTCTAAGGACTGGATGGCAGTTCGATTCTGCCTGAGCTCACATTCTTGGCCATTCTGTTGTCAAAACAAGGTATTTGACTTCACTAGTGACTTATAGTAATATATTGGCTGCAATATGGTAGCTCCATTAGTTGAATATGACCTTAAAGGAAGAAATAAAGTCTTTCATACCGCGACCCTTGATCCAAATCGTTCTCTCCCCAGAAGAAAAATCCGTCATGAACCAAGAAAAATTGGCGGTAAGGAAACTGTATTCAGGATCGCGTCGGCATTTGCCATTGCTTTTGGTTTTCTCGCTCCGACTTTCTCCGGCGGAAATCAGGCGAGTTTTGCCGATAGTGGACACGCTGGAAATTACCACGCAAAGATCAATAATGGAGACCAGCATGACTTAAGTTATCATCCTAATCTCGCTCAATTCTCACAATTGGCGACTGCGACCAGCTCGATGATTAGCTCTCCGATGATAAGCAAGGCAGTGATGATCGCCAAGAATTTATTTAGTTTTAAAGATTCAATTCAAACATCAACTCACGATTCTACCAGACACACCTCCTCACAGACTAAAATCCTCATAAAAAATTTTGCCTCGTCAAATTCAGCCAAAGAACAAAGCGCGAGTCGAAGCAATTGCGACGCCCTGAATCAAAACTTTGACCAGCCTGTCATCCAGACTTTTGATAACAAGGACGGGACTAACGATTGGATTATCACCTTGCCCGATAATAATTTAGATTTAAATCGAGTCGCCATCAACCTGTTGAATTTAAACAATCTGGATGGAAACAATCAGCAGCTTCAACAAATAATGTTAAATTTCCTTAAAAAAGCCACTTACCCGCCGACCGACGGATTTCTTAACCTTACCATTACTAAGGTCGATAAAAACGGTGTCGGGATTGTCGGTCAACCGTCTGGCGATCCTAACGTAAAAGACTTATACCTTAACACCGACCTTTTATGTAAGGCCATACTAGAACAGTTACCGATAAAGATGGCATTTGTACCCGATACTCCAACTCCGCAACCGAAACAACTACCAAACAACCCTATAAATAGTCCAAGTCCATCTGGTTTACCTTCTACCCAGCAAGGCCTGCAATCAAACGGTAACATACAAGGTCAAGGGGGAGCGGCGCCGACGGAAACAGCCTCGCCGACCGAAAACATGACTCCTACGATTGAGGCTCCGGTTATCGAAGGAGGCGAGACTCCAGTTCCCGGTGCGCAAATCGAACCGACGACAACCCCGTATGCTCCGGAAATCAACTACCCTAAAATTACTTGGCAGGATTTTTTGAGAGGGACAGAATATACCGGGATTGGCATAGTGTCAAAACTTTTATCAATTCTTCTAGGATTGAGGTTCGATTTATTCGATGAATTGGGACGCCACGTAGCAAAACTGATGGTGCAAAACTTCTTTGAACATCTTTTGGGAGTTGATGAAGATTCGCTCAAGCGAAAAAAAGGAAAATCATTTGAGAATTGGTCAAACAGTTTACCGATAAAATATTCCGAGACAGAATTAAAAAAATTGCTAGCTAAATTTAGCGCGGATCAAATTTCAAAAATGATGACGGATAAAAACTACAAAAAAATTGAAGCGGCCTTAAATGAAAGAGACGATTAATTGATAAAAGTTTTGGGGAAACGTTATAAGAAAATTTTAGAAAAAAAACTTCACAGAAGAGAAAGTTTAAGATGGGATAAGGCTTTGCTGGTCAACTGTCTGCCTCTGGAGGTTTTTTTGATAAACCCGATTTGCAGCAGGTACGGCTCGATGAACTCTTCGACCGTCCTGACGTCCTCAGATAGGGCAGAGGCAATCGTTTCCACGCCGACCGGTTGGTTACTGAATTTTTCGGAAAGAATCTTTAAATACTCCTTGTCGATGTCTACCAATCCGATTTCGTCGATCTCCAGCAGTTTGAATAGCTTTTCCAGCAGTTTTTCATCGATTTGGATGTGCTTGTCGACCTCAAGAATATCTCGGGCGCGCTTCAAGATCCTGTTAGCCAAACGGGGGGTTTTGCGGGCACGTTTGGAAATCTGCATCGCTGCTTTATCGGTTATTGGAATGCCAAGGATTTTTGCCGACCTTTTGATGATTTTTTCCAACTCTTCGGTCGAATAGTAATCGATTCTCAAAAGTAGGCCAAAACGGTCTCTCAACGGAGCAGAAAGCAACGCCAGCTTGGTGGTCGCACCGATGATGGTGATTTTTGGAACATTTAGTCTGACCGTCCTGGCAGATGGACCTTTGCCGATAATGATGTCGAGAGCATACTCTTCCATCACCGGATAAAGCATCTCTTCGACCGGTTTGGGAAGACGGTGGATCTCGTCGATAAACAAGACGTCGTTATCCTTCAAATTAGTCAAGATTGCGGCCAAATCGCCGGTCTTTGTGATCGTCGCCCCCGACGTTACCTTTATCTCTCCTTTTAATTCGTTAGCAACGATATAAGCCAAAGTAGTCTTGCCTATACCCGGAGGACCATAGAAAAGAACGTGCTCCGATGCCGTCCCCCTTTTTTTTACCGCATCAATAAAGAGCTTTAGGGTTTTGACGACGTTTTCCTGTCCGATATAGTCGGCCAGCAATCGCGGCCTGAGATTTTCTTCGTGATTTTTCACACTATTTTGTTTTAGGTAAGTAAATTATAAACGATGTTCCTTTGTTTTGCTCCGATTCGACGTCAATCCTGCCTTTGTGCATCTCGATAATCTGTTTTGTAATGTAGAGTCCCAACCCGGTGCCTTGGACTTGCTGTTCTTCAGATTCTTTAAGCCTTCTGAATTTCTCGAAAAGTTTTTTCTTGTCTTCAGGGCTGATGTAGGTACCGGAGTTAAAAATATTGATAGCGACTTCTTCATCTTTATCAATCAGGCCTATAATTATTTTTCCGTCGGAAGGAGTAAATTTGATGGCGTTGCCAAGAATATTTTGGACGACTTCCCTTAGTTTTTCCTTGTCACCCAGCGTCATAAAAATCTTGCCGTCAAGTTCGAGTTCCATATGGACTTTCCTTTGTTCGCCGTTTACTTTTACTTCGTTGAATACTTCCTTAAGAAGCTGATTCAGATTGACTTTGCCCTTCTCCAGCACCAAGCGTTTGCCTTCAATCCTTGAGATCGTCAGCATATCCTCGACCAATTTCAACAACCGGTTGGTTGAGGTCGAAGCAATGTTCAGGTATTCTGTCACCTCGGGATTGGTCTTGGAAAGTTTATCCAGGGCCAGCCAAAGATAGTTTTTCACCGCCGTCATCGGTGTCCGTAGTTCATGGGAGGCCATCGAGACGAACTCATCCTTCAATTTATCTAGCTCCCTCAGCTTGTCATTGGCCTTTCTCAAGTCGGCGGTAGCCGTTTCGACCTCCTGCGTCAAAGTAATATTAAATTTACTGATCTCATCATAAGCTAAAGCATTTTTTATGGCTACAGCGACTTCTGGAACAATTATCTCAACGACTCTCATGTCTTCTTCGCTGTATATGTCACCCGACAGTTTCTCTCCAAAAGTCAGTAATCCGATTTGTTCGCCTGCAGTGGAAATGGTACGTGTTACTGCGATGCCGAGATTACGCAAGCAATTTTTTAACTTACCTTCGGGAAGTTCGTCAAAAACAATAGTCTTATTCTCTTTCATCAGCGAATAGATTTCGCTTTGGGAGTATTCGGGATTTTTGTCAAAGCCCTCGTGGGCGACGTCATAAATCATATCTTCGTCGGCAAGAATTATGGCGGCACGGCTGATTTTCATCTGGGAGGTCAAAGTTTTTAAGAACTGGTGACTCAGATCCTCAAATTTAAGGGTTGATGCCATTATCAAAGTTAAATCGTATAAGAGTGAGCTGGCATTGTAATGATCACGATAAAGATAATGATCTGTATATTTTTCAATTACTTTTTTAACGTTTTGAAATGTGAAAGCCATCAAAAGCGCCAGGATCGCGGAAATCGTTACCGTTTCCGTTTGAATATCTTGAGTAGTAAATAAAGAAGATAACGTGGCAAATAAGAAAGCATATATAACGCCAAAAAAAACGATCAACAAAGTATAAGATACCGACCTGGCAATGACAAATCTGATGTCGAAAAATCTGTGACGGATAATAGCATAAGCGGTAACTGACAAAAAAGACAAAGTCAAAAGAGGTGTCAAAGGTACCAGGGAGTTATTGTGGAATATCAAAATGGGAATGACATTGGTAAATAGTATCAGACCGGGCATGGAGATGATGCCGAGAATTATCAGCTTAATTTGATGTTTTTCAACGCCGGCTGTTGATCTTAATTTTTTAAGTAAAACGTATATCGATCCTCCTACCGTTGCGACAACATAGAGCACGAAAACCGGCATTCCGAATCCAGGTGACGGGTTGGGAAAATTGTTGACAATCTCCACTTTCGTAAAAGTAAAGGGCGATATTATCAGAAGCATGACCAGATATGTAGTAGCCAGTAAGATAATAAAACGGGAAGTTCTTATTTGTACTTTCGGGTTGGGAACTGTCAGGCTGAAAAGAAGAAATAAGCAACAGATGGCTGGCGCAAAAAATGTGCTCAACCTGATCCAAAAAAGATTGACCGCCGGATTGACTGGTTGGAAAGAAATCGATGTCGTCACCAACCATGCTAAAATCGTAAGACCAAGCAAAGCGAAAATCACATTAGTGGCGCTCCGATTGTTTCTTTTATAGACGACAAAACTGATAAAAGAGTTGACGATAACGGTGAGGCCGATGATAATTTGAGGCAGGCTGATTAAAAACATATCTCTAATTTCATTCTAGCAGATTGAACTACTTGGCGGACATCTTCAAAATGAATTCTTTAGTTAGTTTTTCTCTAATTTTAACGGCTTTTTTACTGTTGTATCCCGGAATGATTTTTTCATCCAAATTTACCAGATATCTTCCCGATATCAAAGGCTTGTCACTTAAGATTCTCCGAATCATAGCCGTAGCGCTGGCTCCTCCTATCGATACTGAAGTCGAAAGCTGAGGAACAGATGCGATAGATTTGCCAAGTTCTAGAATCGATCTTTGCATTGACGGAGCCAAAAAATCAGCGCCGACAATCTTTGCCGCCAACTTCAACCACTCGCGGTAAGTCAAAGATTCAAAATCTTTTATATTAAAATTACCTAGCCTGCCGTTGAATATTTTCAAATCGCGATCTTGATCATATCTTTCAACGTCAATAATGCTGTTGTCGGCATTTTCGGTGATCATTACGACCGGGATCCGGTATTTTTTGCAAATAAATCTTGACAGGATTTTCAAATCAAGGCTGTCCATGGTATCAACAAACAAATCAAGTTTTTTTGGATGGGAAATAAACTTTTCCAGGTTGTTTTTACTGACGCCTTCCCTCCAGATTTGAAGAGAAGCAAATGGGTCCAGCTCCCAGACATTGAAAGCGGCGACGTCGGCTTTGTTTTTGCCGACATCAAGAATGGTTGCTTTCATTCGATTCAAGTTGGTAATTTCAATTTCGTCAAAATCCGCCAAACGGATATTTTTCGGCCCACCATTTGAAACAATTGAAGAGAGAAGGACAGAGCCAACGGACAAGCCCACGATTCCTATAGACGAATTTCGGAAGTTTCTTTGCTCATCTTTTGTAATCACATCACGATTACGTGCCGTCCTGAGTTTAAAGTAAACTTCCTCAGGAACGGTGTAAACGGCAATTTTTTTCCATGGCATGTATATCCAGATTCCTTTGATTTTACAAGTCGACAAAAAATCATGAAGAGGTTTTTCGCTTTCAGGGGTGCCTTCTTTAAACTTCGGGTTGCCGACAAAGAATAATTCCTTAAGACTGCGAGAAAATACATCCATGAGATACGTATCTTTCGGAAGCGAAGAGTGGCTTTTAAAAAAAATCGGTTTCATGGCCTTTTTACCCATTTTTGTTTTATGCCAGGCTGAAAATAATTTACCGACTCGTTCGGCCAAAATTTTAATCTAGGCCAGGCTTGCTTTTTCAGTTTATCAGAAAGTTCTCGGTATTCCGAGCTATTTTCTCTAAGCGCATCAATCATTTTTTTTAGAATCAGATCTATATCGACATCACTTTGATCGACCCCTTTTTTTAACTCAAGGTTTATTTCTAAATATTGGTCCTGTTTCGAATTGAACTTCGTTTGAAGGGTGAATTTACCTGTCAAGAAGCGGCTAATTGGTGCTAGAAGCAGTGCTTTCCTAAACCACTCTGGATAGATCCACAGGCCATAAAACGTTGCCGAAAGGTCAATCCTTTCGTAAATATAAACAAAGGGCAACCGGCTTGCCGAGTGGCCAATCCCAATTTTGGAGATTTCTTTTTTTAGTGACACTCCATGGGAAAGAAGCTTATCGTCAATTTGGTCATAATCAAAAACTCCACCCTTATCGCCAATAGCGTATCTGACAAAAGGTAGGGCGTTTTTCCCTGTCAACAAGATTTCTCCTTCGGACTCTTCAAAATTGGTAAATAATGGGTTATATTGGGAAAGAGTCGGAGTTTTGTTAATCGGCTGGAAAACTGTTTCGAACATATGCTTGTTCCTTTGTGCTATCCTTCTTATCAATGTCGACAAAGAGCTTTCGTATGCCATGGCACCGATATCGGCGCTTCCGTAAATATTCATAATATCGAGGTACAAGTTTTTGATTCCGGCTTTGTCGGCAATATAATCCCTAAATTCTTCGCTGATTGATTCGGCGGCAAAAAGAATTGCCTTCCGGTATTTTTTTAAATCAAGATTGGCAGTTTCAGACTCGTCAATAATATCTTTTATGAAAGGCGGATACCCGACCAAAACGAGTTGTTCATATTGAGGGGCCAAAAGTTGAAGGATATTGAAAATGACCTGTTTATTTATGCCGGGTGTGATTAATGACAAGGCGTAGTTGTTTCGTTTCGCGGCGATTTCGAAAGCCTTATAAGTTATCAGTCCGCCTATCCATATACCCATACCAAAACAAACCAGCACTAAAATCGGTTTTTTTAAGTCCAGAGTGGAATTTTCTAAAAACTGCTCGATTATCACCGAATACTGCCAATCAAGGTCTTCGCCCCTCATGAAGTAGAAAGGAGGTCCGGTCGAACCCGAAGTTGCCGTATAAACCAGAGGCAGATCTAATTTGCCTCCAAAAAGCAATTCCTTCAAATGGTATTTTCGTAAATAGTTTTTTTTGCTAATTGATGGTATTTTTTTGAAATCAGACCATTTCTTGACTGTTTTGTGACTGATATGCTGATGTTTGAGGAAATCCTTATAGGCAGGGACTGATTCCGCCATCTGATGGAACAGTGACAAGGATTCCCTCCTTTGTACACTCTGCCAAAAATGACTGTTTTTTGATCTGATTAAATTGGAAATTTTTTTAGCCGAGTACATACTGCTTCACTTTTTGTAAAAATTGATCGGGGTTGATGTGACTCTTGATGACTATTTCGTATCCGAAAGACTTCAGGTTTTTAAGCATTTCGCTGTCCTCAACGTTGGTAAATATCAAGAATTTTCTTTTTAATTTTGAAGAATTTTCGTTTTTTAGCTTGTTGAGAATGTCAATAGCACTCATTTTCGGCAAAATGCTATCCAGGATAATCAAATCATAATCGGCAACGCAAATCTTGCCATAAGCGGACACTCCGTCGGTCAAAATATCGACGGCAAAGTTGCTTTTAATCAGCAAATCGAAATATAATTTTCCCAAGAATTCGTCGTCTTCAACGAGCAATATTTTTTTCATCCGCAAAAATACGTTAACAAAATAAGTATAGCATAAAGAAAAACCCCGCCTTTTGGGGCGGGGTTTTCATCTTAATAATGAATTGCTTATCTTGTTACCGTGATTGTCGCTCCGTTGTCTGTTGTTGGAGCCGAAACAGTCACTCTCTTGGCCGAATCGATGGCGATGTCATATCCTGTATTCCAACCAACCGTCGTACAATCGGTTATGTTTGCCGTGTTTAGAGACGGATCTGTAGGCAAAGCCGGCAGATAATTGGTCATCAACTGTCCGCACAGATTCGGAAAGTTAGTGCTATTAAACAGTGTCGGCGTACTAGCCGTAAGAGCGGCCACTTCTGGCGGCAATTGTCCCTGATTTTCAGCCGCATACTGGTGAATGGCATTTAACACCTGAAGAATATCACTTCTTCTTTTCGTGTTGTTAGCCTGACCGAATTGTCTCGCTGGATTTATAGCGATTAACGTGATCGCCAATAGGATCGCCAATATTCCTATGACTACCAAAAGCTCAATCAACGTAAAGCCTTTTTTCATTTTCATATGGATTATAGAATTTATAAATATTCCTAACTAACATTAAAACTATCATGTTTGAAGATCCAAATTCAAGACCTATTTACTATAGGGTTTGATCTACTTTGTCTTTAATACCATGAATATCAAAACTAAAATCAATACCAAAAAAATCGGAATGAGGAATGGCAAAGTGGATTTTTCTTTTTTGGCCGTTTGAGTCGATCCGAACGGCTGATTTCCCGGAGTTTCTGACTCCTTCGGCAGTTCTATAATCATGTTTTGACTCTTGAGAGTTTCCGCCTTTTTGAGGATAACTTCAGCATTCTGGATGTCCAACTTCATAGAATCGAAAAAATAGTAGGGTAAAACGGTCAACGTTGTGCCTCCCAGTTTTTCAATCACGCTATTGATCGTCTGATAAAAAGGCGGAACCTCTCAAGAGTCAA
>JAMCTE010000007.1 GCA_023381015.1 Patescibacteria group bacterium | reverse complement strand
TGAGATTGATTTTGACGACTTTCGGAATCGCCATTACGTTGGTTATTTTCAGATCCGTCATCAATTTTTTCTTGACTTCCTGATTGTAATATTCTTTTAATGTCATATTTTTTTGTTGTCTTTGAGACAAAAATGTTCTATATCTTGCTTTCGCATTTCTTGCAAATTCTATACTTTCGGTTTTTTTCGACTTTGAAACCAATCCGTGTCGGTTTTCCGCATTTTGGACAGATTAAAGCCACTTTGGCTGCCGGAAAAGGACGGGGAACATCAACGATTCCTCCTTGTTGATTCTCGTCGCTCTTTTTTAGATGGCGTTTAAACAAATTTATGCCTTGAATCAATATCTTCTCTGATTTTTGATATACTTTTTCGACGACGCCGTCTCTGCCTTTGTCCTTGCCAACGGTAATTTTTACCTTGTCTCCTTTTTTTATTTTCATAGTTTTTTTGATTAATAAATTTCTTCAGCCAAACTGGCAATCTTTGCGAATCCGTTGTCTTTTATTTCTTTTGCGATCGGCCCGAAAATTCTCGTTCCCTTCGGATCCTTGACATCCTTGCCTGCCAAAATCACGCAGGCGTTGTCGTCAAACCTGATATAACTGCCATCTTTTCGTCTTTTTTCTTTTCTGGTCCTGACAATAACTGCCTGTAACACTTCTCCGTTCTTGACCGCAGCATAAGGAATAGCTTCTTTGACGACAACATTAATCGTTTCTCCCAAATAGGCGTATTTGCGGTTGCCTTTTTTCGCCATGCCGATCATCGATACTTTCTTGGCTCCCGTATTGTCGGCCACATTCAAAATTGTTCTTAGTTGTAACATATTTAAATTGTCAACAAATTATTTCTTGTTTTTTACCGTCGGTTTACTAGTTTTATTTTTAACGGTAATTTTTTCCAAAACGCGAAAATGTTTGTCTTTTGACATCGGAAGAGTTTCCTCTATCCTTACCAAATCTCCTACCGATAATTCTAGATTTTCATTATGAGATTTGTATTTCTTGTGTCTGACTATGACTTTCCTGTAAGCCGGATGTGTCGTTTTTCTTTCCACTTCGACGACGACGGTTTTTTGCATTTTCGTTGAGACAACTTTTCCGATGAGAATCTTTTTCATAGGTTATTTTTTTAAACTTGCCACTATTTTTTTCTCTTCAAGAACTGTTAATAATACGGCCAGCTGCTTTCTTTTTTTAAATAACAAATTGGTATTTTTTTGGGGCGATGACGTTTCTGACAGTTTAAATTTGGCGATCTCTTCTTTCAGCAAATTGAGCTGCTTTTCCAACTCAGAAACCGTTTTATCGTTGAGCTCTTTAACAGATTTTTTCATACTTGTTTTGAAACAACTTTTGTTTTAACCGATAATTTTGAGGAAACGTTTTTCAAAACATCGATACTTTCCTGGCTTGACAATCCGTCTATCTCGAATAGAACTTTACCGGGAGTCACCGACGCGACAAAATAAGCGACGTCACCTTTACCGGCGCCCATCGTTACTTCCGGAGGTTTTTTTGTAAAAGGTTTATCCGGAAAAATCCTTATCCAAAATTTCCCGTATTTTTTCGTGGCACGGGCAAAAACGACTCTGGCGGCTTCGATTTCTTTATCCTTGATCCATCCGGTAACGACGGTTTTTAATCCGTAGTTGCCAAAGTTCAATCGATCGCCTTTGGTTGCAATCCTTCTCCAGATTCCCCTAAACTGTTTACGGTGTTTTTGTCTTTTTGGTGCCAACATAGTTTATTTGCAAATCCAAATTTTTATTCCGATATATCCTGATTTTGTCAGTGCCGGATAATCCGCATAATCGATTTCTTCTCTTATGGTTGAAGTTGGGATTGTTCCTTGAAAATATTTTTCCCGACGGGAAATTTCAGCTCCGGCAATTCTTCCCCCCAACTGGATCTTTACTCCTTTTCCCGTTGCCTCGATGACTCTATTCATGGCATTATGAACGACCGACCGATGGGGAAATCCTCTCACTAGTTTTTCGGCGATCGACTGACCGACAAAATACGCGCTCAAATAAGGTTTTTTAACTGGCTCTATCTTTATGTCAAGTTTCGATTCTTTTCCTTCGCTACCTCTCAAGTAGGGAGCGATATATCTCTTGATGTCTTCGAGTCCTTTTCCGCCACGGCCGATAATCATTCCCGGCTTTACAGAATAAATGATTAGGGTAATTTTGTTGATCGCCCGCTCGATGTCGATTTGAGTCACCGACGCAAAAGCCAATTTCTTCATCAAAGTATCCCTGATCTTTAGATCGTATTTGAGAGCCTCACGATAAGCTCTTTTATTGGAAAAAAACCACCTTGAATTCCAGTTGTAAATGACTCCTAATCGTAAACCTTTTGGATTAACCTTTTGTCCCATAAATTAATTTTTAAAGTTTATAAAATCTTTAAAGCTTATAAAGAATTATTTCTTTACAGACTTTACGACTTTACGATCTTTAGACTCTTCATTAACTTCTAATTTTTTCTCTTCTTTTTTCGCATCTACTTTATTTTTACCATCTGTCATTTGAATTTTGTCATTGACTAATTTAACAAGAACTATCTTTATATGACTCTTTCTTTTCATGACTGGCTTCGGGGTCCCCCTGCCTCCAGGACGATACCTTTTCAACTTTTGTCCTTCCTCTATTGTAAAAATTTTAAATTTTAGCAAATCTGGTTCTGTTTTTAAAGTCTGTTTGGCATTGTTGACGGCCGATTTCACCGCTTGATATAAAACCTGCGTCGCTTTCTGTTTCCCATAGAAAAGAAAGTCGAGGGCGGCGTTCGGATTCATCTTCTTGACCGCTCCAAGATAAAATCTTAATTTTTTAGGCGGTATGGCAATATTTTTTAGATAAGTTTGTGACTGTTCCATGGTTATTTTCTTCTTTTAACTATCAAATTATTATTCCACCTTTTTTTATTCCTGGTTCTTTTGCCTCGGGCCGGCTTTCCCCAAGGAGTTTTCGGATGCATTCCCTCTCCGCTTCTTCCTTCTCCTCCACCGTGCGGATGGCTTCTTGGATCTTGGGCTGTCCCTCGAACCGTCGGCCTGATGCCCATCAAAATCTTTCTTCCGGCCGAACCGATGATTTCATCTTTGTGTTCAATATTGCCTACTTGACCGATGGTTGCCCAACAATCTTTCAAAAACTTTTTTACTTCGCCCGACTGAAGTTTCAATTGAGTATATTTGTCTTCATGAGCGATGACAACGGCGCTCGTACCAGCGCTTCTTATTACTTGACCACCACGGCCCGGATAAATCTCAATATTGTGGACGGCCACTCCGATTGGTATGCTTCTCAAAGGCAAGGCATTGCCAATTTTTATGTCGGCTTTTTCGCTGGCAAGCACCTTGTCTCCTATTTTTAAGCCGCTCGGTTGAATAATATAGCGCATTTCCTTGTCCTTATATTCGATTAAAGCGATAAAAGAATTTCTGTTCGGATCTTTTTCTATCCTAACCACGCTGCCTTCGACATCATATTTGTCCCTTTTGAAATCAACTAGCCGATAATATCTTTTTTGCCTACCGCCTTGATGTCGGACCGAGATTGACCCGCTATTGTCACGACCAGAATGTTTCTTCAAGATACTGGTCAGACCCTTTATCGGTTCAACTTTTTTGTTGACGTTATCTTTCATAGATTATGCTTGAGGGAATAAATCAATCTTCCCTTCTTTTAACTTAACAAAAGCAATTTTCCTGTCGCTAAGTTTTTTTTCGACCATTCTTCTTCCCAAACGGCGCTTTTTTCCTTTTCTGATCATGATTCCAACCGAAGCCACTTTGACCTTGTAAATTTTTTCCAAAACCGTTTTTATTTTTGACTTGTTCGCATTTAAGCTAACGTTAAACATATAAACCTTATCCTTTGTTAAATTGGTTGCTTTTTCGGTCAAAACTGGGTTAATGATTACTTCTTTAATGTTCATTTTTCAAAAATCGATTTTTAAAAATCTCTAATGCGCTTTCCAAAAAAATGACTTTGGAGTTGTTGAAAACCTGAAAAATATTCAATGATTGAACGTCGGTCAAAGAAACTCCGTCAATATTCCGGCTCGCCAAAATGAAATTGTTATTGTCCATTTTCGGGACGACGAAAAGGATTTTTTTCCCTGACATCTTTGTTTCTTCCAAAAAACCGGCGATCGATTTCGTTTTCGCTTCCATTTTCAAAGCCGCGTCTTCCAGAGCGGCCAGGTTTTTTTCCTTGAACTTGAGCGTCAAAGCTCCGAAAAAAGCTTTTTTCCTTTGTTTTTTTGTAATCTCTAAAGAAAAATTTTTCGGTTTTGGACCGCCGACGGTTCCTCCTCCGACAAAAATCGGGGCTTTTATATCACCGTGACGAGCCCGTCCTGTTCCTTTTTGCCGGTAAATTTTTCTTGTCGATCCGACGACTTCCCCTCTTGTCTTCGTTGACGCCGTCCCTTGTCTTTGATTGAACTGGTAGACTCTTATCGCTTGAGCTAAAAGTTGAGGTTTGGCCGTCACTAAAAAAGGTTCTTTCAATAGTTCAAAAACTCCTTTTTCCTTACCCTTAATGTCATAAACAGGAATCTCCAGTCCAGTTTTCTTTTCCGGGGAAGTTTTTTTGACTTCTGTTTTAACTTCTGTTTTCAATTTTGCCATATTAATTAGCTCTAACCTCTAACAGATTGCCATTGTGTCCGGGAACCAAACCCTTGACGACAATTCCACCATCAATAACATCTACTACTTCTAAGCCTTTAACGGTGACGCGATCGTTTCCCATCCGACCGGCCATTCTTTTACCCCTAAAAACTCTACCGGGAGTTGTCGTCATACCGATAGAACCGGGAGCCCTTTCCCCATGCGACTGGCCATGAGTCCTTGGACCTCCCTTAAAATGATGTCTTTTCACTGCTCCCTGGAATCCTTTTCCTTTAGAAATTCCAGAAACGGTTACTTTATCGCCCTTTTTAAAAAAAATCGTTGGCTTTATTTGTTCGCCAACGAATATCTTCGTTTC
>JAMCTE010000006.1 GCA_023381015.1 Patescibacteria group bacterium | reverse complement strand
ATTTTGTCAACCGGACCAACCGGCCTTGATGATCAAAGATCTCAATGTCACATCATCGACTAGGTTCATTATTTGGAAAAACTTTTAATTTTCTCGAGCATTTTCGGAAAATCAAAATAACTTTTGTTTACGTAGTCGTTGGCGCCAAGATTTTTGGCCTTATCGACGTCGGCTTCCTGTCCGAGAGTCGAAAATACGATCACTGGCAGAGCGGAGGTTGCCGGATCTGATTTGAGAGTTTTGAGGACCGTGAAACCGTCTTTTACCGGCATGATGATATCGAGAAGCAATACGCCCGGTTTAAAAGACCGAGTTTTTTCCAGTGTTTCGTTGCCGTCGGCAGCTGTTTCAACCTCATATCCAAGCTCCTTTAATTTGCTGGAATAGAAGTTCCTGAAAAAACTGTCATCGTCGGCGATTATAATTTTCATATCCTTTTCAGCTGATCAAAAATAAAATCTACCGATTTGGCCAGGTCGTTTTTTTGTTCGGCAGAAAGCAATTGTTGTCTATCGATAATAGATCTTAAGGTAATTTCGCACTGTAGCGCCTTTTCGCCAATTTCCTTGAATCCCATGAACAGGCTTTGGCCTTTGACGGTATGGAAAAGACGATAAAGCTCATAGGTGTCGTCTGAGGAATGACCCAATAGATCCCTTATTCGTTCCAGATTTTTTCTTGCCGTCTGCAAGAATAATGGTTTATAGTCATCAATGCCAAGTGAATCCATACAAAATTCATAGTACTATAAAACCAAACCCATATGCAAGCACTTTAAATTAATGCATCGTACCGACGTAATAAGCCAAAGCAATAGCGGCAACGATGATGAAAACCACAGCAAACTGGATGACCGGACTCATCTTTTGGCTTGATGGCGTCCTTGGAGCACGAACAACTTTTCTTTTCGGCATAATGTTAAAAAATTGCTAATTAATTTTAAGAATAGGGAAGGTTAAATGCTTTGTCAAGAGATAGCTTTATATAAGATATTATTGAATAATAAAAAACCTATAGTATAATAAATGCTATGCAAGTTAAGGTAACCGGAAACATTAATAAAAGAGACATAAAAGAAGTAATCAGAGAAGGAGTAACAAAACCTTTTAATTTGGAAGATGGTGTAAAAGTCTTTTTGGGTTGTGGAAACGATCCTAATGTCAAAGGTATGGAGTATGGAATATTGGGACCCGCATTAATATCAATATCCAATGTCCCTATAATGCTTCGTGAAGGTATACTGGTACTAGAGGGTGACACCGTAGAAGTAAAAAACATGCATAAAGTTGAAAACTATATTAAAGGCGAACTCAGTAAATAATTATTTTTTATTAGCTTTTAACGCTTCCTTGATTTTTTCTTCAATTGTCAAATTCTTCGGAAGTCTGGCAAGGATTTTTTTGGCCTCGATCGTTTTATAGCCAAGTGAGACTAATGCTTCAATAACGGTTTTATCTTCTTCACTAACTTCCAAATTTTTCATGTCAAAATCGCTTTTTAGTTTGGTGGATAGTTCGAGGATTATTTTCATGGCAGTCTTCCTTCCCAGTCCCGGTATTTGCGTCAAGGTATTGACGTCGTTCTTTTTTACCGAAGAAACCAACGATTCCAAAGCGATGAAGGAAATGACGTTGAATGCGGTTTTCGGGCCGACCCCCGGCACCGTCAGCAGTAATTTAAAGAATTCATATTGCTTTTTTTCCTCAAAACCAAAAAGAACAAGCGCGTCGTCCCGGACTTGTAAATAAGTATAAATTTCAATTAAGCTATGAAGCGAAGTTTTGCCGATCAAAGAAGGGGATAAATAAACCTCATAAAATACACCGCCTGAAGTCTCAAGCAATCCGATATTTCCAGAAGTTTCAGCCAATCTTCCTTTAAGTTTTCCTATCATATTTTTAATAACCAAATATTACAAATACTCAAATAAAAAAATCAACGATTTATTCATTTAAATATTCAAATAAATTTGAATATTGATTTTTGATATTGGTAGATTTGATTATTTACGTATTTTTAATTCTCGCTCGATCTCCAATAATCTATTATACTTGGCAACGTTCTCACCATGGACGGGAGGGCCAAAATTGACAAACTCCGTTCCGATGCCGACGCTGAAATCGGCAATAAAGTTGTCGTTGGTTTCCTCGAAGTCCGATCCGATCTGGTAAGAGATCTGGCTTTTTTTCGCAATACCAACCAAGGCGATGGTTTCGGTCACCGTACCGACTTGGTTTGGTCTGATGATTACTGCCGAGCAGGATTTTTCTTTGATTGCCCTTTCCAATCTCTCTTTGTTTGAACCTACCAATTCATCAGCAACCAAGTAGGTTTCGCTCGGCACTAATTCATTTAATTTATTCCAATTTTGCCAATCTTCATTGGAAAAAGGATCGGTCGCCATAAGTAACGAATATTTGCTTAATACTGATTTAAAAATGAAATTGAGAAATTCCCCGCCATTTATTGGCTGTTGTCGATCCTTAATGACATAACGGTTTCCCGAGTGAAATGCCGAGGCACCGAAATTTATGCCTAAAAAGATGTCTCTGCCAAAAACCATGCCTTTTCTTTCTACCGTATCTTTTATGGCATCAACAACGTCCAAATTATAAGAAAAACTAAATTTATACATTTGACGAAGCAAGTGATACATGTCGACTCCGGTTTGATAGGAGTGGGAATAGGTTAGAGATGAGGACGGAACGATCTGGAACTCTTTAAAATCAAGATTTACTTGACCATGTTTTCCTCCCATCATGAGGGGAAAAATCGGAGACGGCAGTTTGTCGATCGAAGCTCCAGGTTGAACGATTTTATTGAATAGATTATTAATATACTTGAAAAGGGGTATTTTTTGGTCAGAGGCGGCTGCTTTGGCAACGAGCCTGGAGATTGTCAATATCGTGTTGACACCCAAAACTCTCTTGGTTTTCGTGTTGTCTGATTTTGTCAACCAATCGTCAATTTCCAGTTGTTTTGACAAATCGACGCCTTTCAGTTTTGGGCCGACCAGGTCGTTGATGAATGAAACCGCTCGGCTGACGCCTTTACCCCCGAAACGGTTTTCGTCGTTATCCTTCAACTCCATTACCTGATAGTCATAAAGTCTTTCCAGGGAAGGAACGCTGGTTGAAACTTTGGAATCGTTGTCTAAAATTAAACTGGCATAAATCGTCGGATAGCCTCGAGAGTTTATGACTTCAGAAGCAACGATTTTCTTAATGGTGGCCATATAAATTTCATTCTAATATAACTTAAACAAAATGTCATCCCGACGAAAGTCGGGATCTAGAGATTCCGGCTTCCGCCGGAATGACGGGAGGAATTAGAATATAGTTTTTTTTCGATATCAAAAATTATTTGCCTCGTCCTATTAATGACATCCGGAGTCACCGATACGCTGGTAATACCGGCCTTAACCAATCTTTCAACGATTTCTGGGTAGTCTGAAGGTGCTTGTCCGCAAATTGATGAAGTTATCCCATACTTGCGACAGGTTTTCACAACATATTCCAAAACCGACAGTACGATCGGCGTTCTTTCGTCATATACAGAAGCCACTTCTTCCGAATCCCGGTCAACGCCAAGTAGCATCATCGTTAAATCGTTAGTGCCTATAGAAACGCCGTCGATGCCTATTTTTATAAACTCTTCGACGTTTAAGGCGGCGGCTGGTACTTCGACCATTATCCAAAGTTTAAACTCAGGATAGTTAAACAAGCCGGCTTTTTCGACCATCGACCTGATTTTGATCAACTCCCAGGGCGCTCTTATAAAAGGAATCATCAGGTAAACATTCCTATATCCTTTTTCCCAGATTCTTTTTATCGCCTTAAGCTCAAGGTTAAAAACATCCGGATTAGCTATGTAACGGTAAGCACCCCGGAAACCGAGCATTGGGTTCTCCTCGTGCGGTTCAAATTCTTTTCCTCCGGCCAGATTCCGATATTCGTTGGTTTTAAAATCCGTTGCCCGGTAGACTACCGGTCTTGGTGAAAAAGGAACGGCAAACTTCAGAATCTCTCTTGACAGCCGGTTGATGAATACTTCCTCCCTTTTTTGTTTAATAAACTGTTTGGGATGGACGCCGATATCGGCAATGACAAACTCTGCCCTCAGCAACCCGATGCCGTCGACATTCATCTTAGCGACTTTGGAAGCTTCGCTGGGTTGGGCAAGATTAGTGTAAACTCTCGTCGCCGTTGCTAATTTTTTCTGCTCTCCCGCAGATTTCTTGGTTGATTGGGATATGATTTTACCCCGAAAAACTTCACCGGCCGCTCCGTTGACCGTCACGATTTCCCCTTCTTTGATCACTTTCGTGGCCCGATCGGCGCCAACCACGGCAGGAATGCCAAGTTCGCGGGAAACAATCGCGGCATGGGAAGTCCTGCCACCTTTTTCGGTTACGATCGCATTGGCTTTTTTCATCGCCGGCACATAGTCGGGATTTGTCTGAGGAGCGATTAATATGTCGCCGCTTTTAACTCGATCGATTTCTTTGGGGGAAAAAATTATTTTTGCCGGTCCGACACCAATTCCTGGAGATGCTGGTGCACCAACAAGGATGGGAGTATTTGTAATATTTGCCGTATTTGTAATATTAGTAGATTGTTTAATAGTAGTCACTGGCCTGGATTGGACGATAAAAACATGGTTACCTTCAACCGCCCATTCGATATCTTGCGGAAAAAAATAGTGTTTTTCAATATCAGCCACCAATAAAGCTACTTTGATGATTTCTTGATCGGAAAGCTTTTGGAGTTTTCCGGCTAAATCAACCGGTACCTCCCGGTTATCAATGTTGGCTTTGACTAGTTTGATCGTTTGCTTTTTTATTTCTTTGTTGATGATAACCAGGGATTTTTTGCTGACTTCATAATGGTCCGGAGTGACTTTACCTTGGACAATATATTCTCCCAAGCCCAAAATGGCTTCGATGACTATTTTGTTTTTGTCATTGGTAACCGGGTCGATCGAAAATGCTATTCCGGATTTGACCGACTCGACCATCCTTTGAACGACAACGGCTAAACCTACTTTGGCGTGATCAAATTTTTGCTCATGGCGGTAATAGATCGCTCTTTCCGTAAACAGCGAGGCAATACATTCCTTAACTTTCTTTATCAAGTGGGCTTCTCCTCGGACATTCAAAAACGTTTCTTGTTGGCCGGCGAAAGATGCTCCTGGCAGATCTTCTGCAGTCGCCGAGGATCTGACAGCGACAAGAGGCATTTTGTATAGAGACTTTATTCTTTTTAGACCTTGTTTGAGCAAATTGCTCCTAAAATTAAAAAAATGTTCTTCTTTGGCAGGCAGTTCGTCATAGTGTTTAATGATCTCCTTAACTAGATAGTCTGGCAGTTCGGCTTTGTTTATCAACTCTTGGATCAATTTTGAGACCTGGCTCAACTCGTTAGGATTGTCGTAGTTGACCGAACTGAGTAGATTACTTATCTGATGTTTTATCTTGGCCTTTTCTATGAAATCGAAGTAAGCGTAAGCAGTGATAATGAAACCGTAAGGGACTGGCAATTTGGCGTTGGTCATTTCCCCTAAATTTGCTCCTTTTCCTCCAACGATCCCGACATCATCCTTGCCGACTTCCTCTAACCAGACGATGGATTTTTTAGCCATTATAAAAACTATAGAAAACTTTGTTTTACATGTCAAGCGTTATTGATTTAGGCATTAGTTCAAAGATAAATCAATAGGGTCAAACTCTCCTTTCTGTCGCCACCTCCGTTTATTGTTGACAATTAAAAAACCTTCTGCTATTATTGTCGATTGGATGCACAACTTGCACTCCTAACAGCCTTCATAAAGACAAACTAAAGCACAAAACAAACCAACAAACAAGATTTGTGGGTTTTTTTTGGACTTTATTACGATTTGGGCGGTGAAGACCGATGTTCAGGGCTCGTAGTTCAGTTGGCTAGAACATCGCATTTGCAATGCGAAGGTCACCGGTTCAAGTCCGGTCGAGTCCACCCTTCGACAAGCTCAGGGTAAACTCAAGTTTACATTGGGCGAGCGAAGAGAGTTTATAAGCACTTTAACAATCCGGTTGTTGAAAAAGATTTAAGATTTGAGTAGGTCAATTTTTTTTGTAACCCCGCTTAGGGCGGGGTTGATAACATGAGTGATGGGAGAAATTAATGCTAATGGCGAATGCCTAGGTAGTTTAAGCCGAAGAAGGACGGATGCTAACGTCCGAAAACAACGATGAGCCCGTATGCAGGCGTTATCAATCGTTGATTTCCGAATGGGGCAACCCACTCCGCTGTAATGCGGGGAAGCCAAAACAGGAATTTTGAGGTTAGAAGTTGGATCGATTTTCGTATCTTGCTTCTGCCTTCAGATTTCCTGTTTTGGTGGGATACCTGGAGAACTGAAACATCTCAGTATCCAGAGGAAAAGAAAACAATAGTGATTGCGTAAGTAGCGGCGAGCGAAAGCGCAACAGCCTAAACTTTGTCGCAAGACAAAGTGTTGCGGGACCACAGTAGGGAGTTTCTTTCGATAAAAGAAGACCACTTGAT
>JAMCTE010000005.1 GCA_023381015.1 Patescibacteria group bacterium | reverse complement strand
TCATTAATAAGTTTCCTGGCGAACATCCCGCCTTGGCGGGAGACGGAAAACAATATGGTCAACACCCAAAAAAAATTTCAAATCGATTCGTTAAATTCGCTTCTCAAAGAAAAGTCCAATTTCCTCCTTGTTAAAATCGACAAAGCCACCCATCAAAGCCTAGAGAGCCTAAGAAAAGAATTGAGAAAAAATAATTCTTCACTAAAGGTCATCAAAAATACTTTATTCCAAAAATCCGTCAACCTGACAAGTGACAAACCATTGCTGAAAGAATTGAGGAAAAAGTTTTTCCCAATCAAGGAACCTTCGGCTCTGGTGACTTTCGAAAAAGACTGGAACGGAGGATTGAAATCCATTTATGACTTTATAAAAAAAGAAAAAACCCTTTCTTTCAAGCTCGGACTCCTCGACAATAGTCTCTACGGAGTCGCAGAGATGGAAAAGATCGCCCGACTGCCGAGCCGAGAAGAATTAGTCGGCAAAATCATCGGCAGTTTTAAATCGCCGATGAGTAAATTCGTTTATGCCATGAAATTCAACTCAAATAAGTTAGTTTACATATTACAAGCAAAATCGAAAGGAGGTGGCAACTAATAATGTCAGAAGTAAAATTAAACGAAAAACTGCAAAAAATCGCCACCGAGATCGAAGGTTTGACCACGCTCGAAATGGCAGATCTTGCTAAATATCTGGAAGAAAAGTTTGGCGTTTCCGCTATGCCCGTAGCCGCTGCACCAACCGCAGGAGCCGGAGCCGCTGCACCAGCCGAAGAAAAGACCAGCTTTACCGTCAATTTGACCGATGCCGGAGCTAATAAACTGGCCGTTATCAAAGCCGTTCGCGAAATCCTTCCGAATTTGGGTTTGATGGATGCCAAAAAATTAGTCGAATCGGCTCCGAAAGAACTTCTCAAAGAAGTCAAAAAAGATGTCGCCGAAGAGGCCAAGAAAAAAGTCGAAGCCGCAGGTGGAAAAGTTGAATTAAAGTAAGGTTGTATATAGTAAAAAAGCTTTGACTTCAGATTGTCAAAAAGCTAAAATATTATAATATGACAGGAGCAAAAAAACCGTCTTCTTACAATGCAGAATCGATCGTTGTTTTGGAAGGACTAGAGCCGGTCAGAAAAAGGCCGGCGATGTATATCGGCACGACCAGCCAATACGGCATCAATCACTGTCTAAACGAAATCATAGACAATTCGATTGATGAAGCCTTGGCTGGTTTTTGTCGTCGTGTAGAGATCCACATCCAAGACGACCATTATTTGACGGTCTTTGATGATGGCCGGGGCATACCGGTCGACAAAGTACCGAAATATAACGTCTCTGCCCTGGAAATCGTCATGACCAAGCTGCACGCCGGCGGCAAGTTTAACGTCGGCGCCTATAAAGTATCGGGTGGCCTTCACGGAGTGGGCGCATCGGTCGTCAACGCCTTGTCTTCGCACATCGTCGTCGAGGTGAGACGGGACAATAAACTTTATCGGCAAGAGTACAAAAAAGGCAAACCGGTTACTCCTGTCAAAGTCGTCAAAGAATCCATTCTCGGATTCAAATTCAAACAGGGAACAGCTGTGTCATTTTTGCCGGACAGCGAAATTTTTAAGGAAACCATCGAACTCAACTACTCGATCTTCAAGAAACAGGTAAAAGAACGGGCTTACTTGATCAATAATGTTTTCTTTAAGATTTTCAACCACGTCAACCACGACCAGTTCGCCTATTTCTTCGACGGGGGAATCATCTCGCTCCTTCGCGACTTGAATCGGGGAAAGAAAATCCTTCATGACCCGATTTACGTGAAAAAACAAGAGGACGACAAAGAGCTGGAAGTCGCCATCCAGTATAACGACTCGATCAACGAAAACATCCACTCCTTCGTCAACGTCATCAATACCCACGAAGGTGGCACACACCTTACCGGTTTCAAAACCGCGATCACCAGAGCCATAAATAACTATGCGAAAAAAGAGTTCGGTAACGGTAAAAACGGCGAAGAGACCTTTACCGGGGACGACGTCAAAGAAGGTCTGTCGGCGATCGTTTACGTCAAAATGCCCGCCACCAACCTCCAGTTCGAAGGACAGACGAAAACCAAGTTGGGAAACTCTGAGATCCAGACTTTTGTCCAACAAACAGTTTTCGACTATTTAGAAACTTTTTTTGAAGAAAACCCCAAGGTCGGAAAAGAAATCCTTGGTAAAATTTACTTGGCGCAAAAAGCCAGATTGGCCGCCAAGGCCGCCAAAGAAGCCGTGTTGAGAAAAGGGGCTTTGGAAGGCGCATCCCTCCCGGGAAAACTGGCCGACTGCCAGGAAAAAGATCCGGCACTGTCCGAATTGTTTCTGGTTGAGGGTAATTCGGCAGGAGGGACTGCCAAACAGGGAAGAGACAGGAAATTCCAAGCCATCCTGCCCTTAAGAGGCAAGGTTTTGAATACGGAAAGAGCCTACTTGGACAGAGTGTTGTCATTCAAAGAATTAAAAGATCTGGTCGTCGCCCTCGGCATGGGAATCGGGGAAAACGTCGACTACGCCAAACTTCGTTATCATAAGGTCGTCATCATGACCGATGCCGACGTCGACGGAGAACACATCAGAACGCTTCTTTTGACTTTCTTTTACCGGCACCTTCCCGACGTCGTCCAAAAAGGCCATCTTTATATCGCCCAGCCGCCGCTTTTCAAGGTCCAACTTGGCAAAAACGTCAAATACGCATTTACCGAGGAAGAAAGAGACAAACAGGTTAAATCTATGATCACGGCAAAAACCCAGTCGACTCCGACGATCCAACGCTATAAGGGTCTAGGCGAGATGAATCCGGAACAACTTTGGGAAACAACCATGAACCCGGTGAACCGGATCCTGAAGCAAGTCACCATCCAAGACGCCCAAGATTGCGACTATGTCTTTTCGATGTTGATGGGTGACGAGGTACCGCCGAGAAAAAAATTTATCGTCACCCACGCCAAGATGGCAACGTTGGATTTATAAGTTTTTAGTTTATTTTTTTTATTTTTTAATGAGTTTTTAAAGATTAAAAATTGATTAAAAATTAAGAACTAAAAATTAAAAATTATTTAATCATATGAATACCAGCAAATTGTCTCCAGGAAAAAATCCACCTGAAGAAATTAATGTTTACGTTGAAATTCCCCAGGGTTCTTCTATCAAATACGAACTTGATAAAGAATCCGGCGTTATCATGGTTGACCGATTTGCCTATACGGCGATGTTTTATCCTTTCAACTACGGCTTTGTTCCCGGAACCCACGCCGAAGACGGCGATCCAATCGATGTCTTGGTTATTTCATCCTAT
>JAMCTE010000004.1:5720-7878 GCA_023381015.1 Patescibacteria group bacterium | reverse complement strand
GGAATAAAAATTTCTTTGTTGTTCAAAGCTTTTTCGATATAGGGGATTTTCGCAGTCTTGTCAAACAAGAAAGATACCTTTTCCCCAACTTTTACCTGGTAGGAAGGAACCGCCATTTTTTTGTCGTCAACGGCAACGTGTCCGTGAACGACAAGTTGACGAGAAGCTGCCCTGGTCGGGGCCAATCCTAATCGGTAGACGACGTTGTCCAACCGTCTTTCCAAATATTCGGAAAGATACAAAGCGGTGTTTCCTTTCTTAACGCTGGCTTTCTTAAAATAATTTTTGAGTTGTTTTTCCGTGACGCCAAATATATATCTCAATTTTTGTTTTTCCGAAAGTTGAACTCCTCTTTCAGAAACCTTTCTCTTTTTCCTAGCGCCCTGTTGTCCTGGGGTAATGTTTAATTTATTCAAAAGCCTGGTGTTAGATTTGCTGCCTAGAGTTTTTAAACCCAAATCCATTCCTACTCTTCTAGCCAATCTATTTTTTGGTCCGGTATATTTCATAATTGTTATACTCTCCTTACCTTAGGAGGCCTGACTCCGTTGTGAGGTATAGGAGTAATATCAATAATCCTATTGACTTCGATTTTTGAGGCCTTAATCGCCCTTAGGGCTGCTTCCCTGCCCGGGCCGATGCCTTTGACAAAAATATCCGCCGTAGTAAAGTTGTGATTTTCGCTGGCTTTTTTCAAGGCCGATTCCATTGTCACCGTGGCAGCGTGAGGCGTCGATTTTCTTGTTCCGGAAAACCCGTGCATGCCACAAGAATCGATGACGATCGGATTGCCTTTTTCATCAGTAACAGTAACCAAAGTATTGTTGAAAGTAGCGGTAACGTAAACTCTTCCCCTTTCGACGATTTTTCTAGTTTGTTTTTTTGCCATTTCTTTAAAAATTAACTTTTAGCGGCTGGTTTTGCTTCTCCTTCAGCGGGTGTCGCTACGGCCCCGGTCTTACCAGCTTCCAACTTGGCCCAAGCTTCTTTTCTCAAAGCTCCCACTGTCTTTCTCTTTCCTCGTTTGGTGCGGGCATTTGATTTGGTCCTTTGTCCGCGGACCGGCAAGCCTCGCAAATGCCTCAACCCCCTATAGCTGCCGATCTCCCTCAACCTTTTGATATTTCCGTTCAATAATTCTCTCAATTCTCCTTCAACTTTGAAGTTTTTGTCGATGACATCGGTGATCCTTTTAAATTCTTCTTCGCTGATATCTTTGACTCGTCTTTTAGGATCGATCTTTGCCTGAGACAATAAAGACTCGACGTTTTTCCAACCGATTCCGTACAAAAGAGTCAGAGAATAATCTATCCTTTTATCGTCCGGTAAAGTAACTCCTAAAATTCTTGCCATTTTTTATTTAATAATTTTTATTAACTTTATAATTTAAAAATATTATTTACGCTTGCTTTTGTTTGTGTTTGACATTGCTGCAAATCACATACAGTCTGCCTTTTCTTTTCACCATTTTGCATTTCGCGCAAATTTTTTTTACTGATGATGCGATTTTCATAGTTTGATAAGCTCATTCGCTTATATCCGGTAAATTATCCTTCCCCGATTCAAATCGTAAGGCGTAATCTCCGCCCTGATTTTGTCCCCGGGAAGAATTTTAATGTAATTCTTCCTCATCTTTCCCGAAAGATAACATAAGATCACTTTTTCCGAGTTAAACAGCTTAACTTTAAATAGCGTATTGGGCAGGTTTTCCATAACCTCTCCCTCAACGACTATTACGTTATCTTTCATAAACCTAATATTTTACCATAAACTTAGGTTAAAACCAAGGTCTCTTTTTCCTTGATGGCAACCGTATGTTCAAAACAAGCCGTTAGGCTGTGATCGGCGCTTATTATTGACCAATCGTCATCGCCTTCATAAGCAATTTCTTCCGTCCCTTTTGAATATATGACTTCGATGGCGATCGTCAATCCTGGCTTGATCAATAAGGTTTTTTCCGTCGGCCTTTCCTTAAATCCGAAAACATAAGGGTCCATGTGTAATTCCTTGCCGATGCCGTGTCCTGTCAAATCTTTCATGATGAAAAAGCCTTCACTCCTGATTTCTTTTTCGATTGTTTCGGAAATGTTGCCGAGACGGTTTCCGGCCTTGGCTTGTTTGATGGCTTTGTTTAACGCCCTTTTCCCCGCTTGACCCT
>JAMCTE010000004.1:806-5710 GCA_023381015.1 Patescibacteria group bacterium | reverse complement strand
CCAAAAATCTGCTGGTTTCGGCGTCTGATTTGCCTCCAACGACAAAACTGGTCGCATAGTCGGTATGATAACCACCAAAAAACATACCAATATCCAAAGTAAAAACGTCCCCTTTTTTCAGTTGCCGATTTGAGGGCGGAGTATGAACGACCTGTTCGTTGATGGGCAAGCAGGTTGTCCAATGGTAATTCTTTACCCTCTTGAACGATGATTCTCCTCCTTGTTTTTTTATCAAAGCTTCCGCCAGCTGATCGATTTGCTTCGTTGTCATTCCGGCATCGATCTTATTTAAAAGTACCTTGACAACCTCCCTTAGCCTCTTTCCCCCTTCTGCCATGACGGCGATTTCTTGATCGGTCTTTAGATTTATCATTCTAAGTAAAAAATCGTCCGATAAACTTCGTCTAACTTGTCATGAAAATCGATAATTGAAAAATTGTTTTTGACCAAAAAATCCGCATAGGCGATCGTAGGCGCCATATTTATTCCCAGTAGTTCGTCCAAATCCCTTTTTTCCCCGTAAAGCTTGTTTCGCTTGACCCTTTTTAGCAAACGCGCCCAACGAAGATGTTTGTCGGCGTAAATGGCCAAAAGATAAACTTTTACTTTGGGAAAAGTTTTTTTCAAATAAAGATATTCTTGCCAAGAACGGAGTCCGTCGATAATAATGACCATGCTTTTTTTCATGGCCTCCTTGATTTTTCTTTCATTCATTATCGCCAATGCGGCCATGCCGTGTTTTTGCCTCAATTCCAGCCTGATTTTCTTGTGAGTCTTTTCGACGTGCGGCAGATGATTTTTGTCAATATATTCATTGATTATCTCCCCGAAAGAAACCGTCGGCAAACCTTTTGACTTGAAAAAATCAGTCGCGTCTGACTTACCAACTCCTGGCAGTCCGACGACGGCGATGATTTTTTTATTTTTCATCTGCCAACTCTCGATTTTATTTTTGACGAGTCTTTTCCCAAGGCTTTTGAGGATTTCTTCGTTCACGGTTTCGATTTTTTGAGTGCCGTCGATTTCAGCCAATTTTTTCACCTTTTTATAGTATTCAAGGACAGGAATGGTGAATTTTTTGAACTGTTCAATCCTTTTCTTTATGGCCGGAATGGTTTCGTCCTCCCGTACCTGACTATTTCGGTAAACCAGCCTGTAAATCGCTTCCTTGTCCGGTATCTTCAAGTAGATGACCTTGTCGACGTTGTTTGAGTATTCTTTGGCTTGCGATAACGTTCTCGGAAAACCATCCAGGATATAGCCTTTCTTATACTCCGGCCTAGACAAGTATGAATTAACGATCTCAATGGTTTTTTCGTCCGGAATCAACAGGCCGGTATTCATAACTACCTTTATATAGTGACCCAGAGCAGTCTTCTCTTTGGCCAGTTGTCTAAAAATATGGCCGGTAGATAGATAAGGGATGCCCAATTGCTTTGAAAGCAAATTCCCTTGAGTTGATTTTCCCGAACCCTGGATACCAATTAAAACTAGTTTCATATTGTCAATCTAATTTTTTTGTTTCTTTATGACTGGTGTGCTTTTTGCATTTTCGGCAATACTTCTTAAGCTTTAGTGACGTTGTCGTATTTATTTTGTTCTTTTCGACGACATAATTGATAGATTTACAAGCCTCACACATCAAACCGATTAGCATCCTTGAGCCTTTTTTAGCCATAGATTTATTTTATAAACTTATCATAACTGCGCATTACTAATTGCGCTTCAACCATTTTAAAAGTTTCCAAGACCACCGAGACTACGATCAAGATTCCTGTTCCGCCAATCACCAGGTTTGTTAGACCGGTTACCTTGGAGACCAATACCGGCATGACGGCGATAAGACCGAGGAAAATCGCGCCTACACTCGTTAATCTATAAAGTATCTTTTCCAAATACTGTTTCGTGGCCAAACCAGGACGAATGCCGGGAATGAATCCGCCGTGCTTTTGAATTTCTTCGCTGATTTTTTGAGGGTTGAAAACTACGACGGTATAAAAATAAGTGAAACCTATCACCAAAATGAAATAGAAGAAATTGTAGAAGAAGCCTGTCGGTGAAAAAAGGCTGGTCAAAAATCTGCCGGTTGCCGCCAAATTAGCGTTTTTGACGTTGACTAAAAAGTTTCCGATCAGTTGAGGAAAAAGTACGAAAGAAACTGCGAATATGATCGGAATTACTCCGGCTTGATTCAATTTCAAAGGCAAAAAATTCGATGCACTTTGGTAAAGCCTGTTGCCTTTGATTCTTTTTGCGTAGTAAACCGGGATCTTTCTGACCGCTTCGTTGATAAAAACGATCGAAGCGATAACAAACAATGCTAATACAAGAAAAATGATGGTATTAAAAACCATTTCCTGATTGAAGACTGAAGCCGTCCTTGAAAAAACGACCGGGAGCCGGGCGACGATGCCGACAAAAATCAGTACGGAAATACCGTTACCCAATCCGTATTCGGAAATGAGCTCTCCGAACCAAACCAAAATGAACGTGCCGGCCACCATCGTCAAGATAAACGAAAAAAATTCCAATGGACTCAAACTGCCGATAATGTTTTGGTTTTTAAGTAAAACGAAAATGCCGACCGCTTGTACGATCGTCAACGGAGCGGTCAACATCCTCGTGTATTGATTTATTTTATGACGGCCGTATTCACCTTCCTGAGATAACTGCTCCAGTGAAGGAATCATTACTGTCAAAAGTTGGAGGACGATAGAAGCATTAATGTATGGATTAAGGCCTAGTGCCATGACGGAAAAGTTCACCAAAGTACCTCCGGAAAAAATGTCAAGAAGGGACAAAAATTGATTTGAGGCAAAAAGAGTCCTCAACTTGGTTAGATTGATTGCCGGAACCGGCAAAAACACGAATAACCTGAATGCCAAAAAAATTAATAAGGTGAAAACTACCTTTTTCTTTAACTCTGGATCTTTTAAAACGAGGTTAATTTTTTCCAGGATTTTTTTCATAGAACCGTTGCTTTTTTAATTTGCCCTTTATCATCGGCTTATTCTTTCCTTTGCCTCGAAGCAGCGGGAAACGCTTGACCATCCTTCCCTGGCCTCCTTCAAAATGAAGCGGAATTCCCTCCCGGGACTTCTGATGCCTTGAAGTGCCCCGACTGGATTTTGAACCTTTTCCGCTGCCTAAACCGCGCCCCAATCTTTTCTTCCTATTGCTGACTATTTTTGGTAAATGACTCAAAAAATCGACCATATTATTTTCTCCCAAAGGCAGAACCGCCTCTTGCGGATAACATTTTTAATGCTTTGATCACGGTATAAGTGTTTAGAACCTGATTTCTCGATCTGATGATTTTTCCCGAAGCGTTTTCTATGCCGGCCAAATCAAGAAGGACCCGGGTAACGCTTCCGACTTTCAAACCGGTTCCTTCTGGAGCCGGTTTCAGGAGGATTCTCGAAGCTTTGTACTTTAACCTAATTTCGTGTGGAATAGTTTTGTTCCTGATCGGAACATTAATTAAGTGTTTTTTCGCATAAGTGATGGCTTTCTGAATCGCCGGCGGCACTTCTTGGGCCCGGCCCAACCCGATTCCGACTTTGCCTTTTTTGTCACCGACCGCCACCAGGGCAGAAAAAGTCACGTAGTTGCCTCCAGGAATCTTCTTTGACACTCTCCTTATCAAAAGGACTTTTTCTTCGTACTTTTTTTCTTCCGGATTAGTTGATCTGATCATACTTTATAAAAAATTCTTAAAAATTAAACTTTTATTCCTCCTTCTCTTAACCCTTCGGCCAAAGCCTTTACTCTGCCTTTATAAACGTAAACGTTTCTATCGAAGACTACCGTATCGATCTTTTTTTCTTTCAATAGTTTGGCTAACGCTAGCCCGACTTGTTTTGCTTGGTCGACTTTTTTCGACTTGGACATCTTGACGCTCGAGCTTGAGACTAAGGTAATTTTTTTCTCATCGTCAACCGCTTGGGCATAGATAAAGCGGTTCGATCTAAAAACGGAAATCCGTGGTTTAGTTGAAATTCCCCTGATGTGAGAACTGATGCGTCTTTTTTTGGCGATTTTTTTGTTTAGATTGACTTTTCCCATAGTTATGCCGCCGTACCTGGACCGGCCGTCTTAGCTTTTTTGCCAGGTTTAATTCTTAATTTTTCGTTTTCATACTGGATGCCTTTTCCTTTATAAACGTCAGGCTTTTTCAACATTTTTATTTGATATGCGATTTCTCCTACCAATTGTTTATCGCTTCCCAAAACGGTAATTTTAGTATTGCCTTCTACTTGGAATTTTATTCCGGCAACTTTTTGAAAACGGACCGGATGGGAATAACCCAGTTTGAACAATAAATCTTCCTTATCCAACTTGACGTTAAAACCGGTGCCGACCACTTTCAACTTTTTTTCCCAAGGTTTTTCCACGCCTTTGACCGCATTGTCAATCAGCTGTCGGTAACTGCCAACTCTCGATTTTGTTTTTTTCTCATCGTCATCCCTTTCCACCAGGAAATTATTTTCTTGTTTGACCAGTTTTATTTTCTTTGGCAAAACGATCGCCATTTCTCCCTGAGAACCTTTTATTGCGATCTTGTTTCCGTCGACCGTCAAAGAAACTGTTGCTGGAACCTCTATTGGTTTTTGACCGATTTTAGACATAATTTATATATAACTATTTACCAAATATTAAACAACAACTCTCCGCCCAACTTCTTTAATCTGGCTTCCTTGTTGGTAACAATTCCTTGAGGCGAAGAGATAATTGAAAATCCATAACCGCTCATCACCGGCTTTAATTCACGGTAAGAAACATAATAGCGGCGACCAGACGTTGAAAAAACTTTGACGTCTGTCAAGGCCGGCTGGCCCTCCTGATAAAGAAGTTCTATTGTCATCTCGTTGAAATCATCCTTATCCACTTTGTACTACTTGATG
>JAMCTE010000004.1:0-796 GCA_023381015.1 Patescibacteria group bacterium | reverse complement strand
TCCTGGCTAAATAGCCGTTTTTTATCCTGATGATTAAATCGTTGATTGAATTTTCCATATATTAGGTGGCTTCTAGAACTTTCTTGGTAACTTTTCCATGGCTTCTGAACGTCCTGGTCGGAGAAAACTCTCCCAAACGGTGACCGACCATATTTTCTGAAACTAGGATTTCCACAAATTTCCTTCCATTATGGATCCCGATTTTATGACCGACAAATTCCGGAGCTACCTGCGAATCCCTGGACCAGGTCTTTATTAAATCATTACTCCGATTGGCCTTTTGTTTCATTATTTTTTTTAAAAGGTTTTCGTCGATGTATGGTCCTTTTTTTAAAGATCTACTCATATTTTTTACCAGGAAATTTTTTTAACTCCGGGAATTTCTCCATTCAATGCTTTTTTTCGGAAACAGATTCTACACATTCCGAACCGGCGCATATATCCTCTTGCCCGTCCGCAAAAAGGACACCGATTCCGATAACGGATCTGATATTTTTGTTTTTTTCTGAATTTTACTTCGTCAGATGTTTTTGCCATTTTATTTTTTAAAGGGTACTCCTAATAGCTCGAATAATTTTTTTCCATTTTCATGACTGTGTGCATTGGTAACCACCGTCACCTCAAGGCCCCTTATTTTATCAATTTTATCAAAATCAATCTCAGGAAAAATAGTTTGTTCGGTAAAACCGATGTTGAGATTGCCATGCAAGTCAACATTTCTCTCTGAAATTCCTCGGAAATCCTTCAACCTGGGAATGATAATTTTAACAAGTTTTTCCAAAAAATTATCCATTTT
>JAMCTE010000003.1 GCA_023381015.1 Patescibacteria group bacterium | reverse complement strand
ATTTACGTGAAAAAACAAGAGGAAATTGGACTTTTCTTTGAGAAGCGAATTTAACGAATCGATTTGAAATTTTTTTTGGGTGTTGACCATATTGTTTTCCGTCTCCCGCCAAGGCGGGATGTTCGCCAGGAAACTTATTAATGACACCTGGGTCTTAGGAAACGAAATTAATTATATCATGTTTTTGGGACAAAACCTAACGGTTTTTTCCCAACGATTTTCCCTATTTTGTATCGCAAGCTATTTACTTTCAAAGGCACACTTGCGATAAACTTAAATTCTATTTAAAAGTAACGTAACTCTATAGTTTTGTTAACTTTCTTGCAAAAGTTCACGCAAAGACTTCACTTTTTTTTCTTCCTTGTCTTGTTTCTTATTTTTTTTGCCTTTGTATGAGATCCGGTATTGTTTAGCAAAGGCTTGCTTTTTCTGGAAAGTATCGACCCGACCCTTGCTGTCAACGAACCGATGTTCTCCGGTATAAAAGGGATGACATTTGTAGCAGACTTCAACGCTGATGGTTTGTTTGGTCGATCCGGTCGTGAAAGTATTGCCGCAGGCGCAGACCACGGTCGCGTTGCTGACTCCGTAAAGAAGGATGCTGGTTTTCATAGGAGAACTATTATAACAGATAACTTATCTGTTAATCAACACCTTTGTCTTTGTAATAAAGCAGTTGAGGCGTTTTTTTGGCGATAAGCAGGGTGACGGCAATCGTCGCCAGTCCACCGATCGCGACGGAATAAGGCGTCCCTAAAAGATTAGCGGTAAATCCTGCCTCGACTTCTCCGAGCTGCGGTCCGCCGGTATAAAAGGCCATATTGACCGCCGTCATTCTTCCCCTGATGTAGTCGGGAGTATTGAGCTGCCTGATGACGTTCCTGATGATGACGCTTACAACGTCGCCGGCCCCGGAAAGTGCCAGTAATATCAAAGACAGATAGAAATTTTTTGACAGTCCGAAAAAGACGATGCTGACTCCGTAAAGAAGGATGCCTCCAAATAACAGCTTGCCCCTTTCCTTGATTTTTGAGAAAAAAGGAAAGATCATTCCGGCGATGATCGCTCCGACTGCCGGAGCTGCGTAAAGAAAACCCATCGCCGCCGGCCCGAGTTTCAAGATCTTGACCGCAAAAATAGGCAGCAATGTCAATGAAGATCCAAAGAACTGGGCAAAGAAATCGATATACATCGAGGAAGCGATCAGCGGCGTTTTGAAGACGAACTTCAATCCCTCGCCGATTTCCTTCAAACTGAAGTTGGGCCGTTTGGTATTTTTGGGAAGCGGGTTCATAAAAACTAAGGCAACCAACACCGCGGCAAAGGACAAAGCATTGACGACATAGACGGTTTTCACTTCCCAAAAGGCAATGACGAATCCGCTCAAGGCCGGCCCGACGAACTGGGTCGATTGGTAAAAAATATTCATGATATTGACGGCGAGAGGATAATCTTCTTTTTTGACGATCGTCGGACCCATGGCTTGTCGGGCCGGTGACTCGAAAGAATAAAGACCGGCATCCAGACCGACAAAAATGTAGATTAAAAGAGGAGTAATTTTTCCGGTAAAAGTCAAGTACGCCAAGATGCTTGAATTAAGGATGGCTATCGTTTCGACCAGGAAGATCACTTTTTTTCTGTTAAAAGTATCGGCGACTATGCCGGCAAAAAACGAGCAGATAAGAACCGGCAAAAATTTTGCCAGAGAAACGATACCCAAGGAAATCGGTGATTTGGTCAGTTGGTAGAGTTGCCAGTTTACGGCGACGTCCTGCATGAAAGTTCCGATCCTGGAAACGGTCAAACCGAACTGCATTAGGATAAAATCTTTGTTTTGGAGAAGAGATTTGAGAGATTGCCTGTTGTTCATGAAGAAAATACTTTGTCCCACTTCCCTTCTTTGATGATGTCTTCGAGATTATGGAAACTTTTATTGATCCTATGATCGGTCAGTCTGTTTTGGGGAAAGTTGTAAGTCCTGATTTTTTCGGCGCGATCGGCGGCCCCGACGTCTTTTACGTAAGATGAGGTCAGGCCTTTTTTCTTTTCCTCTTCGAGTTGGTATAGTTTGGCGATCAGCAGGTCGTAGGCGATCTTCCTGTTGGCTTCCTGGTATCTTTCCCGCGACGCCGTGGTGACGATACCTGTTGGTTTGTGGATCAATCTGACGGCGGTTGCGACTTTGTTGACGTTTTGTCCTCCGTGTCCGCCGGAGCGGTAAAACTGCCACTCCAGCTCGCTCGGGTTGATTCTGATGTCAGACTGGATGATCTGGGGAAGGACGACGATGATGCAGGTCGAGGTGTGGATCCGGCCTTTTCTCTCCGTTTCCGGAATCCTCTGGACGCGGTGGACGCCGGTTTCGTTTTTGAAAAAGCCAAAGGCGCCAATGCCGCTGATTTTGATGGTATTGTCGTCAAGATAAATGAACTTGAACAGTTTTTTTTGTCCGAAGCGGATGTAGGACAAAAGCAGCTCTTTCATCCAAAGTTTGGATTCGTCTCCTCCGACTCCGGGCAAGGCTTCGATGATGGCGACGTTAGGGTTGATAAGCATAACAAAAATTAACCTAATTGACCTAATTTCTAATTAATCTAAATAAATTGACGCCTGTGATTTAATTAGGTTAATTAGATCAATTAGAAATTAGAAATTTTATTAATTCTTGTTGATTCATTTCTTTTTGTCCTCCGGCTTTCATATCCTTTAACTTAAGTATGTTTTTAGAGGTTTCTTCCGGTCCGATTATAATAACATAAGGTATGCCTTTTTTATTGGCGTATTTTAATTGTTTATCTAACCTATCGTTTGGATCGCTGTACAGTTCGCTGTTAATTCTGTTTTTTCTTAGATTTTTTACCAGTTGCTGCGAATTTTTGACCAGGTCTTTGTTGAAGATAGTTACCAAAACTTTAGTTTTTGTTTTGATGTTTGGAAAAAGTTTTAATTCCTCCATGGCGAGGACGGTCCGGTCAAATCCGATGGCAAATCCGACGGCCGGAATATTGCGGTTGCTGAAACGCGATACCAAGCTGTCGAATCTTTCGCAACCGGCCAAAGAGCCAGCCTCGAATCCGTCAACGACGATCTCCCAGATCGTCCCCGTCGAATAAGAAAAAGATCTTGCCAGGGTCGGGCTGAACTGGTAGTTATCTTTAAAACCATAATCGTCGAGATATTTGAAAATGGTTTGCAGGTCTGCGTTTGGTTTAGCAGAAGATACCTTGCTAAGCAAGTTTTTTGCCTCGTTTTCGGTATAACCTTTTCCTACCAGTTCTTTGACGACGCCTTCTTCGCCGATTTTTTTCAACTTGTCGATGGCGACGATGGCTTTGTAGGGAATATCTTTGTAAAGAGCCCGGTCGTTGATGACGGCAATCGGTTTTTTGAAGCCGAGGTTTTTGAAAATATCGATCGTCAGGGCAATCGTTTCGCCGTCAGCCGTCCTGTCCTCAACGCCAAAGATGTCGGCATCGCACTGCAAAAACTCTCGGTAACGGCCTTTTTGCGGTTTTTCCGCCCGCCAGACTGTTTGGATTTGATAGCGTTTGAAGGGCAGACTGACTTTATCCGGGTACTCGGCGATGAAACGGCAGGTGGGTACGGTCTGGTCGTATCTCAAAGCGACTTTCCTGCCGCCGGTATCCTCGAATTTATAGAAAAGCTTTTCGTCCTCGCCGATGTTACCGGTGAATACTTCCAAATATTCGATCGCCGGAGTTTCTATTGGCTCGAAGCCATACAGTTCAAAGGTACGGCGGATGATATCGATGACGTATTGACGCCTCATCGCATCTTCGGGGAAAAAATCCCTGAATCCTTTTAGGATTTGCGGTTTTATTTTGTCGTTCATATCTATTTATTATATAAAAAACTTGTTAACTTATCCGCCTTTGTTGAAACTTCGGCGGATTTGAGTCCGTAATCCGATTTCATCGGAAACGGACTCATAAAAAAATCCCTCCTCTCGGAGGGTTGATTTATCGCCTATAGTAAAATCACCCTCCAAAAGTGGAGCGGTGATGGTTGTAATCGATCAACTGATTTTTCATAATTCGATTATACCATATAGTAACGTTTTCAACCGTGTTATTGAAAGAAATAGTATCTTATAGTATAATAGCCGGATATGGCAAGGGAATTTCCTACCCCCGGCAAATTAGCTGACGTCGTCATCATGGGGCGGCAACGCGCCAACGTCGAAAATTTCGACTATTTCCGCCACGTTTTCGGCAAACACGTCCAGACGAGGATTAATATTGTTCCGGAAGAACACGGCATCAGCTACGAAGTCGTCGGCGACCGCAACCTCAAGCTTACCTACGACGATAGTGACCAGCTCAAACGGCTCCAATGGACTATACAAAACAAAAGAGGCAATTTCCTGCAAATGCAGATTTCCTACGATCAAATCTGGGTACAAGAATTTCCTTCTTATGACAAAAAATTGTCTAATTCAATCAACTGGTTTGCTGTTTTAAGGGATCAAAAAAACCCTGATAAGTTCACGACTAATGGGAAGATCACCGTTGACGAAAAGACCGTCGGCGGACTATTTCCAATACACGATAAAGTAACCTACGAGTTCGGCAACTCCCGTCTTGACAAAAAACAAATCAAGGCTCTCAAGAGCATAGGTTTTGACCCGAGATTCATATCGATCATGGACATGTTGGGTGAGAAAAACGGCAAAGAAGTCAATAGTAATAGAAGGCTGGCATCGTTAAATATCATGTTGTCTTCTATGGCTGGTATGGGTTTGATGGCCGATTATGCCTTGTTGCCGAATTTGTCAGGAGAAATAGTCTTTACGACTCTTCTTTTTATTTTTGCCAATGTTATAAGGCAGGCAAATCGTTTAGCTGAGACAGAACAAAATACCCTCCATAGTTTGAAAAATGAAGGCAATTTCCTCAGAGGCGCGGCAGGGCTAGGACTATATTTGAATGCGGCTTTTTACCACATGTTCGAATTTGCGAGAGGGTCCGCCAGAGCGATGAAATTTTTCACAGAAGTTCTCAAAACCGATTTAAAAAATCTCTAACAAAAAAAATGTCAACAGAACTAGCATCAGTTAAAGCTTTAAAAAATGCCGTCTTGGGTTTCAATCCAAGGAAAGAAAGGTATGATGGTTCTTTTTCCTTGTCTTTGCGAAGCAAACCAATAAAAGGATTGTTGCCCGGAGGTGTTGGCCTTAGCGAAAACGCCGGACAGGAAAACGGCCGCGAGTTTTTGGAATTATCGGATTTTAGTCCGATTGGTCCAAGCAATCTAAAAAGGACGGTCAAATTTTATTATGATCTTGAAGCTCCAAAAAAACTTCCAGATCACATTATCGGACTGAAGCTGATCAGCGAATCAGATCAAGGTTTTGGAGAAATAAATGTCGACAAACACGAGCTGTCGGGAATTTTCAACGCTAGGGATGGCAGTCATTCGGCTTGGTCGTTGAATATTGATGATAGCGGCAGGATTATTGACCAGAATTTTTCGGTTAATGGCAAACAGACAAAAAATCTTTCAAAATTGACAAAAAAAGAAATCGCGTCCTTGAAAAAGATTGGTTTTGGACCCCAACTGGTCACTATAGCCGCTGTTTTACAAAAAAATGACTTGCAATCTTCGCGGGATTCTAAAACATCAGAAAGACTTAAAGCATTGGCCAAAACCGATATGGGCGTTGTAGCGGCGGCCTCCATTGGCGTTTTATCGCTTTTTCTTGATAAAAATCCGGCGTTGGTTTCTTCGATGATTGGTTTATCGCTATATTCGATCTTCTACTTTTTTAATCAAATGAACGTAATCAAGAAAGGATTGGCGGTGCCTTTTGACGAACAAAAAAAATTAGCGAATCAATCCAATGATTTATCATTAATGGTTGCCAACTATTTTAGTTGGTTGACTCAAGCAACGCTCAAATGAAAGAAGATTCTCTAAAATTATCTTGAATCATTGTTGGGTTGCCGTCAGGGTGATGTCGAAAGTCTTAAATTCCTTGTTTCTCCAGACTTTGATTGTAACCTTGTCGCCGATTTTTTTGTCTTGGATGATTTTTGCCAACTCTTGGTCGTCAGTGCCCTGAATCTTCGTGCCGTCGACCTCGGTGATGATATCTTCGTCCTGGATTCCGGCCTTTTGCGCCGGAGATCCGTCGATGACCTGGATGACATAGGCTCCTTGGACCAGGTCGTTCAGGACGGCGGTTTGCTGGTCGACCATCTTGTATCTGACGCCGATGTAAGGCCTTTCGAAACTGCCGCCGTTTTTGTTGAAGGTACTGATCAAGGTTTTGATGACGTTGACGGGAATGGCAAAACCGATGTTTTGGCCTCCTTGAGCGATCGCGGTATTGATACCGATCACTTCTCCGCTCGAGTTGAGGAGCGGGCCACCCGAATTGCCCGGATTGATGGCGGCGTTGGTCTGGATGACGTCATCCAGCTTTTCGACAAAGCCTTCAAACGGGCTGCCGGCGGTGATTCCCCGGCCAAGGCCGGAAATGATGCCGTTGGTAACGGTGTTGGTGAACTCCCCCAACGGGGTGCCGATGGCAATCGTCATCTGGCCGAGTTTCAAGTGAGACGAATCGCCCAGTTTCAGCGGTTTTAGTCCTGTCGCATTTATTTTTAAGATCGCCAGATCGTTCAAAGGATCACGATAAATTTTTTCTACCGGGTATTTCTTTTTGTCGTTGGTCAGGATCTGGTAGGATGCGGTGGTATCCGATACGACGTGTTTGTTGGTGATGACAAGGCCGTCGGAACTGATGATAAAACCGCTGCCGATGTTTTGGTCGACTTATCATCAGTTCCGACGGCCTTGTTGGAAAGGATTAGAAAGATCAAATGGATTGATCTGAACGAAGCCACCGGTCTGGGTAGTTTGCGTCATGCTGACGGTCACGACGGATGGCAGAGCGTCTTGAACCACTTTGGTGATGACGGACTCTTCGTAGACGACGGTTTGTTTCTGGGTTGGAACGGTCGAATTGGTCGTTAAGTTTTGGAAATTTGGTAGCAGTTTTAACTGTTGGCCAATCAATAACACTACTAACAACGAAAGTAAAAGAAAAAAGAATTTTTTCATAGTTATATTAGTTTTTTATAACAATGAACTGAACCAGGGC
>JAMCTE010000002.1 GCA_023381015.1 Patescibacteria group bacterium | reverse complement strand
GCTTTCCCGTTGTTTCTTTGAGAAGCTCTTCCATGATGTTGGTTGAAGGTTTTTGAGCGTCGTTTTTCTTTTTTGGCATCTTGAGTTTATCTCCTTTTCTTTCCAGATTGGGCTGGAGTAGATTAGATAATATACCAAAGGGTGGTGAAAAACTCAACCGATAATCACCAATAGGCTTGAATTGGGTTGAATAATATGATATATTATAGGGCGTTATGGATAATGTTCTATTACCATCTTTGGTTGAAAGATTTATCAAACACCTCGAAAGCCAAGGAAAATCAAACTTTACCATCATAGCCTATAAAAAAGATCTGGAACAATTTGTTGGTTTCTTGACCAGCAAAGAAATCCAAGACATTAGAGAGGTCAAGAAAGAACAGATCAACGGCTTCATTGAAAAACTGATCTCGGAGAATTACACCAAAAAATCAGCCTCCAGGAAACTGAATTCGATACGGACATTCTTCAGATACCTTAAGCAAGAAGGAATCATCGACCAAAATCCTTCCCTTGACGTTTCCCACCCGAAATACGTCCAATCACCGCCGCGGATCTTTACCAAATTGGAATATCGGGCTCTTAGAGATTTTGCCAAAGAAGACAACCGCACTTATGCGTTGGTAGAAATTCTTCTCCAGACCGGAATGAAAATCGGCGAGTTGGCAAACCTAAGAACAAACGACATCAACGACTCAATGATCCATATCAGAGACTATGGAAAAACCCCGGGAAGAGACATTCCGTTAAACAAAGCGGTCAAAAAGGCAGTTGACGAATACGTCAAAAATAGGCCGGGGTCCAAAGAAGACCGCCTGTTTATTACAAGAACCGGGCACCCTCTCCTGATAAGAAATATCCGTCAAATCATCGCCAGATGCTTCAGGGAGGTTGGGATTGAAAACGCCACGGTCAATGATCTGCGCAACACTTTCATCGCCCACCAGTTAAAACAAGGGGCATCGGTCGAATACATTGCTCGCCTGGTTGGCCACAAAAGACTGTCCTCAACAGAACGATTCCTTAATCTGGTAAAAGAAGAGGTGCAAAAAAAAGAAGGCCTCGGAGAACTATAACTTCTTAAGTCTCCCATAACCAACCAGCGGCTTTGTCATAAAAAAATACCTGTTGACATCCTTTGTGGAATTGTTTATTATTTGTGGACAAGTTATCCACAAATATAAATTATGTCTTTCTTAGGCTCTTTTTGGAATGATTTTTTGACAAAACTAAAAGAAATAAAAGGAGAAAAGTCTGTTTTGTATTCGGTATTAAAGCAAACCCGACCAGCCGAACTGACCGAAGAAAAAATCGTCATCAACTGCGACAACCAGGGAGTAAAGAAATTCCTAGACCCCAAACTAAAAGAAATCGAAGACGTCGTCTATCAGGGTTTTAAAAAAAAACTTTCCGTAGAATTTGCCATCGCTCCAACAATAAAGAAAAAGGCCACTACCCCGCTTCTCTCATTTGAACCAACAACCGAGGATCTTTTTACCAGGTCGGGGTTGAATAAAAAATACACCCTAGAGAATTTTGCCGTTTCGTCGACCAACCAAGTGGCTTACGCCGCCGCCCAGGCCGTTGTTAACAATATCGGCACCGCCTACAACCCGCTTTTCCTCTATGGCGGGGTGGGGGTCGGAAAAACCCATCTGGCCCAGTCGGTCGCCAAAAAAATCCTCGAAAACGACAAAAACAAAAGGGTGTTCTTTTGCCCCGGTGAAACCTTCACCAATGAATTAATCGAAGCAATCAGGGACAAAACCACACCCCGATTCAGAAGAAAATATCGCCTTCTTAACCTGTTAATCGTTGACGACATCCAGTTTATCGCCGGGAAGACCCACATCCAAGAAGATTTTTTTCACACTTTCAACTCGATCGTCTCGGCTGGAGGACAGATAATCTTAACGTCGGATCGGCCGCCGGATGCGATAAAAAACCTCGAAGACAGGTTGAGGTCCAGGTTTTCCGGCGGATTGACCGTCGACATCCAGCCGCCAGACTTTGAACTGCGCACCGCCATTCTTTTAATTAAGGCCAAAGAAAAAAACATCAACCTTGACATCGAGGCGGCCAAGGTAATCTCGGAGCGGGTCTCTGATTCGCGCGCCCTTGAAGGAACGCTGTTGTCGCTATACGCAAAAATCGTCGGTAAAAAGGACCTGGTCGACCTCGAATCGGTCGACGAGTTTTTTTCCAACAACGAAGAAAAAAACCATGTCAAAAGACTGACTCCCTCCGACGTCATTAGGGCGGTCTGCACCTACTACAACATCAGGCAGTCTCGTTTAAAAAGCAAGGAAAGAACCGACTCCGTCGCCCTTCCCCGTCAGGTGGCCATGTACCTTATCAGAAAAGAACTTGGCTTAAAGCTGGCGGAAACGGCCGAGTTGTTAAGGAGAAACGACCATACCACCGTCCTCCACGCTCAAGAAAAGATTTCCTCCCTCATGATGAAAGATCAAAGCTTTAAGAAAGACGTCGACAACATCGTCCAATCCTTAAAATCATCTACATAATATCCACCATCTTCCCACAGACAAAAAAACCGGTTTATTTTGTCTTGAAAATCCGCGCCTTGTTTTATACACTTATACACACTACCTATTATTACTATAAATATTTACTATGAAAATAGAGATCAATAAAGAAACCCTTCTTGACGAGTTGGTACTCGCGTCCAAATTTACTTCATCAAAGCTTTCTTCGTCAACCTCTCTCCAGGGAGTATATCTAAAAGGAGAAAAAAACACCATTAACTTTTATTCTACCAACCTTAACTTTTACTATCATGGCGTCATCAAAACAAACAAAACGGAAGAATTTAAGATCGTCGTCGAACCTAGGAAAATCACCGAATTTTTATCGCTTTTACCGCCGGGGCAAATTGCCCTGGAAGCAAAAGACAAATCGATTGTTTTAAGCCAAGGAAAAACCAAGGGGGAATTTCCCCTGTTCTCTGTGACCGACTTTCCCCTTCCCAAAGCCACCACGCCAAACAAGCACAAAATCGACTCCGTTTTTTTTAAAAAAATCCTCCCCTTGTTGTTTTTTTCCGCCTCATCGGACGAAACGAGACCCGTCTTAACGGGGGTTAATTTTGTCAACGGCGAAGATGGCGGACAGATAGTTACAACCGACGGATTTAGACTGTCCCTTGTTAACTTGAAAGAAAAACTCCCGCTTGGATCGATGCTTGTCCCGGCGCCGTTTTTGCTAGAGGTCGGCCGCCTGATCGGGGCAGAAAAAGAAGTATTTTTTAGTTTTCAGGAAGAAGAGAGGCTTTTGGTGTTTTATCTTGGCGACAGGGAGCTTCAGACGAGATTAATCGAGGGAGACTATCCCCCATACGAGAAGGTTATTCCGGCCGAAAAAAAGACCACCGTCGTCCTTGAAAGGGAGGAGTTTTTGAGAAACGTTAAACTGGTCTCTGTTTTTGCCAGGGACTTTTCCAACATCATCATTCTCGAAACCGACAAGGGAGGATTAAAACTAAGTCCAAAAACCGGCGGCGGAGACAACGACGTTACCTATCAGGAGGCGGAAATAAACGGAGACAATCAAAAAGTCGCCTTTAACTATAAGTTTTTAGTTGATTTTTTGACCAACATTTCTTCAAAAAAAATTATCTTAGAACTACTGCGGTCGGATTCTCCAGCGGTTTTTAAAGGAGAAAAAATTGACAATTTTTTACACATTATTATGCCGGTAAGGATCCAAGAATAACATGGAAGCTTTTATCCTTGACACCAACGTTTTTTTTAACATGGAGGCGGGCCTGTCTTTGGGTAAAAAAACCCAAGACGTCGTCGTCAATCTGACAAAGACAATAAAAAAACTTAAAAACAGCCAGGCCGCCGGATTTTTTATGACCCCGGGGGCCGTTGATGAGTTCTTGAGTTTTTTTGAAGACAAAAACCAGGCCTTTATAAACGAGTTTTTGTCGGTTGTTAACATAGAGTCACCAGACCTGGCAAAAACATCGTTTTCGGCGACGGTTTTTTACAAACTCATAGAGGACGTTAGGTCGAGGAACTATCGGGGACTAAACGTCGCCGAAGAAGAGATGGAGCAGGTAGCGAAAGGTTTTATCGGCCAAGAAATAAAGGAGAAAAAAGACTTTCAGATAAAAATCGGCGGCTTCATCAAGAAGTTCCGGGAACGATACCGCAACGCGACCAGGACTGGGTTTTTGGATAGCGTTACCGACTTTGAGTTAATCGTCCTCGCCAAACAAAAGGACGGGTTTTTGGTATCGACCGACGGCGGCGTGTTGAGTTGGGGTAGGACCTTTGGCGTTAAAGAGATGCCTTCTCCAGTTTTTGCAAGACGACTTGAGTCTCTTCTTCCTTCTCATCGGGAATGAGTTTCGATAGGAGGTCAAGCATTTTGTCTGTCAAGGTTTTTTGCGGTTTTTCTTGATAAAGCAAGTGTTGAGAAAGGATTTGAACAAGCCTGTCTTTGTCGTCTTTGTTGGGAACGACCAGATAGGCGTGGTAAAAATACGGAGGTTGACTAACTATGGTCAAGGTATAAAAACCAAAGCGCTGTCCGAAGTAGAAATGGGAAAGGATTTCCCAGCGCATTGTTACTCCGGCGGCGTCGATGCCGAAGGTGGTGATTTTGTTTTCGACCTCGGGCGGCGGCGTTACCGTCAAGACATAAAAAAGAAAGACCAGTGCCCAGATGGGAATGATGAGGATTCTGTCGCCAAAAAAAAACATGATTGCCGAGAGGAGGAGGGCGATTCCAAGATAAAAGCGAATGATCAAATTGGACCTTTTTTTGTACGGCCTTAAAGGAGCGCGCCAAGAAAAAATCACTTGGGGATTTTTTTCCATAATGTCAATATACAACTATTGGGCCGAGCTTGCAATAAAGAAAAAACATGATATAATAAATACTATATGGATAGTTTTAACAGGATAGTTTCTTTCGTTCTCGGGCTCGTCGTGGTGCTGGTTTTCTTCGCCGTGGTTACGGGCAAACTCAAGCTGCCTGGCAAGCTGGCGGGAATAGCCGCCAAACCAACCCCTACTCCGACAAAGTCAATCAACCCGACACCAGCCTCTTCTTTGACCGTCAACGGCAATTCGCAAACAGCGCCTCTTGGCAGTTACTATAAATCGCAAACAGGCAACACGGCAAATAAAACCGCTTCCATTCCATCAACGGGGCTTCCGACTTTGTTTATTCCCTCGCTTTTGGCCGGTGGCCTTGGTGGGTCTTTCTTGAGAAAGTCAGGCAAAAAAAGAACCGCCTAAAGATGTTTTATTGGCCGAATCCGGGCACTTTCAGTATTCCCGAGGCGATGAAGTTGACGACAAGAACGCTCCCTAAAGTAAAAATCAGTCCGATAATCGCTCCGCTCACCAGCCTTTTCCCGTAGTTTAGCCTTTCCGGCGCAGCCTGGGAGGTGGCGATGATGAAGCTTCCATAGATCAAATACAAAAAGGCAATGCCTCCGGCAATCGAAAACACAATGTTCAGAATCGACTGGACGACGCCTCCGGCCGAACCCGAAGACGTGAAGCTGGACGAACCGCCAAGGCAGCCCAAAAAAGTATACTGGTGACCTGGGGCAGGCGTTGGGGGCAGGTTTGTATTCGGGTCAATGAGCAAGCTCTCTTTGGCGCCAGGATCAGGGTTGATGTTCGGATAGATGCATTTTTGGCAGTCAGACCAGTTTTGGGGAGGGCTGTTGGGCGGGCAGTAGCCGCACAAATCACAGTCGGCATAACGGGGTGCATCGCCAAAAACAACCGGCTTGCCGGAGAGGAAAAACAGCAAAAAAAATATCGCCGAAAAATACAAAATTCGTCTCATAAAGAAAGTATAATAGATTTATCCTAAAAATGAAAAAAACTGTTTTTGCAACTATTTTGTTTTTTTTAATGTTGTCGGTACCGTTTTTCCATCCCCTAGCAGATGATTTACAAAATAAAATCAACGACTTAGGCAGTCAGATTCAGGCCTTAGTCCAAGAAAAAAATCTGACCCAATCGGACTATGACACTGCCATAGCAAAACTCAACAGCATAAAGAGCCAAATTGCCGAAATTGAAGCGGAAATTGCTCAAAAAGAAATCGAGGTAAAAAAAGGAGAGCAGGCTCTCGAGTACCAAAAAAACCTTTTAAACCAAAGAGTCAACTCGTATTACAAAAACGTCAACAAAAACTCCCTCAGCCTGATCACGGTTCTGGTATCACCCAACCTGTCGGATTCCCTGCGGGACTTTTTTTACCAGAAGTCTTTGGTCGACAGCGACAAGGAAACCATCATTAAAGTGGTTTTATATATAAAAAACCTGGAGGAAATCAAGGCAAATCTAACCCAACAAAAGGCCAGCCTGGCGGCTTTAAAAATACAAGTCGATCAACAGTCGCAGACGTTGGCGAGCAAAATAGGAGACCTTAGTAGTCAAATTTCTCAACTAGTAGCCCAACAACAATCCTTAATCGCTCAGCGTTTGGCGGCCCTAAACCTTCCCCAATCCGCCTATACGAGTACGAGCGGATGTTCCTCCGACTTGACCAATGGCAAAGATCCGGGTTTTTCCCCCGGCTTCGGCTTCTTCACTTTCGGCGTACCTCACCGGGTCGGCATGAGCCAGTATGGGGCAAAAGGCAGGGCCGACGCCGGGCAGAATGCCGAACAGATCTTGAAGTTTTACTACAACGCCGACTATACCACCGGTTATAACACAGGCGTCAATATCCACGTCGTCGGAACAAACGAATACGGCCAAAACATCGATCAGACCCTGAACGTAGAAGACTATCTGAAACACATTTACGAGATGCCGACCGACTGGAATATGGAGGCACTCAAGGCCCAGGCGATCGCGGCGCGATCCTATGTCTTGGCCGCCACCAACAACGGCGCCAGCCAGATCTGCCCAAGCCAACACTGTCAAGTGTTCAAACAAGAGGAAAATAGCGACGCCTGGAAACAGGCGGTTTCCGCCACGGCAGGAATCGTCATGACTTCAGGCGGCAGCCCGATATCGGCCTATTATTCGTCGACCGCCGGCGGCTATGTCTACTCTTCAAGCAACAGCATTTCTTCCAGGCCCTGGACCAAGAATGCGCAGGACGGCAGCGGCAGCTATAATAATTTTTCCGACGTCAGGAATAACGCTTACGACAAAAGTTCGCCTTGGTTTTACTGCGATTGGGGAGGAAGATCCAATTACGGCAATACGGCCTGGCTCAAACCAGAAGAAGTGGCGGACATCGCCAACGTCATCATGCTGGTCCAAAAAGACCAGTCGACGATCGCCAATGTTTACCAGGTCGACGCGCCTAACCCGGCGGGCAAAGATACCTGGAATCAGGACAGGGTCAAGCAAGAACTGCGCAACCGCGGCGGCAACCCTTTCAATTCGGTCAGTTCTGTTTCAATCAGCGCCGATTTTGGCTCCGGAAGAGTGACTTCGGTGATCGTATCGGGCGACGCCGGTACGCAGACTTTTTCCGGGGACGACTTCAAAACCTACTTTGATCAAAGAGCTCCAGGAAATATTCAAATAGTTGGTCCTCTTTATAACGTGGAAAGGCGTTAATAAAAACCCTTGACTTGTAATAAGTAAGGACATTGAGTATCATTTTTGTTATGAAGAAGGTTTTATCTTTTTTTATCTCTCTTTTTGCGTTTCTTTTAATTGCTAATCAAAGTCTTGCTGTTACCTACGATTTAATTGCTCCGTCGGGGACTTTAACTAGGGGTCAAAATATCAAATTTACCATCAACATCGATACCGAAGGAAAGTCGTATAGTTCAACCCAAATAGGCATGACATATGATACAACCGTTTTACAGTATGTTTCGGCTTCGGCCGGAAACACCTTTACGACGATTTCCGCCAACCCGTCTTCGGCTGGAAAACTGGTCATTTCCGGAAGTTCTAACACAGGATTCACCGGAACCGGAACCTATGCCTACGTCACTTTTCAACTGATTGCGACGTCGGCTGGGTCGACCCAGCTTTGTACGCTTTTCAACCCGGACGTTGCCACGCCGACGCCGGTCAACAACACGCCGGCGCCGACCGCCTTGCCGACTTCGGGAGTGGCCGGGAACTCGCTCCAGATTGCTCTTGGGCTGGCCTTTGTCGCTCTGGCCGGAGCTGGTTTCGTCGTTTTTAGGAACCTGTAAAATACCTAACCTTTGTCTTCACGATTGATATAGAATGAATTTAAAGCTATGAAAAAGTGGTTCGTTAATTTAGTCTTTATTTTTTCCCTGGCGTTTTTGCTGCCGGTTTTTGTCAGGGCGGTCGACCCGACTCCGACGCCGCCGGTAGCTCCGCAATCGTATGATTGTTCACAACTGCAGTCGATCTATAAACAGCGGGGTGAATCGTGCGTCACCGACTATCAGGAATTTTTGAAAAATCCGTCCCGCTACCACTTTTGGACCGATGATACCGAAGTGACTGTCCAAGGCCGGGCGGATGAGCGCGCCAGACAGTTTATTTTTTGGGTGATCAACCATCCGTCGATCGTCAACCATCCGGTTCTTCTCAAGGTTTGGGCAACCGCCAGGAACATCAGTTATTTTTTTGTCATCCTGACCGCTGCCCTTCTCGGCCTGGGGATAATCATCGGTCAGAGGACCAACTTCGACACCGGCGTCAAAGTCTGGCCTTCGATCATCAAGATCCTTACGGCAATCCTCTACATCTCATTTTCGGCGACAATCGTAATCACGATCGTCCAGCTATCCGACGTTTTGATGAAATTTTTTATCGAGAATCTGGGAGGAAAAGACCTATTCAACACCTACTTTAACGGCGTCAGTCAGGAGTCCAACTATTTCACTTTTTACGGAATCAAAGACCTCAACCTTGGTGCCCAGGAGTGGGTCAGGAACCAATTGTTTTTCCTCAAGTTGACAGAGGTGACTTACTATATCTTGGGTGGGATGATCTTATTGAGAGAGATTATTCTATGGTTTTTGCTTTTTGTTTCGCCTTTCTTAGCGATTTTGTTTTCGTTTGCTTTCTTGAAAAACGTCGGTTGGATCTGGGTCGGCGTCTTTTTCCAGTGGGTCTTTTATGGCCCGTTGATGGCGCTTTTTTTGGGAGGGTTGGCGACGATCTGGAAGGCAGGGATTCCTTTTATTTTTGATTTTTCCCGGAGCGGTACCTTGGCCGGTCAGATCTATCCGTCGGCGACCAACCTTCTTTGGGGCGGTCCGGCACAAAAGCTTGACATCATGAACAACGTCAATTATATCGACCCATTTGCCGAGTACATCATCACCTTGATCATGCTCTGGGCGGTAATTTTCTTTCCCTGGTGGTTGCTTCGCAATTTCCGCGACTATTGCTGTGACGGCATTAACGCCATAAAGAACTTATTGTTGTCCAATTTCGGACCGGGCAGAAAGCCGGGTCCGGGTCCTTCGCCTTCTTTGACGCCCGCTAATCTGGCGGCCAACTTGGGCTCGGCCCTAAAGATTCCCCGCGAGGTCGAAACGACGGTCCAGACACGGATCGAAACCGTCGAGGAAATCAAAAAAGCCAAAACGGAAGAAATCGTCCATTCCCTCGACATGAGCGCCAGTAAATTGAGTGACGTCGCCCGGATCGAGACCAGCAGCCAGTCGAGGGAAAACATCAACTTCCTCAAGAATCCGACCCAAGCCTCTAACGCTTCGGAGCGGCAAAGATACATGAATATCAGGGTCGAGCTGTCCAGTAGAGCTGCTAAAGCCGATCCTTTGGCAAACCGGGTAGTCAGCTCGGTGTTTGCTCCCCCTATGCAACAGGTGCAAAATCGAAGCAACATCATCAATACCTTGCCGAAGATGGTGCCGGTGACCCAGGTGGTTTCCGTCAAAGTCAAATTGCCCAAAGAAAAAGTCCAGGCGGTTTCTTCTTCCCTGGCCAACTACATCGCCGCCAATCCGACGATTGTTTCGAGCGTTGCCGAAAAAACCAAGGTAGAGCCCGGCAAGGTTCAGCAAACGCTGAGCATGATTAATCAGACGATTAACGATTCACCAAACGTTGTCGCGCAGAAAATCGCCAAAGAGGTCAAAGTCGATAAGACCAAGATAGCAGAAGTCATTAAAGAGTACTCCGTCGTCGTCAAAGCCAACAAGGACTTGGTGGAGAAAGTTGCCGCCGAACAGAACGTCAAACCTCAGGAAGTCCAGGAGGTGGTGGCGACCCAGGCGCCCCTCGTGGCCGAACCGGAAAAAAATATCGAACAGACGATCACCATCCCCCAGACGGTTTCGATCGACGAATACGAGCAGGTAAAAAAAATGTGGCGCCAGCAGTATGAGAAAGGCGAAGTTCCGAAAACTGAAAACATCGGGACGAGAGACAGTTGGGTCGACAACGATATTATTATGATTACCAATACGTTGAACAAACTGATGTCGGAAAACCAGGAGCTGAAACAGGAAGGTTTGGACGAGGTTGGCTATATTTTGCCGGTATTTATGGTCAACAGCCTCAACGGTGAACAGCTGGTGACTTATCTGAAGGCCAAGGTCGAAGCCGCCAAGTCGGTCAAAGAGTTATTCGACAAGGAAGCGGAAATCACCGAGAAACTAAAAGCCGAAAGCGAAAAAGTCGAGGTCGCGAGACCGAAAGTCAAAACCAACGAGAAAACTATGGAGATGAAGGAAGAATTAAAATCCTGAAATAACCAATAACCAAATTCCAAGTGCTCCAAACAATATCCAATCCTCAATTACCAATTGCACCAAATACATATTTGATTATTGGACATTGGTTATTGTAATTTGTCTGGATTACTTGTCTTATTGGTGATTGTTATTTGATAATGGGTTTCTTGCTGAATTTTGTTAGTACCTCGGCGCCATTTTCCTTTACCAAAACCGTATCTTCTATCCTCATCCCCCATTTGTCTTGGAAATAGATTCCAGGCTCAATGGCAACGACGTGATTTGGCAAAACCAACTCCGTCGACACCGGGGAAATTTTCGGGAACTCGTGGACTTCAAGGCCGACGCCGTGACCGGTGGCATGGCGATAGTTCGGTAGCATATTGGCGGTCAGCCGTTCCCGGCAGTAGCGGTCGATTTCGGCATAAGGTAGCGATTGGGAAAATGATAGTTTTTCGATGGTTTTTTCTTGGGCAGCGAGCAGCCGGTTGTAGGTGGTAAGAATTTGGTCGTCTGGTTTTCCGACGAGGACCATCCGGGTTACGTCGGACGTATAGTCTTGGTATTTGGCGCCGAAGTCGATCAGGACAATTGATCCGTCCTTGATTTTTTTTTGGCCGGCCATCTGGGTGTCATAATGGGCGACGGCGGAATTTTCGTCGACGGCGACGATCGGATAAAAGGCCAGTTCGTAGCCTTTTTCCTTGAGCCAGAATTCCATCCTGAAGGCGATTTCTTTTTCCGTCATTCCCACTTTGATTAATCGAACTATGTCGGTTAAGCATTGGTCGGAGATCTTACAGGCCTTTTCGATTTTTTCTATTTCATCGTTTTCCTTATCGGCCCTCTGTCCGATGACTAGTCTTTCGGTTTCTGGCAAGTTAATTGCCGGAAGATATTTCTTGATGCCTTCAAACTCTATGACTTTCAAATCATTGGCCTCTATCCCGATGGTTTTTATTTTTTCCGATCCGGTGATTTCTTCAAGATGTTTAATGAGACCTTTTCCCGGTTCGAGCAACCGGAAATCTTTTTCCTTGCCGGTCGCATAGCGCGAGTCGGTAAACAGGTATTGGTTGGTTTTCGTCACCAGGAGCCAGGCCTCCCTTTCGTTGTCCACCAAGGTTTTGAAGCCCGATAAATAAAGGATGTTGTAAAAATTGCTGACGAGAAATCCGTCGAGGTGATTTCCGGCCATGATTTTTCTTAATCCGTTGATCCGATGTTGTCGCATGGTAATCAATTATATATAATTTGCTTTTAATGGACAAAAACAGGTTTATCCATTCCGTCTTACCTTCACCGGTGCCGAAAAAATATCCGGATCCGATTTTCTCCGACAAGCAGGAGTTGGAAGACAAATTGAAGACTTTCGGTTTTGACGTCAAGGTAGGCAAACCGCTAAAAGGCGGCACGGTTTCCCAAGTATACGAAGGTTCGTTGTCGGGAAAAAAAGTCGTCGTCAAACACGTCGATGACCTGATCCCTTTTGACCCGACTGAATTTTTCATCGACAAAAAAGGTTTGCGCGTCGACGCGCTGGTTTTGGGTAAGTTGAGCCGCAATCAAAAAATAACGGTTCCGAAACTGGTCGCCGTCGTTAAAGAAATCAACGTGGAAATCTTGGAAGACCTGCGTGAGAATGGTTTTGTTTTGCTAAGCGACGTGATCACGGCCGGAAAATTGACGGTTGATTCGGCCTCATCAATCGGGAAGAGTCTGGCCAATCTTGCCAAAGAGTGCCAAAGTTGGGACCGTTTCGGGACTAACGAGTCCGCAGAACAGTCGATTTACGAAAGAGGCCTAGAACTCCGCCTCGCCTACCCCAACTCCCAATCCCAGTATCTGTTTTTGGAAAAGGAATTTACAAAAAACAACCAATACTTTGTCTGGCCGGACGGGCATCCGAAAAACATCTTCGTCAACAATCAGGGAAAGTGCGCTTTCATCGACTTCGGCCGGAGCCATTGGGGCGACCAGAGATACATGTTGCCGAATTTCCTGGCTCACGTCGTCATCTACTGTTTGGCCGGTTATATTGAAAAAGGACTGGCAAAAGAATATTTGTTGCAAAGTATCAAAGCTTATGAGGAAATTTTGCCGGTCGACGAAAAAATCTTTTGCCAATATCTAGGGATGGAAGTTTTCCATAGGGCCAATGGGAAATGGATAAGCAAAATAGAAACAAAAGAACAGAAGCTGTCCCTTCTAAAATTTGCCTATTTGGTTTTTGACGGGGAGATAAGCTCCATTAACAAATTGCCGGAACTTTTTTAATGAGCCTTTCCCAAAAACAAAAAGGAATTTTGGCATTGGTTGGTTTGGCATTCACTTATGCCACCTTTGGATTTTTTACGAGATATCTGGCGGTGAGATTCTGTTTTTTCCAGCAGCTGTATTTACGGATCATCGCCGGACTGCTTTTGGGATTTGTCATTTTTGCGAGGCAGTTTGATTTTTCCAAGCTAAAAAAAATGGCCGTCTCGGAGTGGATGTTGATTTTTTTCCGGTCGCTCGGTTATTATTTATTGGGAGCGGCGCTTTTCAACAAGGCGGTATTGTTGACGAAAATCAGCACGGTGGCTTTTATCGGTTCGATCCCGATGACGGCGATCTTGGGATTTGTCATTCTTAAAGAAGAAATTGATTTTAAAAAAGTAATTTACATTACCTTATCATTTATCGGGGTGGCGATCATTTCCGTTAAGGGATTTTCTGACATTTTTTCCTGGGGGCAGGGGGAGATTTTTGCCCTGTTGTCGTGTTTTTTTGCTTCTTTGGCAATCATTTCGAGAAGATTCCAGAGCAAACTCCTCAACAACGTGGAAATCACCCAGCTGCAATTATTTTTTGCCTCGTTATTGGTCGTTGCGGCCTCGATGTTTAACCATGAAGGATCGATTTTGAATAACTGGAGTTGGCCGACTTTGTTTATCGTTTTTTTGGCCGGCTTTATGAATACGGCGATGATTTTTTTGACCAACTATGGTTTTGAACACATAAAAACCTCGATTGCCAGCAATGTCCTGACTTTGGAAATGTTTTTCGCGGTCTTGATCGGTTTTATTTTTTATCGGGAAATTCCCAGCTGGAAGGACCTGTCGGGTGCGGCCTTGATTCTGTTTAGCGTCATCAAGATGAATCAGTTGGAAGCGGAGGTCAAATGAAAAAAAATAACGCCATCGTCCCGTCGATCTCTCTTCTTCTGGCAGGATTCGGTTATGCCCTGTACGGACCGTTGTCGAGGATCGTCGGCGGCGGTTTCGGACCGGTCGGCCAGACTTTCACCCGGGCCATTTTCCGGCTCGCGATCATGGCGGCCATCTTCGTATTATTGAGGGTCAAAATAAAGAAAATCAGCCGGCACGATTTGATCTGGATGTTCATGATCTCGGCAGCCGCCGCGGCGACGACCCTTTTTTACATCCCGGCGATCATCAACCTTCCTTTCGGATTGACGATGTTTTTGTTTTACGCCTTGGGAACGATTTCGTCGTATGCGACCGGCTACTTATTGTTCGGCGAGAAACTGAACCGGGGCAAAGCGGTCGCTTTATTGATGGTAGTTGCCGGACTGCTCTTAATGTTCGTCGAGTCGATCCACCTGGTGAGAAGTTTGTTTCTGGCCTTTGCCTGCGCTTCGGGATTTTTTTACGGGCTCTATTCGCCGTTTTCGAAAAAAGTCAGCCACAAGTATCCGCTGACCCAGTCAATCGGCGTGACAATCGCTTTCGAGATCGCCATCTACAGCGTCGCCTGGTTGGTCTTCAGGGACAAAATACCGGTAACGACCCTCCGACCTTGGCTCGCCAATTTCGTCTATGCCGGCGACGTCATCGTCATCACCTACCTGGTTTTTTATGGCTTCAGACATCTGGAAGCCCAGATCGGCAGCTTGCTTCTGTTGAGCGAAGTGGTTTTTATCCTAATCCTCGGCTTGGTTTTTTATCATGAAGTGCCCACCCTCCTCCAGATGGTTGGCGGACTGGCGATCCTGTCGGGGATGCTGGCTCCCCAGTTTATAAAGAATTAGCTTCCTTCAGCAGCAAAAGCTTAGTTGACGAGGTTGATCGGTTTTCCCTGGATGACGGAAATGATGCTGTCGATCCACATTGTCATTTTTTGCTCGACGGTTTCCTTGGTATACCAGTTGTTGATGTAGATCGGAAAGACGTTGCCTTCGTAGTCACTCAAAGTTTTGTCGCCCGACGACAAAGCGCAACCGTAGATTTTCTTGTCCTTGACGGCTTTCAGCATGTAGTCGACGTCGACGACGTCGCCGTTGATGTTGGCGATGATCGAAGCGGTCGGTTTCATCGAGTCGATCAGTTTTTTTGAGACGAGACCCTTGGTGTCTTCGTTTAGGACGGTTGTCGTAAAAACGAAGTCTGATTTTTGAAAAAGTTCTTCCAAGGCAAGATACTGGTATTGGTTGTTCCTGGCTTTCCTCGACCAGTAGACGACGTCCATGCCGAGTCTTTTACCGAGGTCGGCTATCCTCGATCCGATTCTCCCCAGTCCGACGATGCCCATGGTTTTGTTGGTGACCTCGAGAAGGAAGTTTTCCGGTTTGTATTCGAATTTTTTTTCCTTGAAGGTGACGGCGTATTTTTTGGCGACGGCGAACATGGAAAAGATCGCCGATTCGGCGGCGACGTTCGGCGGGTTGGGAACATTGGTCAGGTCGGCGCCTAGGCTTCGCGCCAGTTTGCCGTCGATCCAGCTGAAGCTCGTCGTTGACAGACAGATGCCTTTCAGGTCGGGAATTTCCTTGATGAATTCGTTGGGAAAAATCCAGGCCATCGGTTCGGGAAACGGACAAAGGATCTTGTCGCCTTTTTCCTTGAGCATTTTGATGTTTCTGACGTCGATCGGAGAGTCTTCGAAAAAATAGACCTCCGCGTATTTTTCCAGTTTCTCGAGAAGCGTTTTTGGTATGTTTGATTTTGGAGCGACGAAGATCACTTTCATGAAAAAATTATAGCAAATAGTTTGTTAAAATGAAGTATGGGCTTCATGGTGAAGAGGCCTCAAAAGTTAAGCAAAATTTTCCGGCGCATGTACGGATGGTAAAACGCAAACTCAAATTCAAGATTGTCCTTTACATCGTGTTGACGGTTCTTGCTTTTCCGGTGTTGTTTTTCACTTTTCAGTATCTTCCCCGGGCCGCCGCCGTCAAAGCCGACATCGTCGTTGACGCCGGCAAGACTTCGGGTCCTTTTCCCGACCGCTGGAAGGATCTGGCCCAAGGTGGCGAGGAATCGGGCGTCCAGATGCTCCATGATGTCGTTCCCCAGATCTCCGAGCTCTACCCGAGCCAGATCAGGATCGACCACATCTTTGATTTTTACGACGTGGTTTCCCGAAACCAGGCGGGCAACCTGATTTTCAACTTCGACAAGCTGGACCAGACGGTCTGCGACATCTATCATGCCGGAGCCAAGCCGTTTTTTTCCCTGGGCTACATGCCGCCGACGATGTCTGAGGACGGGTCACTGGTCGGCCAACCGAAAAACTGGGACGAATGGAGCCTGTTGGTGGAAAAAACGATCGAACATTATAGCGGCCGCCAGACGGTTTTGCCGTGCGGCAACATGGCTGATTTCTGGAAAACCGACATCCACTACGAGGTTTGGAACGAACCTGACCTGGAGACTTTCGGAAAATGGAAGTATCTAGGCGGAAAAAGCTACAGCGAGCTTTATCTTTACTCGGCCCGCGGCGCCAAAAATGCCCAGAACGTTTTCCCGTTCAAGCTCGGCGGCCCGGCGACGACCGCCCTCTACAAGAACTGGATCCAGAAATTCTTAGACTACGTTGCCGTCAACAAACTCCAACTTGATTTCATAAGCTGGCACCACTATTCGAAGAAAACCGACGATTACATCGACGACATCGTCAACCTAAACAACTGGTTGGCGGAAAGTCCCCGTTACGCCCCATACCAGAATACGCCACGGATCATTTCCGAGTGGGGTTACAATTCCGCAGTCGACCCGATCGCCGATACCGACGTCGGCGCCGCCCACACCTTGGCGTCGATCAGGAATTTCATCAACGCCAACATCGACGCCGCCTTCCTTTTCGAGATCAAGGACGGCGCCAATCCTTCCTGGGGAATCCTGGACCACCAAGGCAACAAAAAGCCCCGCTGGTATGCTTTGCAGATGCTGAATTCCTTAAGCGGCAACCAGATCGTCGTCGACGGCGAAGGCACCTATGTCTCGGCCCTCGCCAGCAAGGACGGCGACAAGATCAGCCTGATACTGACCAACTACGATGCTGCCGGAAGAAACAACGAAGCTGTGCCGGTAGTTTTCCGCAACCTGTCTTTAGCAAAATATACGGTGACAAGGACTTATCTTAATGGTCAGAAGATAATCGATCTAAACGTCGGTCCGGTCAACGGCGAGATCGACCTGACCGGGGAAAAAGCCGTCGTGATGACTCCAAACTCGGTGGTCAGTTTTCAGCTGACGCCTTCGCAAAACCAGTAACAGCCACTGATAAAGCAAGATTTTTATCGGCAAAAAAATTATCTAGAGTGGCCGGCGATAAAATTAACGAAATAATCTATCATGGTTTGGCGACTGTTGTTTTCTTCAAAATAGTGTCCTGCGCCTTTGACGGCTTCCATCTGACAGCCGGGAATCAATTTCGCCAGTTTCAGGCTTTGTCCGATTGGGACTTGGTCGTCTTTGTCGCCGTGGACGATCAGGGTCGGCGCCTTGATTTTCCGGGCGGCGGGAAAATTGGCGACCGGGCAACGGAGCGCCAAGACATAAGGCGCGTTATCGGCAGCTGCTATCAATGCCACTTCTCCTCCATAACTCGATCCAAAAAAACCAATTTTCCTGTAACCGAGTTTTTTCAAAAAACTAACCGCCCGGTTGGCGTCATCGACGGCTTCTTCAACGGTCAAGTCCTCGTATCTGCCTCCGCTTTCGCCGTGGCCGAAAAGGTCAAAGCGGAAACAGGCGATGTTTTTTTCGTTCAGTCTTTTGGTGAGGGCGACGTTGGTTGCGCTGTTTTTGTCGCTTAGAGGAGAGCCGTGGATCATGACGATGACAGGAGAAATTCTGTCGTTTGTCGGGCTAGCCAGGATGCCGCAGAGCCGGTCGCCTTTGGAGTTTTTGAAAAAAACTTTTTCTTCCATGATGATTAGTTTAGCAAGTCTGTCCCCGTCTTCAATCGTAATGGGCCGGTCAACTATGATAAAATAACTAATAGTATGAAAAAAATGATTGAGACTGTCGCCTTGATCCACGTCAAAGACAAAAAGCTGCTATTGGTCAAGCCTTACAGCAAAAAAAGTTTTTACATGCCAGGCGGCAAACGGGACGAGGGCGAAGATAACGTCAAGGCGCTCGTCAGGGAGATAAAAGAGGAGGTCGGTCTGACGATCGATCCCCAGTCTGTTGATTTTTTCGGCACTTTCGAAGCTCAAGCCTACGGCAAAGACGAGGGCGTCATGGTCCGCATCCACTGCTACACGGCAAGCCACAAGGGCACGGTCAAGTCGAATTCGGAAATAGAAGAAACTGCTTATTTTTCCAACAAGGAATACCTGGCTTTGGCGGAAACCGCTCCGGCCGTCCGCCTGATCTTCGAAAGGTTGAAGGAAAAAGGCCTGGTCGACTGATTTTACCTGGTCATGCGGTATGGCATGTAGGTTTTTTGCGCCAGGGTTTTTTTGAGGGAGTCTTTCAGTTTTGCCCTGCCGGCGCCTGACTTGAGATATATCTCCCGCCTTTTGGCGTCTTCGAAGTTGACGAAGTATTCATAGTGGACGAGTTTGAAAGGCACTCTGATCTTGGTCGAAGAGACGACGCCCCTCATGTGTTCGTTGATCCTGGTTTTCAGGTCGGTGGTCAGCCAGGTATAGATGTCGAAGTCATGAAGGGAGAGGATGGTATAGACGTAATATTTTTTATAGATGTCCACGGTTATTTTTTGCCGCGTCTGGCAGCGGCCGGCTTCTGGCTTTTACCGAAAACGTAGATGTAGAGGATTTCCAGGATGCCGACGGTGTTGACGACAAGAAGGACGACGAACCAGGCGAGCGAGTTATTTTTGGCGGCTTTCCAAAGGGCGCGGCCTTTCCAGTAGAAACTCCAGACCAGGAAAACGGCGCTCAACAAAGGATTGGCCCTGATGAAATCGATAAGCCTGATCAGTCCGATTGCCAAATTTGAATTCATGATTTAATTGTACACTATTGGCTCAATTTATAGCCGATATAAATCCCCAGGAAGCCGCCGACCGTCGATGTAAAAAGACTCCAATAGGAAAATATCCCGGCTCCCCAAAGGGTCGGCAGGTAACTGCCGATAATCGATCCGACGATCATGCCGGTCATGACAGCGGTTTTTTGGGACATAGGATATTTTAATACATCTCTTGGTTTATAATAAGATCATGAAAATCATCAATAGAAAGTTTAACCGCGAGTATCGGGAAATCGAGGCGATCGAGGCCGGCCTGGTGCTGACCGGTGCCGAGGTCAAGTCGGTCAGGGCCGGACGCCTCAACCTGGACGACGCCTTCGTCAGGATCCTGGGGAGCGAAGCTTATCTGATCAACGCCCAGATCCCGGTCTACGAGTTCGCCCGGTCGGCCGGCTACGACCCGAAGCGGACGAGGAAGCTCCTTCTCCACAAGAAGGAACTGCTAAGGATGAGGACGAAGATGGCCAGCGCCGGATTGACTTTGGCGCCCAAGAATTGTTATAATAAAGGGCCTCTGATCAAGCTGGAAGTCGCACTTGTCAAGGGCCGGAAAGACATCGAAAAGAGAAAGCTGGAAAAAGCAAGGGACATAAAGATACAGGAAAAAAGGGAAGCCAAAGAATATATGCAAGTTAAAAATGGTTGAAATTGGTTGTAACTAGTTAAAACTAGTTTTAACTAACTTTAACTAATTTTAACCAAATTGGGGATGACAGGCATCGACGGGAAATTCGCACTTTTATAAATCGTTGGGGCGCACCTGTAGCGTTAAACGGAAACAATAACTGATAATAAAATATCAGCATTGCGAGAAGCTTATGAAGCTTATAGCGCAAGGCAACTTTTTGCCTTTGCACCGACAGCTTTCGTAAACTAATCGTCCTCTCTTAAGATTTTGTCCGATTCAATCTTTTGAGGGGAAAATCAATCGGAATAAAGCCGCCACGGTTTTTCTCAGTTAGCCCGGCGGCTGATAAACCCTAACTGACTTCCCGGACCGATTTGGTTATCTTAAGCGGCCGGGATCGAGTAAAAATAACCTACCCCCGACTAAAGATTTATAAGAGTGTTTTCTCGGACGCGGGTTCAATTCCCGCCATCTCCACAAGCGTATTTTTTGAAGGGTCTAAATTGTTGATTAAGTTAATAGTAGGCTCTAATTTAGGTGTTTGAAACCCTTCTTTTAAGTCATAAGAAATTCTTTCATTAAAATACATTCTTATTATAGTTGTTTTATTCTCATATTCTTTGCTTTTCCACATCTTGACGGGTTCTTTTAGGGCAGAAAATACAAGATTAGAGGCGGTTAAACTTTCTATTGATGATTTT
>JAMCTE010000001.1 GCA_023381015.1 Patescibacteria group bacterium | reverse complement strand
AGAATTAAGGCAATAATTATTAGGAGATGTTTCGGAAGATAAAATCGCCGACGCAGTAAAAGGAGTCGGTTACCAAGCTATGTTCGAGAACGAGTCCTCCTCCGCTGAAGCTTCGGCGGACAAAGAAAAAAAGAAAGAGTTAAGTGATCTTAAAATAAAATCATTTGTCAGTTTATTTTTGGGATTACTTATCGTTTGGGGTACTTTCCCCGGGATCATGAATTTTGCTCCTAATATCATAAAGGATTATTACGTCCAGTTCGTTATCGCCACGGTCGTCCAATTTTGGGCGGGGTGGCAGTTTTACCAGGCGACCATCCCGGCTTTAAAAAACCGTCTCGCTAATATGGATACACTGGTCGCTTTAGGGACAACCGTTTCATATATATATTCTTTAACCGTGATATTCTATCCGGCTCTTTTTAAATCAGCTGGAATACAGGCAATGCCTTATTTTGATGTTTCTTCGATAATTATTGCCTTAATTCTTTTGGGACGTTATTTTGAGGCTCGAGCCAAGGCGGGAACGTCCGATGCTATTCGAAAACTAGTTGGACTTCAAGCAAAGACCGCCAGAGTAATTAGAAGGGGAAAAGAAATTGATATTCCTATAGAAGCAGTGAAAATCGGCGATGTGATTCGTGTCAGGCCTGGAGAAAAGATTCCGGTTGACGGCGTGATCACAGAAGGGGAATCATCAATTGATGAATCGATGGTGACGGGTGAATCGATGCCGGTCGATAAGAAAAAAGGGGACAAAGTGATCGGCGCAACCATCAACAAAAGCGGCAGTTTCATGATGAGGGCCGATAAGATAGGCAAGGATACCATGCTTTCTCATATAATCAAATTGGTCGAAGATGCTCAAGCTTCAAAAGCGCCGATCCAAAGGCTGGTCGACGTGATTTCTTCGTACTTTGTGCCGATCGTAATCATGCTTGCGATAGCGACGTTTGTCGGCTGGTATGTTTTCGGGACTCAACCGGTTTTTGTTCATGCTATGCTCAATTCGATTGCCGTTTTGATAATTGCTTGTCCTTGCGCGATGGGTCTGGCGACGCCGACGGCCATCATGGTCGGTACCGGCAGGGGGGCGGAAATAGGCGTTTTGATAAAGGATGCTGCCAGTCTGGAGTTGGCTCATAAGGTAAATGCGATTATTTTTGACAAGACCGGGACATTGACTAAGGGAAAACCAGAAGTTACAGATATTGTAGTTACCGACTCGACGGTCGCAAATTTTGTCACACGAGAGTCTCACCATCCCGACTCTGTCGGGACGGTCCCCTCGAAAGTGAAAAATTTGCTTCCATCTCATCGGTCAAAAAATTTGATTTCCTCGCTTCTCAGAATTACTGCTTCTGTCGAAAAGTTTTCCGAACATCCTTTAGGGGAGGCGATTGTGAAAAAAGCCGAAGCTGAAAAACTTCGATTAATCGAAGTGAAAAAATTCAGATCAATGACGGGAAAAGGGGTCGAAGGAGTCGTTGCCGGTAAAAAAGTCTATGTTGGCAAGATTTTACAAGTACACCCTACGGGTGTCCAGGCACGAAATTTGGAAAAACAAGGAAAAACAGTCGTTTATGTTTACGTAAACGATCAATTGATTGGATTGATTGCCATTGCCGATACCGTCAAAGAAACTGCCCGACAGGCTATTGAAAGACTGGATAAGTCAGGGATTGATACTTATATGATTACGGGCGATAATAGACAGACGGCTGAGGCGATTGGAAAACAGTTAGGAATGAAAAGAGAAAATATTTTAGCCGAGGTTCTTCCTCAGGATAAAGAAGAAAAAGTTAAAGAATTAAAAAAAGCAAACGACGTTATAGCATTTGCCGGCGACGGCATAAATGACGCGCCAGCTCTAGCGGCTGCTGACGTCGGTATTGCCATGGGGAGCGGCACAGATGTGGCAATTGAAGCTTCGAGTATTACCTTGGTCAATCAAGACCTAAATTCAGTGCTTCGCGCCATTAATCTATCTAAAAAAACCATGGGGACGATTCGCTTGAATCTTTTTTGGGCGTTTTTCTACAACATAATCTTGATTCCTATTGCTATCTTTGGAAGAGTCAATCCGATTTTCGCCTCAGCCGCCATGGCATTCTCTAGCATTTCGGTCGTTACCAATTCGCTTTTGTTAAAAAAACAAAAGATTTAAATTTCTAATTTCTAATTAACCTAATTGACCTAAAAAATATCCAAGTACCAAATCTAAAATTAGGAAATTAGCAGTTGAGAATTATTTAGATCAATTAGAAATTAGGTCAATTAAACATATGGCAAAACTAAAGAAAACCACTCTCTATGTTAACGGCATGCACTGTCCTTCTTGTGAAGTTTTAATGAATGATAAATTCAGGGAAGAAGGTAATGTGGTCGACGTCAAGCCCGACTTCAAAAAACAAAAAGTCGAGGTCTATTATACCGGCCAGTTAAACAAAGAATTAATCAACAGAAAAATAAAACAGTTCGGCTACGAAATAGTTGAAGGAAGGATTATTGAATCAGAGCGAGAACCTTTTATAAAAAGGATCAGCGAAGCTTTGGGGATAGGTCTGGTAGTGCTGATGTTATATCTGATTGCTAAGGAACTGGGAGTCATTCCAAGTTTCAATTTCACCGGTAACTTGGGTTTCCTGACGGTTTTTGCCATCGGATTAGTGGCATCGACCTCGACTTGCATGGCGACTTCTGGAGCTTTGTTTTTGTCGACGGTCGGGAAAAACAAGGACAATTTCGGCCAAGCCATATTTTTCAGCGCGGGGAGGATCTTGTCTTATGGCTTTTTTGGATTCGTTGCCGGCTTGATTGGCCAAACGTTGATAACGACCCTGAAAATCGGACCATTTCTGACGCTTTTGGCCTCGGTTTTTATGCTTCTTTTGGGTTTGGATATGGCCAAGATTCTTTCGATCGGCAGCATCATCCCGTCAGGGTTAAACAAAGGTTTATTTGAGAGCTTAGAGCACAAGCTCATGAAATATCCGAGGAAAGCCCCGTTTCTTCTTGGAGCGATCACTTATCTTTTGCCTTGCGGATTTACCCAGGCGGTCCAGGTCTATGCCTTGGGTCTAGGTTCGCCGCTGCAAAGCGCCCTGACCATGATGATATTTGCCATCGGTACGATACCGGCGATACTCTTGATCGGCGCAATGACGTCGTTTACCAAAACTTCATTTTATGCCTATTTCATCAAGACGATGGGAGTGATCGTGTTTGCGATCGGTTTCATTTATTTTTCCAATTTTACCGCCCTTTACGGAGTCAATATCAATCCGTTTATAGCAAGCAATAGTAGCGGCGGAGTAACAGCGTCGGTGAAAAACGGTGTCCAGACGATAAACATGAGGGTCGTTACTGCCGGATACCTGCCGAACTATTTCACCGTCAAGAAAGGCATTCCTGTCAAGTGGAACATCAAGGGGGAAAATGTCTTCGGTTGCCAGGCGTATTTTGTCGTGCCAAAGCTCGGCATCCAAAAGACCATTCAGTTGGGCGACAACTTGATTGAATTCACGCCAACAGAAACCGGTACAATCAATTTTTCCTGCGGGATGGGGATGTATAGGGGAAAAATAGAAGTGATGTAGCCGGTCAGGAATTTTGGTGCCGGTAATCTTCAAGAGCATAGCTGGTTCGTTTCATAAAGGCTTCAAACATCATCTTTTCCTCTCTGATCTTGTTTTGATCGATGGTATTGATGACGTCTTGTCTCAAAATCATGTTCAGCCTGGCTTGAAGATCTCTCGCGGAGTGGATGTTTGATAAAGCAAGGTTTTTTCTACCGCAAACCGAATCTTTTTCGAGCAAATCATAATTTTTTTGGAAAATGTCTCGGTAATCCTCATAAGAAACGTCGCCGACGGTCAACTTTTCCCAGGCAGAGATGATGTTGTTTAGAGCTTTCAGAGCCGCGGGTTGTTTTTTGGCGAATCCATTATCGTTGGCGAAAAGCTGGCCTTGATCTTCGGAAAAAAACTTCACGAAAGACGTTTGGGCTTGCCGAGGGCTTTTCCTGCAGGTTGTCACCGCTTGGCTTTCTCCAGAATGAGATCTTGAGTATATATAGCCGATCGCGCCCCCATTAGGAGCAACTTTTTTTGGATTGGTTAGGTTGACCGGTGTGCCATTAGAATTAGTTTGAGCGGTGACAAAACGAATTGGTTTAGCTTCGTCTTTCGGCGTTAGATCAACCAAGTCAGAAACCATCATTTTAGATTCCGTCAATAGCGTTGGAGGCTTATAAACTATCTTTACTGCTTTGACAGTGGCTCCTTCCAATCTGCCCGGAGGTGCGGCAATGACTGCTTGATAAGAATAACCGTCTTTAGCTCTAGTGATCGCTTGGTTGGTTTTTTCAATCCACTGGAGAACTTGGAAAAGCTCATCTCCTTGGAATCTAAATAGCTGATGGCTTGACTCGGTCTCCCTAAAGCGTTGATAAATTTTGATAATAGGGTTAGTGGTGATGGTTGCTGGTTGGATATTGTCATGAGTTTTTCTGGAGCTGACTAACTGTTCGGCTTTATGAAGGTTAAATAGGTCCGTGACGTCGTTAGCTAATGCGGTGATTACGGCGCGGGCCGTATTGGGGCTAAGTTCATAACGGTTTTTCTCAACAACAATTTTCTGGAAGTTTTGTTCTTCGGTAGCGGCTACGGCTTCAAAAATCGGAAAAGATTGGGAATCAATACTGTCGCTTCGATCGATTTCAGGAGCATCATCGATTTCTTTTAGCTCAAAAATTGATTTGTCATTTTGGTCTTTTTGTCCATTCTTGAAATGTTGAAGAAACCGTTCAAAGTAAGGCCTTTGATTGTCAGCGTCATAATCGCGGTGCGAATATTTGATACTAATCTCAGCCTCGTTCTGTGAGCCGTCGCTCAAATCTATATCAATCAGGGCTTTATGGGAGTCTACCGTAAAAAGGTTGAAAGGAGAATTCTTTTCGACGGTTTTTTGTTTGGCTTTGGTAGTCAACCTAAAAATGAAATCTCCTTCTGACGATGAGGTGACTAAATCGCTGATAATTGGGATTTCGTGACCCGCTATGGTAAGCGGTTCTTCATGACGATAGAAATTCTGATAGATTCCTGATCTTTTCGATGATTTATAAGCTTCTGTTTTGAGTTGGTATTTTTCTTTCATGGACAACTTTTGCATAGAAAAAGTTGCACTTTGGATTGATGCGATGATATCTTCCCTGGTTGCGTTTGGAGGAATAGATAGTTTGGCTGTCGTATTGTCATTTACAATAAGCATTATTTTAATGGGCCTACTATCTTCGCCATAGCGGTATTCAGGAGGAATTTTCAGAAAACTCTGGATGGCTTGAACAAGGGCTTCGCCTGAATGTTGAAAATAAAACTGGAGATCTCTATCGTTGGCGCTGAACCACCATTCGCCGGCGGCGCTTTGGATCTTTTTGTCAAAAACAAATTTTTCGTATTTTTCAACCGAGCGAGGCGTCAAACCGTATTTTTTCGGATCCTCGATCTTGCGACCTGTCCTCAACTGCCAAAACAAATGGACTCTTTCCATACAGTCGGCAAAGAGCTGACGAACAAGAGGCGCATTGGCGCCTAGGTTGCGGGCGACAGCTAAAGTGCTAAAAAGAGTTGTTACCAAAGGATTACTTTTACCATAACTGTATTCGATATATTCGAGAGCTTCTTGTAATAGCTGTTGATAAAGTTTTATTTCTTCTTCTTTGGTTTTTGGTCTTTCTGGTTTTTGCCTGCCGGGATTGGCATCGGTTGTCAATCTGGTTCTTGCGGTATCTATGTCTGTTTTTAGCTTAGCAAGGAGCAATCTGTTTTCCGAGTCTTTCTTTAAGTCCTTGAAGATTTTTAGCTCCAGAAAAGTCAAAGTATCCAAGTTTATTGTTGCGTCGATCTTTTTTTTATAACCGGGGTAGACTTCATAAAAGTGATCCACTTCCGACAGTCCATATTTTTTTACTTCTTGGATAATTCTTTCCAGCTTAGCGCGTCTCGGCCTCGTATCGCCGGATTTTCCCTCTTTTATTATCGTCATGCCTTGGTCGCGAAGCAAAGAAATGGAAGCGAAACGAATAGCAATTTGATCTCCGATCAATCTTTCCAAATCGCCGGATAAAAATTTTTCCTCTTTTGCGAACAAGAAGATTGTTTTTAAATCTTGCTTAAATAGTGCATCGAAATCAAGAGAGGCTTCTTCATTGTCAGTCATTTTGATTTGTTGGCGAGGCTGTTTTTTGATGAAATCATGGGAAAGCGGCCTGGTTAAACCAACGAATTCGTCATAGTTAAGATCGAACATTTTCGAGGACTGGCTAGCTCTTTTGAAACTGTTATGCAGAATTTCCGCTTGTCTGGCCGACATCATCTTGCCGGTCGCGCCCGTTTCCATCTTCGTTAACGCTTCTTCAAAGACCATAGTATTTTTTTGTCAAATACAAAATTGATTTTGAAATCAGGTAACCAAGGATAGCGCCTCCCAACACGTCCAGGAAATAATGACAGCCCAGGTAAATTCTCGAATAACTGATTATGACAGCGACAAGATAGTAAAACCAGCGTCTTTTTTTGTCAAAATAAGCAAGGACAGTCGCGGCGGCAAAGGCCGATGAGGCGTGACCCGAAGGAAAGGAAAAGTCTTTTGGGCAACCGCTAGTAAGAAAAGGTTGAACTTTAAATTGGCTGTAACTGGTTACATAAAACGGCCTTGGCCGGCGGAAGATATTTTTCAGGACGATTTCGGCCAGGAAAGCAGTCAAAATAAAAGAAACCAGAAAGACGACGATGAATTTTTTGTCCCTGCTGCTTATTCCTGGATATTTCTTTTCTTCGAGAAAAACGACGATGGCAATGACCAATATCCATATAAAGATGGAATTACCCCTCAGGGAAAAGAAAGAAAACACCAGATTAAAAAAATTGTTTTGGGGGACAATGATCTTAAAAAAAGCCGAAGCTAAGATGTCGAATCTCAATAAATTAACCATAATAAATATTATAATAACTGAAGATGAAAAAGGTCACGACAGTTGTTTTCGACTTCGACGGCGTCATCGCCGATACTTTGCCCTTTACTTTCAGGAAGATCATCGAAATATCAAGGAAAATAGACCCTGATAACCTTGATGAAAAGAAAATCATCGAAGAAATCCGTTCAAAAGACTGGAAGGAACTTTTGTCCGCCGGTGGCATGCCTATGTTTTGGCTGAAGCTGCCTTTTGTTTTGGCGATAATCGCCAGGATGCAGGTTCACCTGGGTGAGGAAATAGAAACCATCAAAGTCTTTCCGGGGATGAGGAAATTACTGTCAGATTTGAGAAAAAAAAGGCTAAGAACGGTAATTCTTTCTTCAAATCTGCGTAGTAATGTAGATCGGTTCATCAAGCTTAACCGTCTTGACTCTTTTGACTACATCGACGCCGGGACGTTTACAATGTTAAGCAAGTCGGGACGGTTAGAACGGATTATGAAAACGTTTGCTTTGTCAAAAAATCAAGTCATTCATGTCGGGGACGAAATCAGGGATTTGGAAGCTTCCAAAAAAGTCGGCATTAAATCAATCGGCGTAGCTTGGGGTTTGCATACCGTAAAAACCTTGAAAGACCATGGGGCGGAATTCATCGCCAGGAAACCCTCTGATATCATAAAAATTATTTCCCAGTAGATTGTTTTTGCGCGCCACGTACAACCTCCGAGGTTGTATAACGGCTTGTCGTGATAGCATGGAGGTAAACAAAAATTTGGTTTTTTCCTCTGATAGCCGTAGCTTTGGAAAAAGATGACTTCGTTGTTTTAATACTCAGCGGGTACATATAAGAAACGACCTTGAATTTATTAGTTTGTCTTTTGATGTTGGATATTGTTTTATCCATATACCAAGGGGAAATATATAAGTAAAAAATTAAAGAGTTGACGGGTTTACGAGTTAACCGGTTGAAGTTCATTTTAAACATATCATCTAAAATAATTTTTATGTTTTTTCGGTTTGGATGAAATAAGCGGCGAAGGTGGAGAACTAATATCAAAACCGGGTTGATTTCTACGGCGATGAATTTAGTATTGAGTTTTTTTTGGCTTGCCATTCTGGCAGCCTCGAAAATGACGATTCCGTCGCCGGCGCCAAGGTCGATGACGACCTGATCGTTTTTGAGATTCAAAGCTTTAACTATCAAGGGTAGATCGACTTTTTGGGAAGGAAAGTAAGGAATAGGAGAGAAGGTTTTGGAGGAAAAGATAAAAATGATTATCCCTAACGTTAAAAAAAATATTAAAAATCCCATTGACTAATTCTATCAAGTCTGATTAAATAATAAGGTTCAATGACAGATCAGCCTTCCTTCACCTTCGACCTCGGAGAAGCGATTACTCCCTTGGATGGGAGAAACTACCAAAAGATAAAAGATCTGGCTTCGTATTTTTCCGAATCGGCGCTGAATCGATACCGATTAAGGGTTGAAATCGGGTATTTCAAAAAACTGGCGGAATGGAAAATCATCAGAAAGCTAACGGGAAAAGAGATCGCTTTTTTGGACGGATTGGTAAGTAATTATAGTATCGAAGACCATCGTCTGACAAAAGAGTTTGAAAAAAAAACCAACCATGACGTCAAAGCGGTCGAATATTTCATCAGGAACAAGTTTGCCAAAACCAGCCTCGAGGACGTTGTCAGCTATGTCCATTTCGGATTGACTTCGGAGGATATCAATAACCTTTCTTACTCTCTCATCATCAAAGAATCTCAGAAAGGGGTTTTGGAAAAAGATTTAAAACAGTTAGTTAAACAATTGAGGTTATTGGCGAAAAAATTCAAGGGTTTGCCTCTTTTGGGAAGGACTCACGGTCAACCTGCCGTCGGGACGACGGTCGGCAAAGAACTAGCCAACTATGTCAACAGGTTAGTGAAACAACTGAAGAAATTGGAAAGTTTTAGGTTTGAAGGCAAATTAAACGGAGCCGTCGGCAACCACAACGCCTTGAAGGCAGCTTTGCCGAAACAAGACTGGTTAAAGTTGAGCGATGAGTTTATCAGATCCCTTGGTCTATTACCAAACCGCTATACGACCCAGATTCTTTTCTACGACAACTGGCTGGAGTATTTCCAGATAGTCTACCTGGTCAACGGCATTTTAGTCGATCTTGCCCAAAACATCTGGAGCTATATCATGCTCAATATTTTCGTCCAGAAAAAAATCGAATCGGAAGTCGGTTCGTCAACCATGCCCCAAAAGATCAATCCGATCCGTTTCGAGCATGCCGAAGGCAGTTTACAGCTTGCCAATTCCATGTTGGAATTTTTTCAACGGAAACTATTATCTTCAAGGTTACAGCGCGATCTTTCTGACTCGACAATCCGGAGAAATCTAGGTGAAGCACTGGCTTATTCTTTGTTGGGATGGAGAAGCCTTCAAGCCGGTATCGGAAAAATTTTTCCCAACGAAAAACTTCTTCGCGACGAACTAAATAATCATTGGGAGATTCTAGCTGAAGCAATACAGACCGTCATGAGGCTTAATAATGATGACGAGGCATATGAAAAGATGAAAAAACTGATGAGGGGAAAAACCATCGATAAAGACAGCTACATAAGACTATTAAGAGATTTGGGGCTTGATGACGATAAAAGATTGAATAGTTTGACGCCGGAAAAATATACTGGTTACGCCGAAAAATTAGTGGATAATTTATAATTTTACTTTTTAGATGATCAATTTAATCGTTGGTTCCCAATGGGGGGATGAGGGCAAGGGTAAAGTGGTGGATTTCTTAGGGAAAACGGCAGACGTTGCCGTCAGGTTCCACGGCGGTAACAACGCCGGTCATACGGTCGTTATCGGGTATAAAAAATATCCATTTCACTTGATTCCATCGGCCATCCTGAACAGACGCGTTGTTGGCGTGATTGCCAATGGCGTGATCGTCGATCCCCAGGTTTTGATCGAAGAGATCGACTTGGTTGAAAAGGACGGCATCAGCCTCAAAAATAAATTGATAATCTCTGACCGCTGCCATCTGATCATGCCTTATCACAAGGCTCTCGATGAAGCTTATGAAAACGCCAGGGGAAAAAACAAACTGGGAACGACCAGGCGGGGGATCGGTCCGACTTTTGCCGACAAGGTTTCCTATAACGGCATCCGTTTCTACGAGCTGGTCAATTGGGACAGTTTTGTCGAGAAGTTCGAGTTCCAGGCGAAAATAAAAAACAAGATTTTGAAGCTGTTTGGTGTTAAACCAGTCGACATCAAAAAAGCCCTGGTAGTTTACAAAAAAATCAGGACAAGATTACTGCCTTACATAAAAGATAGTTACCAGGTGCTCAAGGAAGCCGTTGCCGCTAAAAAAAACATCGTTTTGGAGGGCGCTCACGGCGTCATGCTCGACGTTGATTTTTCTCCATATCCTTTTGCGACCGGCAGCAACGTAATAAGCGGCGCCGTCAACACCGGAAGCGGCATTCTGGAAAATAAAATTGATAATACCTGGGCCGTTGTGAAAGCCTATCTGTCAAGAGTCGGCGCTGGGCCGTTGCCGACCGAACTGTTTGGCAAAACCGCCGACGAAATCAGGGATAGGGGACACGAATACGGGACAACCACCGGCAGGCCGCGCCGCATCGGTTGGCTAGACCTTGAAGCCGTCAAGTTTACAACCGGTTTGACTGGAGCCAACAAGATTGTTTTGACGAAACTCGACATTCTTTCCGGATTAAAAGAGGTCAAGGTTTGCGTTGGGTATAAATATGGGGGAAAAGATATTCCTGCCAGCAGCTGTGGTTATTTGGAATTGGCGAAGTTGAATCCGGTCTACAAAAGTTTCCCCGGTTGGTCAGAAGACATCAGCCAGGTGCGCCGTTTCGAAAAACTGCCAAAAAACTGCCAAAATTATATTCAGTTCATCGAAAAATTTTTAAAAATTCCCGTTGCGTTGGTTTCGGTTGGAGCGGAAAGAGAAGCCAATATCATAAGAAAATGAAGATAAAATTCCCTCTCGTCGTCGTCGGCAGCCAGTGGGGCGATGAGGGAAAAGGCAAAGTTGTCGACCTGCTTTCCGACCGAGCCACTCACGTCATCCGTTACAACGGAGGCAATAACGCCGGGCACTCGGTTGTTTTACACGGAGAAAAGTTCAAACTCTCTCTTTTGCCGTCGGGTGTGGTACACCAAAGGAAACTGTTTATTTCCCAAGGCGTCGTAATCGATCCTAAAGTTTTGCTTGATGAGATTGCTTTTTTCGAAAAAAAGAAAATCAAGGTCGATCTGATGATCGACCCGCGCGTCAACATCGTCATGCCTTATCACAAAGCATTGGATGCCGCGACCGAAGCCTGGAAGGGTAAAAAAGCCACCGGCAGCCTTCATCTTGGCATCGGTTACTGTTATGAGGACAAGAATAACCGCTTCGGAGTCCGCTTCGAAGATTTGATTTCACCTGTAGCTTTGAAACAACGCCTAGAATTGATTTTTCCCCTGAAAAAACTTCAGATAGAAAAAGTCTACGGACAGAAATTCGATACAAGCATAGATGAAATATACAAAGATTACGGCGTCTATGGCAGAAAGCTGAAAAAGTATCTGGGTGACGTTTCGTTAGCTGTTTCCCAGACTATAAAAACAGGTGAGGTCCTTTTCGAAGGCGCCCACGGGACATTCCTCGACGGTATTTTTGGCACCTATCCTTATACAACGGCTGTCTACACCGTTTCCGGAGGAGTGTTCCCTTATGTCGGTATCGCGCCGCAAAAAATTTATTCCCTGGGAGTGGTCAAGGCCTATACCACCAGAGTCGGGAACGGGCCGTTTCCGACGGAACTGTTTGACTCGGTTGGACAGAAAATCAGGGAAGTCGGCGGCGAGTTCGGGACGGTTTCAAAGCGGCCGCGCCGCTGCGGTTGGTTGGACCTTTGTCTTGTCAGGACAGCCGTCCGTCTTTCCGGATTTGACTATCTGGCGATCACAAAACTTGACGTCCTCTCGGCAGTTGATAAAATAAGTGTTTGCGTCGGTTACAAAATTGGCAAAAGAATAGTTCGGGAGGTGCCGGCATTAATGAACGATTTTGCCAAGTGCAAGCCTATCTATAAAGAATTTATGGGTTGGAGAAAAGACATTTCCGAAGTGAAAAAATTTACCGATTTGCCCAAAGAGGCTCAGATCTATCTTAGATTCGTAGAGAAACAATTAAAAGTTCCCATCTCAATAGTTTCCGTTGCCGCGGAAAGAAACAAAAATATCCTACTATGAAGATCAATGAGGGTTTGACTTATGACGATGTTTTACTAGTTCCGCAAAGATCTTATGTCGATCACCGGTCGGCTGTCGCCAAA